>CAMCJI010000152.1 GCA_945874805.1 Asaia bogorensis | reverse complement strand
GGTGAAGCTGACGTCGTCCACCGCGCGCAGGCGGCCGTAGCTCTTGGTCAGCCCGGCGATCAGCAGCTCCGGCGCGCCCTGCGCCGGCGCGCGCGGGCGCGGCGTCAGCGAGGGCACGGCGGCGACGAGCTGGCGGGTATAGGGGTGCTGCGGGTCGTCCAGCACCTGCTGCGTCGGCCCGATCTCGACCAGCTTGCCGGCCTGCATCACCGCCACCCGGTCGGCGATGTCGGCCACCACGCCGAAGTCGTGAGTGACGAACAGCACACCTCGCGCCGTGCCGTCCGCGCCGTGGCGGAGGTCGCGGATGAGGCGGAGTATCTGCGCCTGGGTGGTCACGTCCAGCGCGGTGGTCGGCTCGTCGGCGATCAGCAAAGCGGGGTTGTGGGCGAGCGCCATGGCGATCACCACCCGCTGGCACTGGCCGCCGGAAATCTCGTGCGGGTAGCGCTTGGCGAGGCTGGCGGGATCGGGCAGATGCATCGCTTCCATCAGCGCCAGCGCGCGCGCCTGACGCTCGGCCGGTGGCATCTCAGGCGTGTGGATGGCGAACACCTCCTCGATCTGCGGGCCGATCCGCACCGAGGGGTTGAGGCTGGCCATCGGCTCCTGGAAGATCATCGCGATCTCCCGCCCGCGCAGGCGGCGCAGGTCGCGCTCGGCCAGCGCGGTGAGGTCGCGGCCCTGGAACAGGATGCGCCCGGCCGCGCGCGTGAGGCCGCGAGGGAGTGCGCCCATTATGGCGCTGGCGAGCACCGACTTGCCCGATCCGCTCTCGCCCACCACGCAGAGGATTTCGCCCACGCGCACATCCAGCGTGATGTCCTGCACCGCAAACGCCCGGTCCCCGCCTTTCGGCAGGGCGACGGACAGGCCGTGGATTTCCAGCACGCTCATCCGCGCGCGCCGGCGCGGGCCGCCTCGCGCAGCCCGTCCGCCAGCATCGACAGGCCGAGCATCAGCGAGGAGATGGCGATGCAGGGGAAGATGACGAGATGCGGAAACACGATCGCCATCGCTCGGCCCTCGTTGACCATGCCGCCCCAGTCCGGCGTCGGCGGCGGCAATCCAAGCCCGAGGAACCCCAGCGTGCCGATGGCAATCGCGGTGTAGCCTACGCGCAGGCAGGCATCGACGATCAGCGGCCCGGTGGCGTTCGGCAGGATGTCGCCCAGCATGATCCGCAGGCTGCTCTCCCCCTGGGTGATGGCGGCGGCGACGAAATCCCGCGAGCGGATATCCAGCGTCAGGGCGCGCACGATGCGGAAGATCGCGGGTGCGGAGGCGAAGGTGACCGCCAGCACGATATTCACGCCCGACGGGCCGAGCGTGACGATGATCAGCAGATAGATCACCAGCACCGGAAAGCTCAGCATCACATTGGCGCCGAAGCTCAGCACCCGGTCGATCCAGCCGCGGAAGAAGCCGGCGGCGAGCCCGGCGGAGATGCCGACGATGTAGGCGCACGAGGTGGAGACGGTGGCGTAGATCACCACCGTGCGCGTGCCCCAGATCAGCCGCGACAGGATGTCCCGCCCCAGCATGTCCGTGCCCAGCCAGAACCGCGCGCCATCCGGCCCGGCGCCGAAGGGCATGACCAGCGGCACCTGGCTCTTCAGCGGATCGTAGGGGGCGACCAGCGGCGCGAACACCGCGATCAGCACCCAGAAGGCGACCACCGTGAAGCCCACCGCGCCAGGCAGATGCCGCAGCGCGCGCCCCAGCGTTCTCATGCTGCGCCCTTCAGGGAGGCGCGGATGCGCGGGTTCAGCAGCGTGTACAGCAGGTCCGACAGGAACTGGGTGGAGACGATGATGAACACCGAGACGATGGCGCAGGCCTCGATGAGGGCGATGTCGCTGTTCAGGCAGGCCTCATAGATCAGCGTGCCGAAGCCTTTGTAGGCGAAGAACACCTCGACGACGATCACGCCGGAGACCAGCCACGGGATCTGCAGCATGATCACCGTGATGGGTGCGACCATCGCATTGCGCAGCGCATGGCGCAGCACGATGCGGGCGGGAGATGCGCCCTTCATCAGTGCCGTGCGGATATAGGGCTGCACCATCACCTCGGCCATCGACGCGCGGGTGATCCGGGCGAGGTAGCCGATGTCATAGACCGCCATCACCATCACCGGCAGCACCATCTCGTTCCAGGCGAACCCCATCGTGCCGGTGGACGCGCCGGGCAGCCAGCCCAGCGCAAACACGAAGATCGCCGAGAAGAACACCGCCGAGGCGTATTCCGGCACCGAGGTGGTGAACACCGAGAAGAACGAGATCGCCCGGTCCGTCGCAGAGCCCTCCCGCATGCCGGCGAGAATGCCGAGGATGAAGCTCGCCGGCACCATCGTCGCGAACGTCAGGCCCGCGAGGATCGCGGTCTTTTCCAGGCGCGGGATGAGGATGGTGATGACATCGTCGCGGAACAGGATCGACTGGCCCCAGCGCAGGTTCACGAAATCCCACAGCCAGGCGAAGTAGCGCACCAGGAACGGCCGGTTGTAGCCGTATTCCTCCAGCCAGCGGGCGCGCTGATCCTCGGTGGAGAACTGGCCGAGCACCTTCACCGCCACCGACGCGCCGTTCACCTCCAGCGCGAGGTAGACGAGAAAGGAGACGGCGAGCATGACCGCCACCATCTCTCCCAAGCGGGTGAGCAGGTAGCGGGCCATGCTGCCGCTCAGGGCCTCATGCCATCCAGGTGTTGAACAGGCTGGTGTAAGTCGCGGGATGCAGGCGGAAGCCGCGCACTTTCTTGGAGGACGCGCCGAAGCGGTCGGACCAGTAGGGCTGCACCATCACGGCAGCTTCCTGCAACAGGCGCTGCACGTCCATCATCGCCACCGCGCGGGCCTTGGGATCGACGATGCCCATCGCCTTGTCCAGCGCCACATCGAAGTCCTTGGAGGCGAACTTGCTCTCGTTCCACGCCGCCCCGCCGCGATAGGCGAGGTCGAGCGTCATCACCGCCAGCGGCCGGTGCGCCCAGAAGGTCAGGCCGAACGGCACCTTGTTCCAGATCGGCCAGAATTCGGTGGAGGGCAGCACCTTCAGCTTGATGCGGATGCCGGCTTCGGCGGCGTTCTGCTGCAGGATCTGCGCCGTGTCCTGCTCCCAGCGCCCCTGGGTGTTGCCCAGCACCAGTTCCATGTCCACGCCATCCTTGTAGCCGGCCTCGGCGAGCAGCGCCTTTGCCTTCGCCACGTCGCGCTTCACCGGCGGCAGCTTGGCGTATTCCGGCTGGAAGGGTGCCACATGATGGTTCTCGCCCACCACGCCGAGGCCGCGATAGGCGATCTCCAGCATCTTCGCATTGTCCGCCGCGAGCACGAGCGCCTGGCGGACGCGGATGTCGTCATACGGCTTCTGATCGACCTGCATGCGCATGCAGATCGTCTGCGCGCAGTTGACCTGCAGCAGATCGACATTCGGCAGGCGCTTCACCACGTCGATGTCCGACGTGTTGATGGTCGCCACCAGATCCACCTGCCCGGCCGCGAGTGCCGCGATCTGGGCGGTGCTTTCGGCGCCGAGGTCGATGAAGCGCAGCTCGTCCAGGTAGGGCTTCTTGCCCCAGTAGTCGGGCTTCGCCTTGAAGGTCGCCTTCTGGCCGACGGCGTATTCGGTCATCTGGTACGGCCCAGTGCCGATCGGGTTCTTCGACCAGTTGCCGCCCTGCTCGTCGAACTTCGGATGCATGATGCCGCAGGTATAGGCGTAGAACATCTCCGGAATCGCCAGCACCGCGCGGTCGAGCACCAGGGTGAATTCGAGCGGGTTGTGCACGATCATGTCGGTGATGATCTTGAACGTCGTCTTGTTCGCCGACTTCGATTCCGGCGCCACCCAGCGGCGGATGTTGGCCACCACGTCCGCCGCGGTGAAGGCATCGCCGTTCGACCACTTCACATTCGGCTGCAGCTTGAAGCGCCAGGTCTTCAGGTCCGGCGACGGGTCCCAGCTCGCGGCGAGATAGGGGTGGGTGATGTTGTCCTCGTCCACATGCGTGAGGAACTCCACCGAATTGCGCGTCAGCGTAGTCGCCGACGTCCAGGTGACGGCGTGCGGGTCGGTGATCTCCTGCACCACGGTCGCCTGGCGGATGGTGCCGCCGCGCTTCGGCGTCTCGGCGGCCTGCGCCTGGGCCGGCGTGGGGGCGATGGCCTGGGTGAAGGCGCGCGCGGAGCCGAGGGCCACGCCGAGCCAGGCGGCGGTGCGCAGGAAATCGCGGCGGTCGATCTCGCCCTTGAGGAACTGGTCCTGCAAGGCCGGCACCTCGGGGTGCAGGGGGCGGCCGCTGTTGGTGCGAAGCTTGAAGGCCATCGTTGTTCTCCCTGTTTGTTTCACGCCCGCTCGGCGATGCGCGTCTGGGTCAGCCGATCTGCCCTGGAGCCATAGCCCATTCCGGCGCCGCGTGTCAGTCCCAACCCGCGCCGCCGCCCCACTTCGAGTGATGACAGAAGGATGAAATCCACGGTGATCGCCACTGCGCCACCGCGGGATGGCCGTGCGGGCGAATCAGCGGCAGGATCGGCGGATGTTGCATCGCTTCGCCCCCTTCGCCCCGGTGCTCGCCGCAATGCTCGTATCGCAGATGGCGATGGGGCTGATGGGGCCATTGATCCCGCTGCTGCTGGTCGCCGAGGGGGAGACGGCGACGCGGATCGGCATGGTCGCCAGCGCCTATGCGCTCGGCTTCGGCGTCGGCGCGCTCGGCGGCGGGGCGGTGGTGCGCCGCCTCGGCCATGCCCGCGCCTTCGCACTGTTCGCGACGCTGGCCGCGCTGGCGACCCTCGCCTTGGCTGCGACCGAGGGGGCGTCGGCGTGGATCGGAATGCGTGGGCTGATCGGTTTCGGCAATGCCGGGCTGTGCGTGGTGGCTGAAGGCTGGCTGAACGCACGGGCGGGCAACGCCAACCGCGGACGGGTGCTGTCGGCCTATCTGCTGGTCACCTGGGGCGGTGGGGCGCTGGCACCGCTGGCGATCCAGGTGGCCGGGGCCGATGCGTGGCTGTTCATCCCGGCGGCCCTGGCCTTCCTGGCGGCGATCCTGCCGATGTATGGCGCGACGGGCCCGGCATTGGCGCCGGACTGCCCGATGCCGGCGCGGGTGCCGCTGCTGGTGCTCTGGCGGGCGGCGCCGTCGGGGCTGGTGTGCTGTGCGGCGGCGGGGTTGTGCAACGGCGTGTTCTACGCGCTGGCGCCAGTATATCTGGCGGCGCTGGAGATGGAGGTGGGGCCAGTGGCGCTGTTCATGTCCACCGTCAGCCTGGCGGGGCTGGCGGTGCAGATGCCCGTGGGGTTCGCCGCTGACCGGATGGGCCGGGCCGGCACGGCGGTGGCGCTGATGGCGGTGGCGACCGCGGCCGCCGTGCTGTTCGCGCTCGCCGGGGCGGCATCCTGGCTGCTGCTGGCCGGCATTGGCGCAGTGTTTGCCGCCGCCACCGCGCCGCTCTACGGCCTCGGTGTCGGCCTGCTCGGCGATCGGCTGACGGCTGGCGAAGCGGTGGCCGCCAGCGGCACGCTGCTGCTGATCTGGGCGCTGGCCGCTGCCATCGGCCCGGTGGTGGCGGGCTGGGCGATCGGCTGGCTGGGGCCGGCCGGGATGTTCGCCTACCTCGCCGCCGTCACCATCGCGATGGGCCTGTTCACCGGGGCGTGGATGCTGCTAGGCACCCGGCCGATGGACGCCGACATGACAGGAACCCAGCCATGAAATCGCACGTGCAGGCAGTGGTGATCGGCGGCGGCGTCGTCGGCGTCAGCGTGCTTTATCACCTCGTCGCCGCCGGCTGGCCCGACGTGATGCTGATCGAACGCGACGAGCTGACCTCCGGCTCCACCTGGCACGCGGCGGGGGGGATGCATACGCTGAACGGCGACCCCAACGTCGCGCGCCTGCAGAAATACACGATCGAGCTGTATCAGGAGATCGAGCGCATCTCCGGCGTCTCCTGTGGCCTGCACACCCCCGGCGGGCTGATGCTGGCCGGCACCGAGGCGCGGATGGACTGGCTGCGCATGGCCGTCGCCCGCGGCAGCTATCTCGGCATGGATGCGCAGATCATCTCGATCGACGAGGCGGAGCGGATGCTGCCGCTGATCGACCGCAGCCAGTTCGTCGGCGCCCTGTGGGACCCGCTGGACGGCCATGTCGATCCCTCGGGCGTCACCAACGCCTTCGCCAAGGCCGCCACGATGGGTGGTGCGGAGATCAACCGCAAAACCATGGTCAGCGCGCTCCGCCAGATGGGCGACGGCAGTTGGGAGGTGGTGACCGACCGCGGCATCGTGCGCGCCGAACACGTCGTCAACGCCGGCGGGCTGTGGGCGCGCGAGGTCGGCCGGATGGTCGGCGTCGAGCTGCCGGTGCTGGCGATGGAGCACCAGTACCTCATCACCGAGGACATCCCCGACCTGCTGCCCACCCACGAACTGCCGCACACCATCGACTTCGAAGGCGAGATCTACCTGCGCCAGGAACGTCAGGCGATCCTGCTCGGCACCTACGAACGCGCCGGCACCCCCTGGTCGCCGAAGAACACGCCGTGGGATTTCGGCGCCGAATTGCTGCCGCCCAAGCTGGAACGGATCGAGGAGAACCTCGCCATCGGCTTCCGCCACTTCCCCAAACTGGCCGATATCGGCATCCGCCGCGTCATCAACGGGCCCTTCACCTTCGCGCCGGACGGCAATCCGCTGGTCGGCCCGGTGCGCGGCGTGCGCAACTACTGGGTCGCCTGCGGGGTGATGGCCGGCTTCAGCCAGGGCGGCGGCGTGGGGCTCGCTCTCGCCAACTGGATGGTCACCGGCGACCCCGGCTTCGACGTCTGGGCGATGGATGTCGCCCGCTACGGCGACTGGACGACGCCGGCCTATACCAGCGCCAAGGTGCGGGAGAACTACGGCAGGCGCTTCCGCGTCACCTTCCCCAACGAGGAGCTGCCCGCCGGCCGCCCCCTGCGCACCTCGCCGATCCACGCCCGCCAGGCCGCGGCGGGCGCGGTGTTCGGCGCCTCCTTTGGGCTGGAGACGCCGCTATGGTACGGCCCCGCCGGTGCGAACACCGTCGAGCAGGTGACCTTCCGCCGCTCCAACGCGCATCCCTTCGTCGCCGCCGAATGCGCGGCCGTGCGCACAGCCGTCGGCCTGATCGAGACCACCGGCTACGCCCGCTACGAATTCCGCGGCCCCACCGCCGAGGCCTTCCTCAACGACATGCTCACCAACCGCGCGCCACAGAGCGGGCGGATCGTGCTCGCACCCATGCTGAACCATGACGGCAAGCTGATCGGCGACTTCACCGTCGCCCGGCTCGGCGACGAGCTGTTCCACGTCTTCGGCAGCGGGGCCGCCGAGCAATACCATCTGCGCTGGTGGGAGGCGCGGATGCGCGCCGAAGGCACCACCATCCGCAGCCTGCGCAGCGAACTCGCCGGCCTGTCCATCGCCGGGCCGAACGCCCGCGCCCTGCTGGCCGCGGCCACTGGCGAGGACGTGTCCAACGCCGCCTTCCCCTTCATGCGCTACCGCCGCATGGCGCTCGGCATGATCCAGGCCACCGTTGGCCGCCTCAGCTTCACCGGCGACCTTGGCTACGAGATCTGGGTGGCCGCCGACATGCTGGCTGCCCTGCACACGCTGCTCACCGAACTCGGCGCCGATTACGGCCTGCGCCCGGTGGGGATGGGCGCGCTCAATTCCCTACGGCTGGAGAAAAGCTGGGGCACCTGGGCGCGCGAATACCGGCCGAACTACAGCCCCTTCGAAGCCGGGCTGGAGCGCTTCTTCAGCGACCGCAAGGAGCGCTTCATCGGCCGCGACGCCGCGCTGCGCACCCGCTTCGACGAGGCAGCCCTGCGCCTGGTCACCCTCGCCGTCGAGGCCACGGACGCAGATGCCATCGGCGACGAACCGGTGCGCCTGGAGGGGCAGACAGTCGGCTGGGTTACCTCCGGCGGCTACGCCCACGGGTCCGGCACGTCAGTGGCGATGGCCTATCTGCCCGCCCGGCTGGCCGCGCCCGACGCGCCGTTCAGCATCGACATCCTCGGCACGCCCCGCGCCGCCCGGTTGCTCCCCGCACCGCTGTTCGACCCGGCCGGGCTGCGCCTGCGCGGCTGATCACGCCGCCACGTGCCCAGGAACCAGCCGGGCCAGCAGCGCGTCCAGCGCCGCCGTCTCCGCCGCGTTCAGGCTGAAGGCGACGTGCAGCGCCTCGTCGGTCGCCTCGCGCACGCTGAACGCCAGGGTCAGCCCGTCCAGCAGCAGCCGGCCCTGCGCGCCCGCATGCGCCGCCACGCCCCGCAGGGCCGCGCCGCCGCGGGAGATATCGCCAAGCCGCGCCGCCTGCGCCGCACCGGCACCGATCGCAACCCGGCACGGCCGGTCCACATCGATACGCTCGGCAGCACGGCGGTCCACCTCCGTCGTGGCGGTGCGCACAACACGGATCACCGTGCGCTGCAGATCGCGCACGGCCACCTGCAACCCCGCCGCCGTATCCCGCACCGTGCCGGACTGCGTATCCGTCTCGGTTGACCGGCGGGAGACATCGGCCACCCGGTCAGCCACGTTCTGCGCCGAAAGCGCCGTCTGCTGCACGCAGCGGCCGATCTCGGCCGTCGCCGCCCCCTGCTGTTCCACCGCCACCGCAATCGAGTTGGCGATGCCCTCAACCTCAACGATGGTCGTCTCGATCTCGCGCACCGCGCGCACCGCAGCCTCCGTTGCCGCCTGCACCTGGCTGAGCTGGGCGGTGATCTCGCTGGTCGAGCGGGCGGTCTGGTTGGCGAGTTGCTTCACCTCGCCGGCAACCACCGCAAAGCCCTTGCCGGCATCGCCCACCCGCGCCGCCTCGATCGTCGCGTTCAGCGCCAGCAGATTGGTCCGCGCGGCGATATCGGAGATCATGTGCGCGACCGTGCCGATCTCCGCCGCGCGCTCCACCAGCCGCTCGATCGTCGCGCGGGCCTCCCGCCCCGCACCCACCGCGCGCCCGACCACTGAGGCCGACTGGCTGACCTGGCGGGTGATCTCGCTGATCGAGGCGCTCAGCTGCTCCGCCGCTGCGGCCACCGTCTGCGCCCCGCCCAGCGCCTCCTGCGCATCCACCGCGGCGGCCTGCGCGTTGACGCCGACATCGGTTGCCGCAAGCGACATGTTGCTGGCCGTATCGGCCATCGTCGCGGTCAGCCGCGCCACATCCGCCACCGCCGCCCCTGCCTCCGCCTCGATCGTCTCGGCCATCGCGACCAGCGAGGCCCGCTTCTCCAGCGCCGCCTGGATGCGCTCGGCCTCCTGCTGCTGTTCCAGGCGGATCTTCTCGATGGCGTCATCGCGGAACGTCACCAAAGCGCGCGCCATGTCGCCGATCGCGTCCCGCCGGTCAGTGCCGCGGACGGAAATCCCCGTATCCCCGCCAGCAAGGGCACGCATCGCCACGGCGATGCCGCCGATCGCGCTGTCGATCAGCCAGCCGATGCCGGTCGCGGCCAGCAGCATCACCGCCAGCAGGCCAACGACCATGACCACCAGCGATGTGTGCAGCCGCTCGGAAATCGCCGTCGCCTCGGCCGCCATCGCATCGATATCGTCCTTCGCCAGCTTTCGCATCTCCTCCAGCGGCGCGAGCATGCGCGCATAGCTGCTGGCCACGCCCTCCAGCGTCCGCTCGCTCTCCTGGCGCAGGGCGACGAGGGCGTGAAACGTATCGCGGTAGCTGGCCATCAGCCCTTCCGTGCCGGCCGGCACGCTGCCCGGGCGCTGGCCGGCCAGGGTGGCGGTGAAGCGGGCGAAGGTCGCGTTGAATTTCGCCACCTCCTCGGCGGTGCCGCGCAGCAGGAAGTCCTTCTCATTGCGGCGGAGTTGCAGCATCAGAATGGTCAGTTGCGGGTCGATATCCGGCGTGAACCCCGCCTCGGCGCTGCGGACATCGCTGCGCAGACGGCCCTGCAGGCCCTCGGTTTCGCGCAGCCCCAGCATCCGCCGCTGCGCCACCGCCTGGGCAAAGCCCGCCTCATAAGTCCGGGCCATCTGCTCCAGCGCGCGCAGATGCGCCATCATCGGCACGGATGAGGCGTCGCCATGCGTCAGGTTCTCGCTCAGCAGGGTCGCAACACCCGAGAGCAGGCCCGCCATCTCCGCCCTGTGCGTGGCCAACTGGGCTTCGTCGGTCTGCATCAGGAAGATCGCCTCGGCCCGCTTGGCCCGCAGCGCGCCCCGCTCGAACGCGGCGATCTCGTTGACCTCATGAATGCCGACCTCACTGGCCAGCCGTGCCGCCGTGCGCATGCGATCGCTGATCAGCACGGTGGCACTCAATGCCACCACCCCCAGGATGCCCAGGCAGGCGAGGAAGCCGATCTGCCAGCGTAGCCCGACCCGAAAGCGCATGGGCAGTTCTCCCCACGCCGGCAACGTGCCGCACGTTCCGGGGCAACCTAGCCGCCAGGGGTTAACCGCCGATAAAAAGCGGCAGCATCGAGGCCACCAGCAGCAGCGCCATCGCCACATTGAAGCGCCGCAGCGCGGCCGGGCGGGTGAAGAGCCTCGCCGCCCCTGTGCCCAGCAGGGCCCATGGCAGGTTGCAGGGCAGGCCGATCACGGCAAACAACGCCGCCACCGTCAGCAACTGCACCACCGGCGACCCCTCCGGCCGCACCCACGCCGTCGCGATCGACAGCGCCAGCAGCCAGGCCTTCGGGTTGACCCACTGGAACAGCATCGCGGGGAAGAATCCAAACGGCCGCCCCTCCCCCGGCGCGCCCGGCGGCGGCGCAGTGGCGATGCCCCAGGCCATCCACAGCAGCCAGCCCAGCGCGCCCCACCGCATCGCCGCGGCCACCCACCAGGGCGCCAGTGCCACCGCCTCGCCGACGCCCAGCCCCACCAGCACGATCATCAGCGAGAACCCGGCGGAAATGCCGAGCATGTGCGGCACCGTCGCCAGCACGCCGAATCGCGCGGCGTTGGCGGTGACCATCACGTTGTTCGGCCCCGGTGTGATCGAGGCCGCAACGACGAAGCCGATGAG
>CAMCJI010000151.1 GCA_945874805.1 Asaia bogorensis | reverse complement strand
GTCGATGGTGCCGGACATCGGGTAGATGGCCAGGCCGCGCTCGAACGCCTGCTGCTTGATGCGATCGTTCATCTTGAGCGACGGGTCGAACACCGCCTTGGTGGCGCGGTCCTGCACCAGCTCGATCGCCCAGAACAGGCCGCGGCCGCGGATGTCGCCGACATGGCGGTGGTTGCCGAGGCGCTCGGTCAGCCCCGCGCTCAGGCGCTCACCCATCAGCCGGACGTTTTCGATCAGATTGTCCTCGCGGATGACCTTCTGCACCGCCAGCGCCGCCGCACAGGCGACCGGGTGGGCCTGATAGGTGTGGCCATGCATGAAGCTGCCGGAGCCGCGGCGGAACGTCTCGATCACGTGGCCGGCGATCAGGATGCCGCCGATCGGCTGGTAGCCGCCGCCCAGGCCCTTGGCGACGATCTGGATATCCGGCGTTACCCCCTCCTGCTCCCAGGCGTGCATGGTGCCGGTGCGGCCCATGCCGCACATCACCTCGTCCAGGATCAGCAGCGCACCATGGCGGTCGCAGATCTTGCGCACGGCCTGGAAATAGCCAGCCGGGGCGGCCGCGCAGCCGGTGGTGGCGCCGACGACCGGCTCGGCGCAGAACGCCACGACGTTCTGCGGGCCGAGGCGCTGGAACTCGGCCTCCACCTCATCGGCGAGGCGCTGGGTGAACTGCGCCTCGGTCTCGTCTTCGCGCTGGAAGCGGTAGGCGAAGGCGGGGCTGACATGGCTGAACGCATCGGACAGCAGCGGCGCGTAGGGTGCGCGGCGCATCATGTTGCCGCCGGCGGAAAGCGCGCCGAGCGTGTTGCCGTGATAGCTCTGCCGGCGGGCGATGTAGCGGCTGCGCTGCGGTTCGCCGCGCTCGAGGAAATATTGTCGGGCGAGCTTGATCGCTGCCTCCATCCCCTCGGAGCCGGAGGAGACGAAGTAGGCGTGCGTCAGCCCACCGGGGCTGTCTCCCAGCACGATATCGGCCAGATCCTCGGCCGCCTGGTTGGTGAAGATGGCCGTGTGGACATAGGCGACCTTGGCAAGCTGCTCGGCGATGGCGGCGTTGATGCGCGCATTGCCGTGCCCGAGGCAGGCCACTGCCGCCCCGCCAGAGCCGTCGATGATCTCCCGCCCGTCGGCGTCGCGGAGGTAGATGCCATGCCCGCCGGAAGCGATCGGCGGATCGGAAAACAGCGTGCGGTGCAGAATGCGGCTCATGCGGCGGGTCCCTTGTGCTTGGCGGACGGCAGCACCGCAAAATCCCTGGTTGCAGCGCAGGCCTCCAATAGTCACGGGGGCGTTCTTGACACACCCGCCCCCTGACTGTAGCAAGCCGTCGCCTTACGGCAAGGCGGCTTGCCTGGGGTCGAATGCATGCGTGAGAGTACGTGAGCAGGGAAGACGAATCTCCGCCACCTTCCTTCGAGGGTCGGCTGGCGGAGGCGCGGCGCAAACAGGGGCTCGATGCTCCACCGGTTTCGGCCTCGGCCGGGGGCGGCGCTGCCGGCGGAAACGCCTTGGCGGTGGGTTTGCGGGTTGGTGTGGAGATGGTCTCGGCCCTGGCGGTCTCGACCGGAATAGGCTGGTGGCTCGACCAGTTCTTCCACACGAAACCTTTCCTGCTGGTGCTGTTCGTGCTGCTGGGGGGTGCTGCCGGAATCGCGAACGTGTGGCGGCTGATCAAGCCGCCGGCGACGCGGAAGAATTGAGACGCCGCCGCGGCGACAGCGGATAGGACGGGAGCGGCCAAGGCCGCTCGGGAACGACGAAGGACTGGATCGTGGCCGCCGAAGGACAAGCGATCGACGCGCTGGGACAGTTCGTGCTGAAGACGTCGCTTGGCGCCGTGGGCGCCTCGGTGAATTTCACCCAGTCGAACCTGATGATGGTGGTGGCCGGTGGCCTGATCCTGGCACTGCTCTATTTCGGCGCCCGCCCGCGCGCCGTTGTGCCTGGCCGCCTGCAGGCGCTGGCCGAGATCGCCTACAGCGGCATCCAGTCGATGTGCACCGACCAGATCGGGCATGAAGGCAAGGCCTTCTTCCCGTTCATCTTCACGCTGTTCTTCTTCATCCTGTTCGGCAATCTGCTCGGCCTGGTGCCCTACGCCTTCACCTTCACCAGCCACATCGCGGTCACGTTCTCGCTGGCGGCCCTGGTGATCGTGCTGGTGACCGTGGTGGCGCTGCGCATCCACGGGATGCATTTCTTCACCTACTTCTTCCCCGACGGCGCGCCGAAGCTGCTGGCACCGCTGATCATCCCGGTTGAAGTCATCTCCTACCTGTCGCGCCCGGTCAGCCTGTCCATCCGTCTGTTCGCCAACATGGTGGCCGGCCACGTGATGCTGAAAGTGTTCGCCAGCTTCGTGGTGATGATGGCAGCCAGCGGCGCCATCGGCATCGTCGGTGCCGCCGGGCCGCTTGCCCTGAACGTGGCGCTCATCGGGTTCGAGTTCCTCGTCGCCTTCCTGCAGGCCTACGTCTTCGCCATCCTGACCTGCATCTATCTGCACGACGCAGTGCACCTGCACTAAGTCGGGCTTACCACTCCAACCGTAAAGAAGGACTGTCACCATGGAAGTCGCCGCCGCGAAGGCTCTCGGAGCCGGTATTGCCGTGATCGCTCTTGCCGGCGTCGGCATCGGTATCGGCAACATCTTCTCCTCGCTGGTTTCCAGCGTGGCCCGCAACCCCTCCGCCCGCGATCAGGTTTTCGGCCTGGGCATTCTGGGCTTCGCGCTGACGGAAGCCGTCGCGCTGTTCGCCCTGCTGATCGCGTTCCTCATCCTCTTCACCTGAGAGCGGGGGGCGCGGACATGCGTCCGATCGCCATAGTCGCGGGTCTCGTGGGCAGCCTGATGACCTCCGTCGCGCTTGCGGCGGGGGATCCTCCCAAGGGCATGCCGCAGCTGGATTTCGCGAACAAGCTGACGATCAGCCAGGTCGTCTGGCTAGTGATCATCTTCGTCGTGCTCTACCTGCTGCTGTCCCGTTGGGCGCTGCCGCAGGTGGGCGCGGTGCTGGAAATGCGCGCCTCGCGGATCGCCCAGGACCTCGACGCCGCCCGCGCTGCCAAGGCGCAGGCCGACGCCGCGGTGGGTGAGCTGACGACGGCCACGCGCGCGGCCCAGGCCACTGCCCAGGCGGAAATCGCCGGCGCGGTGAATGCCGCGAAGGAAGCTGCCGCCATCCAGTCTGCCAAGCTGAATGCCGAGCTTGACCAGCAGCTTGCTGCTGCCGAGGTCCGCATCGGCGCCGCCCGCACGGCCGCCATGGGCGCGCTGCGGCAGGTGGCTGGCGAGACGGCGGTGGACGTGATCGCCCGCCTGACCGGCACTCCGGCCGATCGCGGCCAGGTCGACCAGGCCGTCGGCAGCGTGCTCGCCGCCCGCGGCCTCGCGTAGGAAGGACCAGCGCCATGCATGGTGACAGCTTCTGGACCGATCCCTACGCCTGGGTCGCCATCTCCTTCGTGATCTTCTGGGTCCTGCTGGGTGGCAAGGCCTGGACGGCACTGACTGGCATCCTCGACAAGCGCGCCGACACTATCCGTGCCGAACTGGCGGAGGCCTCGCGCCTGCGCCACGAGGCCGAGGCCATGCTGCGTGACGCCACCGCCCAGCGCAGCGAAGCCCTCGCCAATGCCCACAAGCTGCTCGAAGGCGCCAAGCTTGAGGCGGCTCGCCTGGCTGCCGCCGCCGCCGCCGAAGCCGGCCAGGCGGCCACACGCCGCGAGAAGATGGCGATGGACCGGATTGCCGCTGCCGAGAAATCGGCCGTGGACGATGTGCGCACAATCGCCGCCGAGGTCGCGGCCACCGCCGCCGCCACTGTCATCCGCGAAAGCCTTTCGGACAGCGCAGACGCAGTGCTGATCGATCGGGGTATCGCCGGTCTGCCCGCCGCCCTCGCCGGCAAGCGGGCTGCCTAAGTCTAGTCCGCCGTCGCCGCGAGTTATCTTCTGAGCGCACAGCGCGAGATGAACTTATTCTCTAGTTAAAATGGCCCGCCGAACCGTTGACAGGTTCGGCGGGCCTTTCTGCTTTGTGGCAAGGATGGATGCCGGTGGCAGGTGGCCTACCCGAGCGTCGGCCGGCGCGTGTGCCAGTCGGTGTCGCGTTGATAGGCGTCCGTCACTTTCAGCACGCGCGCTTCGGCGAAGGGCCGGCCGGCGAGTTGCAGGCCGATCGGCAGGCCGTTCGGGTCGAACCCGCAGGGGGCACTGATTGTCGGCAGGCCGAGATAGTTGAACGGCCTCGTGTTTACAGACACGGCGCTGAACTTCTTGATCGCATCATACGGCCCCTCCGGCGGCATCGCGTCGATGTCCGTCTCCGCCAGGGTTGGCAGATGCGTCGGGATCGTCGGGCTGGCGACGAGGTCCACCTTGGCGAACACGTCGGCGCAGAAGGCCTGCAGCACCGGCCCGCGCTGGGCGAGCGACTCGACATAGATGCTGCCGGGAATGCCCATGCCGGCATAGATGCGCGCCGAGAGGTGGATCGCGTAATCCTGCGGCCGTTCGCGCATCCAGTTGGCATGCACCGCACCCGCCTCGGCGCGCGACATCACACCGCCATAGGCCACCACCGCCTCCCACACCGGCAGGACGATCGGCACGATGGTCGCACCGCGCGCCGCCAGCACGGCAAGCGCCTGGTCGAAAGCGGCCTGGATCGCCGGGTCGCAGCCCGGCACCAGCGCGTTGGTCGGCACGCCGATGCGCTGGCCGCGCAGGTCGCCGTCCAGGGCCGCCTCGTAGTCGGCCACCGGTTCGCGGGCGCTGGTGGCATCGCGCGGGTCGTGCCCGGCGATGATGGACAGGATGCGCGCGCAATCCCGCGCCGAGCGGGCCAGCGGCCCGACATTATCGGCCGAGAAGGAGAGCGGCATGACGCCGTAGCGCGAGACGCGCGTCTGCGTCGCCTTGATCCCCGTCACCCCGCAGGCCGAGGCCGGCAGGCGGATCGAGCCGCCTGTGTCGGAACCCAGTGAGGCATAGGTCGCCCCCGCCGCCACCGCGGCGCCGGAGCCGGAGGAGGAGCCGCCGGTGATGTAATCGAGGCCCCAGGGGTTGTGGCAATCACCGAAGTGGCGGTTGTGGCCGGTCGGGTTCTGGGCGAATTCCGCCATGTTGAGGCCAGCGAAGCTGTAGGCGCCCTCGGCGGCCAGCCGCTCCACCACGGTGCAGGTGTAGTCGGGCACGAAATCCCGCCGGATCGCGGAGCCGCAGGTGCAGGGCCGGCCGGCCTGATAGTACATGTCCTTGTGCGCGAGCGGGATGCCGCCAAGCCGGCCCAGCTTCTTGCCGGCCGCGCGTGCCTGATCGGCGGCGGCGGCGGCCTCACGCGCGGCGGCGCGATCGAGCCAGATGGTCGCGTTGATCTGCGCGTTCACCGCATCGAGGCGGGCGAGGCAGGATTCCAGCAGTGCGGCGGAGGTGACCTCCCCGCGGGCGAAGGCATCTGCGGCCTCAACCAGGCCGAGATCGGACAGCGCGCTCATTCCTTGCACGCCTGCAACGCGAGTTCGAAGCTCGACGGCTCATCCTCGAAGCGCATCTGCCCGCGCACGGCGGCCAGCGCGTCCAGGCTCGCCGCGAGGTCGGTGGCGAAGACCCGCGCGGCCATGTTGGGCGGCGGAATGCCCTGCCACGCCTCGATTCCGCCCTCCACCACATCCTTGAAGTCCATCGCGCGCTCCCGGCATTGCTGCGCGGCAGCATGAAGCGCCAAACCGGGTTGCGCAACGCCGTGCCGCATGATCCTGTGCCGTCTGCGCCTCGACGGAGCCGGATGTGATCGATACGAAAACCTACCGCGACGCGATGTCGCGCCTGGGGGCGGCGGTGAACATCATCACCACCGATGGCCCGGGCGGGCGGCGCGGCTTCACCGCCTCCGCCGTCTGCTCGGTCACCGACAGCCCGCCGACGCTGCTGGTGTGCCTGAACCGCAACAGCGATTCGAACCAGGCGCTGAAGGCCAACGGCGTGCTGTGCCTGAACACGCTGAGCGCTGCGCAGCAGCAGCTCTCGCCGATGTTCGCCGGCATGACCGAGCATGACTACGACGCCCGCTTCGCCGCCGCCGCCTGGACGGCGATGCCCAGCGGCAGTCTGGCGCTGGACGGCGCGCTGGCCAGCTTCGACGGCCGCATCATCCAGGCAACCGAGATGGGCACCCACACAGTGTTCTTCGTCGAGGTCGATAGCGTGCGCACCGCGAACGGGCCGGCACTGCTGTACTACGCCCGCGGCTATCACACTTTGCCGGGCTGACGCCCGGCCTCAGTGCAGGTGGCGCAACTCGGAGACGTGGCGCCAGTGCCCCGGCGTGACCAGCCCGGCCGCGCCCAGGCGGACGGAATGCAGCTTGCCCTCGATCTCCCGGTGCCAGAAATTGAGAAAGCGGTGCAGCGCGGGGTAGTCTGGCGCGAGGTCGAGATCCTGCCAGATGAAGCTTTGCAGCACGGCCGGGTGGTCGGGCAGGCAATAGAGGATCTCGGCGGTGGTGAGCCGCCAGCCCTGCAACTGGCGGGCGAGGCGGGAATCGGCCGGAACGGCGTCGTGCTGCATGAAGCCTCCGCTGGGGGTGGAACACTCCGTGACACCGCGTGGCAGGCTCGCCGTCCCTTTCGGAACCGCGTCATGCAGCGCGGCTGGGAGTATCTCAGCCCAGGCGGGCGGCTGGCTTCAAGAAAAAAGTGATGAATTCGAGTAACTTGGCACTCGGCAGCAAAGACTGCTGCCGCCCCCTTGACTCAAACCGGGCGGGAGCCTAGATCGCTGGCACTCCCTTGGGGGGAGTGCTAACAACCGCCAGGCTGGCGCGCAGGGGTTTATCTCGGCAAGCCGGTTGGGGCAACACAGTCCAGGAGCGATCCTTATGAAGTTCCGTCCTCTGCACGACCGAGTCGTGGTTCGCCGCGTCAAGGCTGAAGAGAAGACCGCCGGGGGCATCATCATCCCCGACACCGCCACCGAGAAGCCGATGGAAGGCGAGATCATTGCCGCCGGTCCCGGCGCGCGCAATGAGCAGGGCGCCATCGTCGCTCTCGACGTGAAGGCCGGCGATCGCGTGCTGTTCGGCAAGTGGTCCGGCACCGAGGTCAAGATCGACGGCGAAGAGCTGCTGATCATGAAAGAGTCCGACATCATGGGCATCATCGAGGCGACCGCTGCGCCCTCGAAGAAGAAGGCGGCGTAAGCCAGCCTCTTCATCTGGGCGTGTGATTCAGGTCTCCGGCCAAGCGGCCTCCGAGGATCACACGCCGCCCCCTGATCCAATTCTGACTGAAGTCAAGGAACAGAAACATGGCTGCTAAAGACGTTCGTTTCGGCGGCGATGCCCGCGCCCGCATGCTGCGTGGCGTGGACATCCTGGCCGACGCCGTGAAGGTCACGCTGGGGCCCAAGGGCCGCAACGTGGTCATCGACAAGAGCTTCGGCGCCCCGCGCATCACCAAGGACGGCGTTACCGTCGCCAAGGAGATCGAGCTGGCCGACAAGTTCGAGAACATGGGCGCGCAGATGCTGCGCGAAGTGGCCTCGAAGACCAACGACCTCGCCGGTGACGGCACCACCACCGCGACCGTGCTGGCCCAGGCCATCGTGCGCGAGGGTGCCAAGGCCGTGGCCGCCGGCATGAACCCGATGGACCTCAAGCGCGGTATCGACAAGGCGGTCATCGCCGTCGTCGAAGAGCTGAAGAAGAAGTCCAAGAAGATCACCACCCCGGCGGAAACCGCCCAGGTCGGCACGATCTCGGCCAATGGCGAGGCGGATATCGGCAAGATGATCGCCGAAGCCATGCAGAAGGTCGGCAATGAGGGCGTGATCACGGTCGAGGAAGCCAAGGGCATCCAGACCGAGCTCGACGTCGTCGAGGGCATGCAGTTCGATCGTGGCTACGTCTCCCCGTATTTCATCACGAATGCGGAGAAGATGATTGCCGAGATGGACCAGCCCTACATCCTGATCCACGAGAAGAAGCTCTCGGGCCTCCAGGCGATGCTGCCGCTCCTCGAGAGCGTCGTGCAGTCCGGCCGTCCGCTGGTGATCATCGCCGAGGACGTCGAGGGCGAGGCTCTGGCCACGCTCGTCGTCAACAAGCTGCGTGGCGGCCTGAAGATCGCGGCCGTGAAGGCTCCGGGCTTCGGCGATCGCCGCAAGGCGATGCTGGAAGACATCGCGATCCTGACCGGTGGCCAGGTGATCAGCGAAGACCTCGGCATCAAGCTTGAGAGCGTGACGCTCGCCATGCTCGGCAAGGCCAAGAAGGTCGTGATCGAGAAGGAGAACACCACGATCGTCGAGGGTTCGGGCAAGAAGGCCGACATTACCGGCCGTTGCAACCAGATCCGCGCCCAGGTCGAGGAGACCACCTCCGACTACGACCGCGAGAAGCTGCAGGAGCGCCTGGCGAAGCTGGCTGGCGGCGTGGCCGTCATCCGCGTCGGTGGCGCCACCGAGGTTGAGGTGAAGGAGCGCAAGGATCGCGTGGACGACGCCCTGCACGCGACCCGTGCGGCCGTCGAGGAAGGCATCGTCCCCGGCGGCGGCGTCGCCCTGGCACGCGCCAGCCTCGTGCTCGCCAAGCTCAAGGCCGACAACGACGACCAGCGCTTCGGCATCGAGATCGTCCGCAAGGCCGCCCTCACCCCGCTGCGCCAGATCGCCGAGAACGCTGGTGAAGACGGTGCCGTCATTTCCGGCAAGGTGCTGGACAAGGACGAGTACACCTGGGGCTTCGACGCCCAGTCCGGCGAGTTCAAGGACATGGTGAAGGCCGGCATCATCGACCCGACCAAGGTCGTGCGCACGGCCCTGCAGGACGCGGCTTCGGTTGCCGGCCTGCTGGTCACCACCGAGGCGATGATTGCGGATCGCCCGGAGAAGAAGGCCCCGGCCGGCGGCGGCATGCCCCCCGGCGGCGGCATGGGCGACATGGACTTCTAAAGTCCGGCGCCGAGAAGATGAAGAAGGGGCGGGCCGCAGGGTCCGCCCCTTTTTCTTTGTCCCATTCCGCATGGGCGATTCGCGGAATGGGAGGGTGCAGTTTGCGACTCTGCCGCCGTCCTCCGGGCCCACCTCGTTAACTTATTGATAAATAAAGCCAAAACTGTCGGCAGTGATCAACTGCTCCGGCACATCACTTGCTGATGGGGCAGTGAGCCAGCGCATCATGGGGATGCGGGGCCGGCAGTGGACGAGGCGAAGCGAAATGGCGATGCGGTGCTCCTACGATGGCACGCTCCCGGCGGCAGCGGCAAAGCCGCGCCGGCCGAGCCTGCGCCGGCGCCTGAGCGCCAATGCCCGCGCCTGGCCGCTGCGCCTTGCCGCCCTGGTGCTGCTCGCCGCCGTTCCCGCAGCAGTTCCTGCCGATGCCGGCAGCAACCGGCCGATCGCCGCCAAGATGCTGGCCGGGCTGAGCCAGGAGGAGCTTCAGGCCCGTTGGCAGGAGGGCAAGGCCGCTGTCGAGCAGGGCGACATCGCCACCGCCATGGCTTTCTGGCTGCCGTTGGCCGAGCTGGGGCTCGCGAACGCCCAGGCCGATATCGGCTACATCTATCTCGCCGGGCTTGCCGGCAAGCCAGACCTCGTCCGCGCGGAGAAATGGCTGAAGGCGGCGGCGGATCGGGGGATTCTGGAAGCGCAGTACAACCTCGGCACCCTGCTGGAAGCCCGGGTCATCCGCGGTGCGGCGCAGCAGGCAGCGCAGCTGTATCGGCGTGCGGCCGAACGCGGCCATACCGAGGCGCAGTTGCAGCTGGCGGATATGCTGGCGGACGGCCGCGGTACCGCTGCCAACGATGTCGAGGCCGCTGCCTGGTACACCCGCGCGGCCGAGCTGGGGAATGCGGTGGCACAGGCGCGGCTCGGCACGGTCTATCTCCACGGCCGCGGCGTGCCGCAGGACTACGAGGCCGCGGCATCCTGGCTGCAACGTGCGGCGTCGCGCGGCGAGGCATCGGCCCAGGGCCAGCTCGGTGCGCTCTACATGAGCGGCCGCGGTGTGCCACAGGACTACGTCGCAGCGCATCAATGGTTCAACCTGAGCGCTGCCAATGCGCGTGACAACGACCTGCGCCAGCGCAGCGCCGCGCATCGCGACCTCGCCGCCGCGCGCATGTCGCCGGACGCGGTGGCCGAGGCGCAGCGGCGGGCGCGGGACTGGAAAAGCAAAACCTAGAACTGCCTAAATCCCGAGCAATCCGGTAATGATTGACAGACTATGGCTTTTCTGTGCGAAATCGGGGCGCAATCGATCTTGGCTAGCCTTGCTGAGCTTCCGACCAATATCCGGGCCGTCTTTCAGGGACGTTCAGGAGCGGTTTCCAGGGTGCCTTCAAGAATACCAAAGCGCCGGTTGTCTAACCTGTCCGCCCCGGCGGCACCCTGACGGAGACTACACCAGCATGGCTATCGGAACAGTGAAGTGGTTCAACACCACGAAGGGCTACGGCTTCGTGATGCCGCAAGACGGCGGCAAGGACGTGTTCGTCCACATCACCGCTGTCCAGGCAGCCGGCCTTCGCGGCCTCGATGAGGGGCAGAAGGTCAGCTTCGACACAACAATGGAGCGCGGCAAGGCCGCGGCCGTAAACCTCAAACTCGCCTGATCATCAGACGATAAGACAAGGAGACAGCACGCATGCCCATCGGCACCGTGAAATGGTTCAACGCAACCAAGGGCTATGGCTTCATCATGCCGCAGGACGGCGGCAAGGATGTGTTCGTGCACATCACTGCCGTGCAGGCTGCCGGCCTGAAGGGCCTGAACGACGGCCAGAAGGTCAGCTATGATGTGACCATGGAGCGCGGCAAGGCCGCCGCCGTGAACCTCAAGCTCGGCTGATCCCAGCCCCTAACGCCTTCAAAAGCCGCTGCCGGGTAACTGGCAGCGGCTTTTTGCTGCCTGCCTGCGGGAAGGATGTAAAGGCAAGGGTCTTCTTTTTTGAAAAAAAGAAGCAAAAAACTTTTGTCCCTGGATCTGTGTTCAAGCCGGACAGGCTGTTGAAAAGCCGGCGAAGCCAAAAAGCCCCAGTCGCCAGTCCAAGTCGCGTGAGCAAGCCGCCCCTCAAACGAACGAAGTT
>CAMCJI010000150.1 GCA_945874805.1 Asaia bogorensis | reverse complement strand
GACACCCATCACACCAAAACGTCGATCATCGCGGGGCTGGTGAACATCGAAGCGGGGTTCATGCCATTCTGAAAAGCCCGACAGATTGGCCCGGTGCCACGAACTGGTGGTCGAAATAGGCCGCAGACTTTCGCAACAAGTCTATTATACGACCCCGCCGTTATCGGGGATGCGGGGCCGCTCTGGGTGAACATCGAGCACTGACGATCCTGTCCGTCAATGCGGGCGGATTGGGCCGTGTAAGGTGTCGGATCAGACCGCGGCCGGCAGCGTGACCTCGAAGACGGCACCGTCGTCTTCATTGGTGGCGTTGATGCTGCCCCCCATCTCGACCACGGCACCGAACACCAGAGAAAGGCCGAGGCCAGTACCCTTGCCAAGCTCCTTGGTGGTATAGAATGGTTCCCAGATCCGGGGCAGGGCGCCCAGCGGAATGCCGCCAGCGTGGTCCTTCACCCGCAGCACCACCTGATCATCACGCACCATGGCGATCACCTCGATCAACCTCGGGCAGTCCGGCCGAGCGGTGGCGTAGGCGTCTGCGGCGTTGGATATGAGGTTGATCAGGATTAACTCCATTGGGATCGGTAGCCCCCTCACATCAGGCAGATCGGGCGGGATCGTGCGCCTGATCTCGCAGTTGAGCAGCTTGGGACGCAGGATATCGAGAGCGTTATTCAGCGTATCTGCCCACGACAACGGCCGGGCCGTCTGATGTTCGTTGCGGGCGAAAATCCGCATGTGGTCGATCAGCCCCGCAGCGCGATCGACCAGTCCATTGATTTTGTGTATTTTCTGTATGGCTCCGGGCACGTCGGGTGGCGTGCAGTCGAGCATCAGTTCCGCGTTCTGGGCCGTGAAGTTGATGGCGGCCAGTGGCTGGCTGAGTTCGTGTGCGAGGCCCGTCGCCATTTCGCCCAAGGTGAGCAAGGTGGTGAACTGTTGCCGCTGCAACTGCTGCTGCTTCTCGCGGGTGATCTCCAGTAAGTAGCCCACCAGCTCGGTTGCGCCGTCTTGCCGGTTGACAATGCGGACGCTGTTGCGAACCCACTTTGCGGTGCCGTCGATCCCAACGACCGCGAAGTCGTCGCTGCGGCTGCCTTCGCCGGTCAGAGAGCGTAGGGCGGCAAGCGGCTCGGGGGAGCCAATGATCTCGGCGAGCGTCGCCGGCCCGCTACCCGCCCCGGCGATTTCGCCGATGACCCGATCGGCCTCACCGATCACGTCGAGCACCTGGAGGCGATCGGCAAGGAGGCGGGCGCGATAGAGCAATCCTGGGCCCAGTCGCGCGGAATCCCGCAGGCTCTGCTCGGCGATTCGCAACCGTTCGCGGTTCCGATCAATGCTGATGGCGAGGCCGACCTCCTCGGCCAGACGCTTGAACACCTCGATCGCCGATTGCTGGAACTGGCCAGTTTCGACGCCATAGACCTGCAGTGCACCGATCACCGCGCCGTTGTCCTTGCATGGCAAGATCGCCAATGAACGGAGGCCGTGCCGCTCCGCATGCGCACGCCATATCTCGAACGCTGGATCGGCCGTGGCATCGTCCACCACTACCACCTCCCCGCTGCGCAGCGCTCGCCCAGTCGGGCCACGGCCGGACGCTTGATCTTCGTCCCAGGTGATCTGGATATCCTTGAAATAGGCGCTTGCCGGTCCCGCGGCGGCTGCGATCCACACGGTCTTGCCCGCAGTTTGCTCGGGTATCGAAATGCAAGCGAGGGCGTAGTGCGGCTCGGCGACGATCTCCTCGCATACCCGCTCCATCAGTTCCTTCAGCGGACCGGAACGCAGCAGCACCGCAAGCGAACGCGAAGAGGCGTTCAGCGCCCAGTTGAGCTGCTTCACCTCCTCATTGGCCACCTGCCCCGCCTCGGCGAGCTCGTGCTCAGCCGTGCAATCGAGCAGAAAGCCTACCCTTTCCATCTGACCGTTGCCATAATGGATCATTCGTGTTGTTTCACGCAACCAGATGTTCCGTCCGTCGCCCCACGCCCGGTATTCCAGCTGGGCGACACCGTTCGGCCCGGCATTGCCCAGCGCCGCGGCCCGAGCGGCGCTTAGGTCTATCTCGGTGCGCTTACTCAGGAAACCCTCATTCCTGGCAACGGTCGCCGGTTCAACGCCGAACAAATCTTGCACACCGTCAGAAACGAAAGCATCGTCGTAGGAGCCATCCGGTTTATACCGGACGGTATAGAAAGCACCTGGAAGCACATTCAGCATGCGCTCGAAGCGCGCCCGTGTGTCGGCCAGTTCCTGTGTGCGGATCTGCTGCTGAGTCACGTCTCGCACCGTTATGATCGCGCGCACCCTGCTCGCATTGTCGATACCTGGGGCGGTGACCGCGCTGGCGGCCATCCAAAGCATGTCACCGTTTGGCCGGGCTGCGCGGTAGATCTCTTCGGGGGCGGTCTCGCCACGCAACAGACTGTCGCGCAGTGATATCAGCCGTGTCCGTTCCTCCGCGACGGCCAAAGTCGGGACAGCCCTGCCGATAAGTTCATCTGCCGCCACGCCAAACACCTCGCCGGCGCGTTGGTTCGCGAAACTGATTCCACTGTCCCACAGGTTCAGATCGTTGATCACCAACACGCCATCCGCCATCTCGTTGATCACGGAGCGGAACCACGCCTCGTTGCGCATCGATTCCACGGCCTTGGCGGCATTAACTCTCGCGCGTTCCAGCGCCAGCAAAGTGCCGGCGGCGGCAATGGCGATGGCGATGATCATTACGTCCACGATAAGCGTCTGGCGCCACAGTGTAACTGCCATCCCAGACAGAGTGCGAGCCTGCGCAGCCTTTGAAATCCCGACCAGCAGCGTCAGACCATGCTCGGCGATCGAATGCGTGCTGATATAGTGCGAAACATGATCCAGCGGGCTCGAAGTGGCCGTTCTTTCCATCAGGGGCACGTCGTCGTCGCGCAGCAGGCAGACTTTGTCCTCCTCGGACAGAGCGATTTTGTCCGTTAGCCGAGCCAGCATGCTGACACGCAGCGACAGGACCGTGACCGCCTTTAGCCTTCCCTCCGTGTCCCGCACCGCGCGGGCGTATTGCACTGTCTGTTCGCCGCTCGTCCGTCCGGTGACAGGAGATGAGAAAAACGTGGTTACCGAGGGATCGCGCTGAAACACCCTGAAATGCTCACGGTCAGACAGTTCGAGTGACGGCGACGACCAGTTCAGGTTGCTCCAGAGCAGCCGGCCGTCCGCGCCGATGGACGCGACCTGGGCGACGTCGGGTCCGTTGAGACCACGCGCCGGATCGAGTAGCGCCCGCAACTGTAGTATGTCCTTCGCATCGCCGGCTAGCTGGGCTTCGGTGAGAAGGCGGGCAAGGTCATGCAATACTGCGGCCTGCCGCAGCGTGGCGCCGATGGTATCGCTGAACAGCGCGGCGAGCGCGTCGCCACGTTCCTTGGCGCGCTTTGCGAAAAAGATATCGTTGTCCTGGATGACCTGCACATAACGCCAGTGTAAGAGGCTGACCGCCAGCAGCAACCCAATCGAAATCAGCACAAGGACAGCGATATGATGGGCGCTTATCCGGAAGGTCTGCCTACGGGGCTCTACCTCTGCTCGAGGCGGTGCGGAAGTCACGTCGCGCCCGATGCGTCGCGGCGACGGGGTAGAACCACCCGCGCGGATGTGCCGCCGCCGGATATCGAGTCCATTTCGAGTTCTCCACCCAGCGAAGTGGCCATCCGCGCGGCCAAGGCCAGCCCCAGGCCCATGCCGCCGTTCCGGCGCGTGAGCGACATATCAAGCTGGCGGAATGGCTGGCGTGCCAACGTCAGTTGCTCGGCCGTCATACCGGGCCCGAAATCCCGTACACCGAATCCGATCCTGTCGTTCGACATGGCGATCGCCGACAATTCGATCTTGCCACCCGCCGATGTCGCGGTGATGGCGTTGTTTGCCAGGCGGGCGAGTGTGGGGACCAATTGGAGCGAATAAGTTTCGATGACGCCACTGTCGACCGCAGCAACATCCACCGTCACGCCGGCACTGGTCGCCTCCGGCAGGATGTGCCCACGCACGCTCTCGACGATTTCCCTGACGGAAATTGGCAGCCAGGTGAACTCGCTGTTTGAGGGAGGAGCCAGGAACTCCACCAAGTCATCGGATACGGCAAGCAGCCGCGCGCCACTTTTTCGCACGTCGGCCAAGAACCCACTGAGCATTCCGGCGGGCAGCGGATGCCCGGTCTCCAGCAGATCGGGAAGCGCCAACAGGGGAATAAGAGGGGTGCGTAATTCATGAGACAGTATGTTGGCCAACCCCGGCGGGGTTTCGCCGTCGAGACTCAGCGGTTGCTCCGCGTTGGCAAGCCGCCTCAACAGGCCGGCATGGTCGGCACGCAATTCGTCGAGTTCTGCAGTCCGACGCGCCTCGCTCGTGCGACGGCCGCAGGCTTTGGCGTGGGCGCGTCGCACCACGCCAAGCATTTCGTTGGGCTGCATTGGCTTGCGCAGAAAATCGAACACGCCGATCCGTATCGCCTGGGTCGCGGTGTCGATGTCGCCATGACCTGTCATAAGCACCACCTCAACCGCATCCGCTTCGCCACGTGTGCCGCGGATGCGCTCGGCAAGGCCAAGCCCGTCGAGGCCCGCCATGCGGATATCCGTCAACACGACGGTGACCGCCGGTTCCTTACCGAGAACTGCAAGTGCCTCAACGGCACTGCTGACGCTGGAGACGACTATGCCATGCCAAGTCAGAAAAGTCGCGATTGCATCGCGTAACGAATCTTCGTCGTCAACGAGAATTAATTGAATCCGTGCCTGCAGTTCGGTCATCGGCTGTGCCCAGAATTAGCTCGTAATAATTGTCTATACAAGTATTTTAACATCCGATGTCAAATTAGCAATCTGAAAAATTCTAGGGTCAGTTTCCCATCGATTGCATGCGTTGGCTTCTGATTCTAGGGATGGCGGAGGATCTGCCATGTCCAATCCGACACCGTCCTTCTTGTTGACCCTCCCGCAGATGCGCCGGCTTTCGCCGCACTGCCGACACATCGCAACATGCCACGCCCGCGGCGTAAACATCTTCTACACGCCGCAACGCTGGCAGATAGCATACTGTTATGGCACGCAAAAATTTCCGGAGCCAAAAAATAGACGTATTTGATGTAAATTTTCGGACATATCTAACAAAAATAATACATATAAAATAATCATCTCTACCAATGGATACGTTCAAGCTCTCTCGGAACAAGTTCAATCAAATTTAGAGTTGCCAGACTTGTGTATATATAAGACAACGACCGTGGTCATTTGAGCTCGGCTTATCTGACCTGGGCGTGTCAAAAATGGGAACGATTATGAGCAGGCTGCGCATGTGGGGTTTTGACCCTGACACTCAATCGGGTTTCCAGAAGCCATGGTTTGCAGTTTTCGTTCCATTGCTCGCGGTGATTGGAGGCTGTGTGCCAGCGCAGGAGCCGGGAGGAGTGATGGTTCGCTCGTCGCCGGCTGTTCTGTCGCAAATCTGCAAGATCGCGACACCGTCGCAGACTTATGAGCTCATGGCGGGGCGAGCAACGCGGATGAGAGCGAGCAATGATGGTTCATGCGCATTCTCGCTGTTCAGGCTTCCGAGGGGCGCATCCAGCGACGAGGTGGGTGTGCCATATGACTCAGCTGAAGTTGTCGAGGCTCCGAAGCACGGCTCGGTTTTTTTCCGGCGTACCGAGACTGGGACCTGGGTAGAGTATCGTCCACAAGCAGGGTATGTGGGAGATGATCGCTTCGCGTTTCGTCTTGCTCCCGGCCGCGGCTATTACCCGACAGAAGTAACCATCACCGCTCCCGTAGAGGCGAGTGCTGCGCCGGTACTAGTGCCGCCCATAGTGCCTGTTTATTTCGACTTTGACAGTGCGAAGTTAGATTCAGACGCGAAGGCAGTGCTCGACCGGCTGGTGGCGTCCATCAGCAAGTTTGGAGATGGCGCTTGGCGCCTGAATGTCGCTGGGCATACCGACGGGTCGGGCGCCGAGAAGTATAACGAACGCCTTGCCGAGCGCCGCGCCGTCGCCGTTCGTGATTATGTCTCGTCTCGAGCGGGTATAGATCCGCGACGCCTCAATGTTGGCGGCTATGGGATGAGCACTCTCGCTGATCCTCTTCGCCCGTTGAGTGGGGTCAATCGTCGCGTTAACATCACGCTCGTGCCAGCCAGCTTCTCGTTCGGGAGAAGGCAGCCATGAAACGCCAGGCGTTATTTATCGGGCTGCTTTCGGTGATGCTCGGCAACGGCTCCGCTTCGGCGCAGGGCTACAGCGAGCAGCGAACACTGCAGTTCAAATTTCAGGGTGGGGATGGCACCACCAAGGAAATCTATCGCTATCAGAATTCGCAGGCAGCCATTGCGGCGAAAAAAGCATCGGGGGCTATGGGGTCGGTTGGGTCGGCTGGCACATTGAACACTAAGAGTCAGTCTGGATCCGAGCTGAACAATGTTGTTCAGTACTACGACTACAGCTCATCGAATGTGAGCTTAACCGGCAGCGGGAATAACGTATCTGGAAGTGTTCTGAATGCGGGGCAGGAGTCGTCCGGCACCAACCAGGTTTTGAACAACCAGACCGATGCGGCAACTGGCCGTCCTCAGATTCTGGTCAAGCCATGATCGCAAAGCCGACCTGGCGCGGAGCGAATGTTGGGCTAGGGGAGCAAACGCTGTTGTCCCAGTTTCATGCGACGATTCGATCGTGCTCGCTGACGGCACTGCCGGTCCTGTTTGCTTTGACCGGTTGCACCGCGGTGACGCCAGTCTTTCGCGATGTTGCTCCGATCACCGGGCCGACGCCGTATGTGAATCGCACCCCCATGCATGCCGCGCTGATATGCGTGCGCAGCAAGGTCGCGTCGGGCCCGGATATACGTTTCGGCATCGCGGATTTTATTGACGGCAGCGGTGCGAGCATGGGCGACAGCGACGTGCAGGGCAAATACTTCTCGCAGCGGCCAGATCTGATGCTGGTTGTCGCTCTAAGCAAAGCTGGCGTGCATCTGGTTAATCGTAGTTCGACCGGCGTCGCTGAGTGGGAAATGAGGCAGGCGATGGATAAGCGCCTTGGGGACGGCAAGCCTACGATGGTCGGAAATACGCGGTTTGACTATAGACCCGTGCGGGCTGGCGGATTCCTCGGGTCGAACTATTACATTCACGGCGCGATAACGGAGATCAACTGGAATATTTCGAGCGACGCAAATGAGGTTGGCATGTTCGGCTTGACCGTCGGGCGGCGCACTTACCGGGTTTCGATGGCCATTGATCTGGTGGTGAGCAGCTCCACGACGACAGAAGTGATCTTTGCTCGCTCATATAGTAAACAACTGGTTGGATATGAAACTGGGGCCGGCGTATTCCGGTTCGTAAACGCCGCGGTCCTTCCCAGCTCGGCGGTTGAGCTGTTTCAGGCCAATATCGGGCAGAAACAGAACGAACCAGTGCAGCAGGCGCTGCGCTGGCTCGTCGAAACGGCTGGCTATGACGTGGTGTCACAAATCTATGGGCGCGATCCCAAATGTGACCAGTTGGTGCCCGGAGCTGAAGCAGACGACTCGGTAGCGGACGGAGCACCGGTCCAACGGGATGCTGCTGTTCCGGCGATAGCGTCGGTTCAGACGCAGGGTGCAATAAATCCCCCTGTTCCGGTGGCAGAGAAGCGGTCTGCGACGGCCTCCCCCTCGGCTGAGACTGTCGCTGCAGCGCTCGTTCCATCGTCGCGGACGGTCGAGCGGACGAGGCGGCAGTATACGCCAGGGAATATAGCCGCTGTTGCGATAGCACCGGCGGCCAGCGAGCCGGAGGATGGCCGTTCCGTGGTGCTGCTCCAGGATGCGGCGATCCGACGTAAGGCTGCTCAGGCTGGGCAGGCGCAACCGGTTACCTCGACCACCTCAGGCGTTCCGGGGATTGCGGCTGTCTCCGCGCCGGTCGAGAAGTCCGTCCCAGCGGTTATTGAAAAGCAGATCCTTCCGCAAGCAGGCATAGAGGCCGTGCCTGGTGATGCGCCTCAGGTGCGGTCATCGGTAGCGAAAGACGCGCAAAACGATGTTGTGAAGAATTCCAGTGCGGTCGGGACCGATGTCGTCGCATCTGCCCCTGGGCCCGTTCTGGAAGCGCCGGAACGACCGAAGCGGCTCCAGGATGCTGCGATCCGACGTAAGGCCGCTCTGGCTGGGAAGGCGCAACCGGTTAACTCGACCGCGTCAGGCGTTCCGGGGATTGTTGCGGTCTCCGCTCCGGTAGAGCAGTCGGTCGCAGCAGTGATTGAAAAGCCGATCCGTCTGCAAGCAGGCATAGAGGCCACGCTTGGCGGGGCGCCTCCGGTGCGGTCGTCGCTAGCGATATACGCGGAAAACGATGTTGCGACGTATTCCAGTGCGGTCGGGCCCGATGTTGTCGCATCCGCTCCTGGACCCGTTGCGACGGCGCCGGATGGACCGAAGTCGAGTGATTTGCTCGGAGCAATTAAGTCTGCGTTGAGTTGGTGGAATACAGAACGTGGGTTGCCCGTCAAGTCTAAGCCCGTAGAAGGTACGGGAGGCGCTGGATGAGCGGGATTTCATGCGTTGGCCGGCACTCGGCCCTGCTAGGCGCGTTTGTGCTCGGGTTTATGTTCTTGAGCGCCGGAAATGCGCAGGCCGATAGTTGTGATAGCTATGAGTGCCCGGATCTCCGGGAAATCCTCAATCCTGCTCCCTCGATGATGGGGGGCTTTCCTGGAGCAGCGCCGCCGCGGGGTGTACAGCTCGCGTCGAATCGACAAACTGCGGTTCAGCCGGCAGTTCCGCAAATGCGGTTCCGACAATTTGTCCAGGCACGGCCAGCAGCGCCACCTCCGCCGAAGCCTGCGGTACCTCCAGTGCAGGCCAATGCGGCTGCGGCGCAGATTGACATGCGCGGCGTTAACGAATGGGCTGCCCAATGCCCGCCCAACCAGGTGACTGGTTGCGAGATCGTGCGTCGGGTTGTGCGTCAGGATGGGCAGCCGCTGGTGTCCCTGCTGGTTGGTCCGGACCCCCGGGTCCCTGGTCGGAACCAGGCCCTTATCTTGCTGCCGCTGGGGGTGGCTGTACGCGAGTCGGTTCCGATGCTTCTGGACGACAAGTTCATCGCGTTGATGCCCATTGAGGCCTGTGTTGCTGCTGGCTGCCTGATGCGTCTGGCACTCTCGCCGCCAATCGTCGGTCTGTTGCGCGCGGGAACCGTCCTCAAGTTTCTGGCGCTGACGCCCGAAGGTCAGACGGTTCCGCTGTCAATTCCAATCGGCGGATTCGGTGAAGCGTTCCAGAAAGTCGCTGGATGATGGCGAGATACGATCGTTGGCGATATCCAACAATCGGGGCGTCAAAAGCGTTGCTAAACAAATTTTTCTCAAAGAGGAGTGCGTAGCATGGTTTCAAAAACATGGCAGGCTTTGATGGCTGTGCCGGTAATGGCGTTGTTGGTGCCGTCAGGCTCCGCGCTGGCACAGGGGCAGACGGTGTTTGTCCCGACGCCCGTTGCAGTTGCTGTGCCTTACAGTCAGGCCCCTTACAACAATCCCTACCAATACAACAATGCGGGCTGGGGCGTTGGATCCGTTGCCCCCTCGACGGTACAACAGCCAGTCCAGCCTGCCGTAGCACCGCCCAGCCCGGGTATTGCCGGCACCGTCGGCGCGGGCTCATGGTCAGGTGTGGGTGGAAACGGCTACACCTATTTCGCGGGTGCCCAAAACGCGGGCGGCCAGGCGACGACGCTCGGTGGCGCTAACCAGGGCCCTCTCGGCAACAATCAGGCTTATGCGAGCAATGTCGTCGCGCCTGGCGGTACCGCTAGTCTCTACGGCAACAGTTCGCAGACTGCTGCTGGGCAGGGCTATGCTACCGGTGCGACGTTCACGAATGCCTACGGCAGTGGCTCGGTATCCAGCTCGGGTGCGCAGGGTGCCGGCGGCAGCAGCTTCGGAGCGGCTGCTGGGATGTCGAACGGTCTCGGTGCTGGCTCGGTCACAAGTGCGGGTGCGCAGTCTGCCACCACGAACAACTTCACTTCGACCGGGAACTATACCGGAGCCTTCGGCTCGGGTTCGGCATCTGGCCTCGGCGGAAGCTCGCCGGCTGGCAATGCCTGGAACACGGCTGCCAATGTGAGCAACGGTGCAGCGTCGGCCGGGGTAACCGGGCAGGGTGTGGCGAACGCGACGACAATTGGCTATACCGGCAACGGTAACGTGAACAACGCCCTCGGCGCTGGATTTTCGCAGAACAACGGCTTCAGCGGCCCCAATGGCGCTGCCTACCAGGGTGGTACCGCCGTGGTCGGCTATGGCGGCAGTGTGGTTCCGGCCGGCTGGTACAGCGCGGGCTCGCAACTCACCCAGGGCGGCTACTACTATGGTGGCCCGGTGGCAGTGTATCCGGGCACCACGCCGCACCAGGCTTATCGGCCGGTTTACCAGGGCGGCTACACCGGCGGCTACACGCCGGCCTATTACGGCGGCTACACCGCCCCGACCACGGTGGTCTACAACCCGACCTTCATCGTCAACCAGCCGGTACAGCCGATTTATTACAACCCTGCGGCCTATGCACCGGTGTATACCGGCGCTAACGCCGAAAACAATGGGAATGGCGGTGAGGTCGGCGGCGGTTGGTAAATACAACATATAGAAGAGCCCGGACTAATTGAGCAGTAGGTTACATTTGCACTGAAGTTCTGAGTGAATTAAGTCCAAATGTAGTCTGGTCATGCTGATGGGTAAGTGTTTATACTGATGCCGCGGGATGGTTCCGCAGCATTTAGTCAACCAAAAGTCTGGAGAAGATAGTGAGCGATAGAAATCTTGTCATCAGGTCAGCGGTTGCCGCTGCCTTGCTGGCCGTAGGCTTCGCCGGTGCTGCGAGCGCACAGACGGTGGTGAATCTGACCAATATGGACGCTGTGACCGCGGCCGCTGTCACAACTGGTGGCGCCCTCGGCACCCTCACGTCCAACACCAATCTCGACCTGCTGAACGCCACGTCGGCTCTGTCCTCCGGCGGGTTGTTCGGCGCTGCGTATAGCTCGCAGTCCCAGGTCGGCTACAACCAGCTCAACACGATCGGC
>CAMCJI010000149.1 GCA_945874805.1 Asaia bogorensis | reverse complement strand
GCATGGTCTTGCCGAACTCGCCGGTCCGCAGCCCTTCCCGGCAGACCAGGATCGGGCTGGTGGCGGCGAGATTGGCACCGGAGGCCAGCGCATCCGCGAAGGCGCGCATGTTCGCCTCCGCGGCGCCGGCCTCGGCGATGAGGTAGAAGCCCGACCTCGACCCCGAGCGCCTGGTCTTTATTGATGAAACCTGGGCGTCCACCAGCATGGCCGGCACGCACGGCCGCGCTGTGCGAGGCGAACGGCTGCGCGCCGCCATTCATCCTGCGGTCAAAGGCCGATCCGAACGTATCGCTGTCCGAGCCAACACGCAGTCAGGATCCTGAGACCGGAAGGCCAGCGACCCAGCGGCGCATGGTCGACACGCTGGGCCAGATGCTCGCCAACGGCAGCATCACGCCGGCGATGCACGACGCCGGCTGCATGTTCCGCAGCCAGTTCCACGCCACCATGCTCGACGGCATGCGGGTCAGTTCGTTCGTCCGCATCAGTGGCGGGCGCGACGACGGTCCGACCGAACGGCAAGCCGTTGCGCGTCGTCGTATCGCCGAAGCCATGGCTCTGTTCGGCGGACCCGACAGCGCCTGCGGCAGCTGCCTGTGGCATGTGGTTGGGCTCGAGTGCTCGGTGCGGGAGTGGGCTGGCCGACAGGGCTGGGGTGGGCGGCCGATCCACCACGTGCAGGGCCAGGGCATCCTGGTGGCGGCCCTCAACGTGCTGGCGGTGCACTACGGTCTCGTGCCCCGCTCGATGGCTGCGTGACCAACGCGCGCGGCGTCCTGTCCCAGCAGCGGGTCAGGACGTCGCGGCGACCGCCACGCCGCATCTATCCCCCCCATTATCCATGCATATCAACGACCTAATGGAAATCTTCTGACCGCATCGAAAACCGTATTGCGGCGCTGGAACCGCCGGAAGTATGATCCCTTCATCGTCGAAGAGTTGGGCGGCGAGGCAGCCCCGGCTTGAACCGCGAAAGCATCTCGCAAGTAAAATAACAAGTATAGCTTCAAGTATAGATCGTTCATTGCTTGGTTCCTTCCCGCCAATACTGTATGCGGGGGGGCAAGCGCGCGATAAAGCCTTAGCGACAAATCTCAAATTTGGTTCGCGGTTCGCAGCCGCGCCGCTGAAACCCGCAGAGTTCCTGAATTTTTTCTGGCAACGCCCGCGCGATGGTTCGCACCTGGAAGTTGCGCCGCATGGTTCGCAACTCGCACGGCTGCCCCCCCACCAACGCGGCGCTCAGATGCACCTTGCCGATAATCGACGGTGCGGCGCCACCGATGAAGGCTACACGCAGCGGCCAGTCGATCCCATCCAAGGCGGTCATGGCGCAATTCCAAGTATGCGGTGAGCAGCAGCGATATCGACAGGCCGGCGCAGGGCAGCGTCAAAGGGCGCGTCGGTGACGTTAATGATGTGGCTGGCGATGAAGGGCGCTCCCTCTCGCGCGCCGTCCTCCTTGCACTTCAGGCAGCATTCCCACTCCAAGACCGCCCAGCCGCCGTAGCCGATGGCGGCAAGGCGGGCAAAGATGCCCTTGAAGTCCACCTGCCCGTCGCCCGGGCTGCGAAAGCGTGCCGGGCGCTGTGCCCAGTCCTGGAAGCCGCCATAAACGCCGCTGCGCGCGCTCGCGACGAACTCCGCGTCCTTGACGTGAAAGGCGGCGATGCGTGGGCCGTAGAGGTCGATGAAGCCTAGATAGTCCATGTGCTGGAGCAGCATGTGGCTGGGGTCGAACAGGATCTTCGCGCGGGGATGGTGGTCGACGAGTGCGAGGAAGCGATCGAACGTCGCGCCGTCGTGCAGATCTTCGCCGGGATGCAACTCGAAACAGATGTCGATGCCGGCACGCCCGGCGTGGTCCAGGATCGGCCGCCAGCGCCGGGCCAACTCAGCGAAGGCGGCGTCGATCAGCCCCGGGGGGGGCGGCGGCCACGGATAGAAATACGGCCATACGAATGCGCCGGAGAATGTTGCCAGCCGTTGCAGACCCAGCCGGGCCGCGGCGTCGATTGCTAGGTGAAGCTGTCGGATGGCCCAGGCGGTGCGCGCGGCCGGGTCGCCTTGCACCTGCGGAGCGGCGAATACATCCGAGATTTCGGAAAAGGCCGGATTCACCGCCAGCAGTTGGCCCGCGCGGTGGGCGGCAAGCTCGGTGATCTCCACCCCCAGCGCCGCCAGCCTGGCGCGGTAGGCGGCGCAGTAGCCGTCGTCGCTGGCTGCGCGTTCCAGGTCGATCAAGCGGGGATCGTGGACTGGGATTTGCACCCCGACATAGCCCTGCACCGCAAGCCAGCCGACCACCCCGTCCAGAGTGTCATGGGGAGGAGTCTGGCCCATGAATTGGCTGAGCATGACGCCCGGCCCGCGGATTGTGGTCATTACTGCTCCCTGGCCGCGCGGGCGGCCGCCATTGCATCCGTGATGAGGCCGTGTGCGGCGCGCGCCGTGGCGTCCGCATCCGTGTACGTGGTGCGCCAGACGGCCAGCGCGGCAGCCAGGCCGGGGTCGAGGATATCGGCCGAGAACGCCTCGAACCCGATCGGCCCTTCATAGCCGGCCGCGACCAGGGCGCGCGCCAGGCCAGCCACGTCCACCCCGCCGGTGCCCAGCGCCCCCCGGTGGCTTTGGCTGAACTCGAAATAGCCGAGGCGGTGGGCCACCGCCGCGATGGCGGCGGCGCTGTCGGCCTCCTCGATCAGCATGTGGTGGCTGTCGAGATGCAGCAGCAGGTTCGCCGCCCCGACCTCCTCCGCGAGGGCAAGCGCCTGCGCGGCAGTGTTGAGCATCGCGTTCTCGAAGCGATTCACCGCCTCCATCGTGATGCGCATGCCGCTTGCCGCCGCCCGCTCGCACGCCGCGCGCAGGGCGGCGACGGCATAGATCCGTCCGCGGCGGGTGACGGGGCCTGCCGCCTTGCCCCAGGCGGCGTGCGGAATGCCGCCGAGCTGGGTGGCGCCGATGTCGCGCGCCAGGGCGACCGCATGCAGCAGCCGGCCAGCGCCGCGCGCGGCGATCGTCGGGTCAGGGCTGGCGGGGTCGGCCTCGGGCGGGTGGTTGATCGCCGCGATCGGCCGCAACCCGGCGGCGGCCATCCGCCGGGCGATGTCCGGGGCGTCGATCTCGGCGGCATCGCGCAGCGGCACGATCAGGCTGGTGAAGCCGCAGGCGGCGGCACGGTTGATGACCGCGGGTGCTGCCGCGCGCGTCCATCGACCGATCCAGATCAGCGGATGGGCACCGACCGGGTTCACCGGCCGCTCAGTTCAGCGCGCTGCCCTCGATGGTGATACGGTGCATTAGCCGGCGTTGGCCGTGATAGTCGTTGACCGCACAGTGCCAGGTGCTGCGGTTGTCCCACAGGGCGATCGAGCCGGTGCGCCAGCGGAAGCGGCAGGTGAATTCCGGGCGCTGGCCGTGGCGGACGAGGAAGGCGAGCAGAGCCGCACTCTCATCGGCGTTCCAGCCCTCGATCCCGGTGGTGAAGTTGCCGTTGACGTACAATGCCTTGCGCCCGGTGTCGGGGTGACGGATGACGACCGGGTGGACCGCGTCCTGGGTCGCATCCTGGGGATTGCGCAGGCGGGTCTTCATGTCCGTGTCGTGGTAGCGCGCCTCGGGGCCGAAGATGTGCCGGCTGGAATGGACTGCACGCAGGCCGCCGAGCATATGCTTCATCCCATCCGACAGCGCGTCGTAGGCGGCATACATGCTGGCGAACATGGTATCACCGCCGTGGTCGGGCACGTCGCGCGCCACGAGCATCGAACCGAGGGCGGGAATCTCGTCATAGCTGTGGTCGGTGTGCCAGGCCTCGCCGATGTTCTTCTTCTGGTCGGGCTCCTTGCGCACTTCGGCGATCTCGGCGTGACCGTCCACCGGGGTGAAGAAGCGGTTGACGTTGATCGGGCCGAAGCGGCGGGCGAACGCGATATGCTGCTCGGGGGTGATCGCCTGGTCGCGGAAGAAGATCACGCTGTGGTCGTGGAAAGCCTGGCGGATGGCGCCGAACGTTGGCTCGTCCAGCGGCTGGGTGAGATCGATGCCGACAATCTCCGCGCCGAGCGCGCCGGCGATGGGGGCGACTTCGAGGCTGCTGTTGCGCATGCGCATTCTCCTGGATGTCAGGCGGGGATGGGGGCAGCGGGATCGAGCAGGCCCGCTTGGCGCAGTTCCTGCCACAGGGCAGGCGGGATCGGGTGGCGCAGATGTGCGGCGTTGGCGGCCACCTCGGCGGCGGCGAGCGCGCCTGGAATGAGAGTCGCGATGGCCGGATGGGCCAGCGGAAACTGCAACGCCGCCGCCGGCAGCGGCACGGCGTGGCGGGCGCAGACCGCCTCGATCTGCCGGGCGCGGGCGATGATCTCCGCCGATGCCGGCTTGTAGTCGTACCAGCTGTCGTCGCGCACCGGGCCGGCGAGGATGCCGGAGTTGAACGGCCCGCCGAGGATGATGCCCACGCCGCGCTGCTCGCACAGTGGCAGCAGGTCGGCCAGCGCCTCCTGATCCAGCAGCGTGTAGCGGCCGGCGAGCAGCATGCAGTCGAAATCACCGGCACGGATGAAGCGGGCGCACATTGCCGCCTCGTTCAGGCCGCAGCCGATGGCGCCGATGACGCCGGCGCGGCGCAGTTCGTCCAGCGCGCGGTAGCCGCCCTCCATAACCGTGCGGAACCGGTCCTCCAGGATGGTCTGGTCGCCGATCGTCCAGAAATCGACGTCGTGGATCAGCAGGATGTCGATGCGCGACAGGCCCAGGCGCAGACAGGACTGCTCCAGCGAGCGCATCACCCCGTCGTAGCTGTAGTCGAATTCCGGGGCGAAGCCGGGCAGGCCGTGCGGACGCAGGCCCTCCGGCGCCTCGCCGGGGCGGATAGCGTGCAGCACGCGGCCGATCTTGGTGGAGAGCAGGTATTCCTCGCGCGGCCGCTCGCGCAGGGCAGCACCCACGCGCAGTTCGCTGCGGCCGTAGCCGTAGTAGGGGGAGGTGTCGAACAGCCGCACCCCCTCGTTCCAGGCGGTATCGACGATGGTGCGCGCCTCGACCTCGGGGATCGTGGCGCGGAAGCCGCCGATGGGGGCGGCGCCGAAGCCCAGGGCGCTAACCTCCAGCGCGGTGCGGCCCAGGCGGCGGCGCGTGGTGGGATCCATCCTCATCATCCTTTCACGGCGCCGCCGGTCAGCCCGTGCACCAGATATTTCCGCACCAGCAGGGAGAAGGCCAGCACCGGCAGCATCACCATCGTGCCGCCGGCGGCGATGCGGCCCCATTCCCAGCCTTCGTAGTTCATGAAATTCACCACGGCCACCGGCGCCGTCATCGCCTCCGTCCGCGTCAGGATCAAGGCGTAGAAGAAGTCGTTCCAGGCGAACAGGAAGCACAGGATCGCGGTGGCCGCGAGGCCGGGGGCGGCAAGCGGCAGCACGATGCGCAGGAAGGCCTGGCGCATGGTGGCGCCGTCGATCCAGGCTGCCTCCTCCAATGCGGCCGGCAACTGGTCGAAGAACGGACGCATCATCCATATGACGAGCGACAGGTTGAATGTCATGTAGATCAGCACCAGCCCTGTGCGGGTATCCATCAGGTCCAGATGCCGATAGGCTAGAAAATATGGGATGGTGAACGCGATCGGCGGCGCCATCCGGCTGGCCAGGATCCACAGGCTTATCGAACCGGCGATGCGCGCCGTCCAGCGCGACAGGGCATAGGCGGCGGGCACGCCGAGGATCATCGGCAGCAGCGTCGACAAGCCGGCGACGATCAGGCTGTTGACGAAACTGGCGGGGAAACCACCCTTCCACAGCGCCGCGTAGTTCTCCAGCGTCGGGGTGAAGATCAGCGGTGGCGGGAACGTGAAGACCTGCGCGTTGGTCTTGAACGACATCTGCAGCAGCCACACGAATGGGGCCATCACCAGCACCGCCAGCACCACCGCCAGGATATGGATGAACCGCCGTTCGCGGGCCAGCGCCGAGGAATGCCTAGTCACTCCTGGCGCTCCAACCGATCAGGCGGATTATCGCCCAGCTCATCGCAACAGAGGTCGCCAGCAGGATCACTGTGATGGCACTGGAGTAGCCGAGGAAGGAGAAGCTGAAGGCCTGGATGAACGAGTAGTAGTTGGTGACCTCTGTGACCGAGCCCGGCCCGCCCTCGGTGAGGATGAAGATCAGCGGAAAGGCCTTGATGCTGTCGATCAGCCGGAACAACCCCGCCACCAGCAGCATGCCGCGCAGGAAAGGCAGGGTGATATGCCATGTCATCTGCCAGCCGGTGGCGCCGTCGACGCGAGCGGCATCGATGAGTTCCTCCGGCATCATCTGCAACGCGGCCAGCATCATCAGCATGGTGAAGGGGAACCATTGCCAGGTGTCGGCGATGATGATGGCGGTCAAGGCCCAGTCGGGGCTAGTGATCAACGAGGGCACGACGAAGCCGAGCAGCGTCGCCCCCCAGTGCAGCGGGCTGATATCGGGCGTGTAGAGCACCTTCCAGATGATCGCGACCACGATCGGCGGCAGTACCATCGGGATCAGGAATACCGTCCGCAGGGCTTCAAGGAAGCGCGAGCGCAGGTTCAGCATCAGGGCAAAGCCAAAGCCGATCAGCAATTGCAGCAGCACCGTCCAGAACGACAGCTTCACCTGAATCCAAAGCGAGTTTTGCAGCCGTGCATCGACCAGCATCTGCGCGTAGTTGTCGAGCGGCTTAGTGAAGTTCCACGCTGTCTGCGGCCGCGTCAGGTCGAGCGGGGTGAAGCTGGTGACCAGCAGGTAGATCGTGGGCGCCAGTGTGATGACCGCCAGGACCGCCAGCGACGGCGCCACGCACAGCGCGAAGAACCGGTCGCGCGCGCGCTCCACCCCGCCGCGCGGGGGGGCGCGGCGGCGGACGGCGGGCAGGGTTGCGGCAGCGGCGGACATGCGCCGTGCCGGCCGCTCAGCCGCCCTCCACCGTCACGCCAGCGCGCTGCAGGACCTGGATGGCATCAACCTGCGCCTGGCGCATCGAGGTGGCGGCATCCTGCTGCTTCGTCGCGATCCTCTCGATGCCGCGATTGATCTGATCGCCCACCTGCGGGAACACCGGCACGGTGCGGTACTTCATGTAGCCGGACCGACCACCGAGTTCGAGCACCTGGAGGTAAAGCGATGCCACATCCTGACCGTTCAGGGTCATCGCCTTCTTGAACGCCTCTCCGGTGATCACGCTGCGGCGGCAGACGCTGGGGTAGCCGTGCTCCCGAACAATGCGGTTCAGCATCGGCTTAGACAATGCCCACTTGATGAACTCCCACGCTGCCTCCTTCTTGCGTGAGCCGGCGGGAATACCCAGGCCGTGGCTGTTCGAGCCAGGAAAATTGCCTTTCGGCCCAGGCGGCATCAGCGAATACCGAACGGTATTCTTGACCGTGCTCTCCTCGTGCTTGGCCAGCGGAACCAGCCAAGTGACGGCCTGGCTACGGAACATCGCCCGGCCGGCCATCTGCGCCCGCATCGCCTGATCGTCCGAGAAGGACAGCCCGCCCGACGGGCCGAACTTGGCAAGCAGGTCGGCGTACCATTGTGCCGAGGCGATGGCTTCCGGCGTGGCGAGGGTAGGGGTCAGGTTCTCGGGCGGATTGCGAAAAATACCGCCCCCCATGCCCATCAGATACGGGATCCAGTTCCAATGATGCAGCCGATCGGCCACGAAGGCGCTCATCCCCTCCTTGCCCTGCATCGCTTCGCAAGCCGCCTGCAAGCCATCAAAGCTGGTCGGCATCGACAGGCCGGCGCGGTCGAGAAGGTCGGCGCGGCTGGCAGCCATCAGCATGGCGCCAGCCTCCCACGCAAAGCCGTATGTCTGGCCCTTCGCGTCGCTCATCGCCGACTGCGCACCAGACACGAAATCCCCCGCGTCCCAATCGGGCTCGGTCCGGTTGGCATCGCCTACGAAGTCCGACAAGTTGGCCAGCCAGCCAGCCCCGATCCAGCGGCCGGAGAAGATGAAGGTGACATTGACCACGTCCAGCGCGCTGCCGCGGGTCGACAGTTCCAGATCGGTGCGCTGGTTGTAGACCGGGAACGCCTGGGTGTTGAAGTTGACCTTGATGCCCGTGCGCTCCTCGAACTCCGGGAAATAGGTCTTCAAGTATTCGAAGAACGTGCTCTGGAATGCGGCGCCGTTGATGGTCTGGCCGGCGAAGGGCCGGGCCTGGCCCACGACAGGCGGGGCAGCGAGGCTGCCAGCTGCAAGCGCGCCAGCGCCGAGGACAAGCCGACGGCGGCCGATGGGGGTTTTCTGCATCACGCATCTCCCGTTCCGGCGCGTCAGCATCGAACCGGCCCGTGATCCACGGAAACAATCCGAAAATTGCACGCCTGTTGCTTGCGAGGACCGTAGCGGCCTTGCTTCCACCGCGTCAACCGGATCGCATTCGGACAGGCTTCGCTCTATCGTCACGCCAAAAGCGGGAAGGAACACGCAGATGACAGAGGGAATGTCGCTGGCAGGCAAGGTCGCGGTGGTCACAGGCGCAGGGCGCGGTATCGGAGCCGCTATTGCCGCAGGACTGGCTCAGGAGGGGGCGGTGGTCTGCTGCGCCGCGCGCAGTGAGGCAGAGATCGCGCACACCGCATCGGCGATCATCGCAGCCGGTGGCCAAGCCTTCCCCGTCGTCTGCGATGTGACCGACGCCGCCTCGGTCGCGGCTCTGTATGCCGCAGTCGTGGCACGCGCAGGCGGAATCGACATCGTATTCGTCAATGCGGGCGCCAGCCTGGACCAGCGAAAGGTCGAACACAGCGATCCAGATGCGTTCATGGCCATGCTGCAGGTGAATCTGGTCGGCGCCTATCATTGCGCGCGGCTGGCAGCGCCGTTGCTGCGCGCGCGCGGCGGCGGGCGGATGGTGATGATCGGCTCCGGCATGGGGCACAGCAGCACGCATGGCCATGCGGGCTACTCCTGTTCCAAGGCGGGGCTGTGGATGCTGGTGCGCATCCTGGCCGACGAACTGCGTGAGGATGGCATCTCGGTGAACGAACTTGTGCCCGGGCCGGTGCGCACGGCGATGACGGCGGTGCCGCAGAGCGCGGGATCGGTCGTGGGCAACCCTGTCGAATGGCTGAAGACGCCCGACGACGTGGTGCCGCTGGCGATGTTCCTGGCAACCCACCCGGGCCCCGGTCCGACCGGGCAGAGCTTCAGCCTCATGCGCCGGACTTTCTGAGTAAGAACCCCTCCGGCGCGTGCCGCCTCGGAACGCGCACCGACATCGCAGATCGCTGCCAGGGCCCGCAGGCGGGGCTTTTCTGCGCGTTCGAGAGGGGCTGACACTCCAGCAAAACCCAACTCATCAACTCGCTTCGGGGCCATGCGACCGGTCAGAGATGGATGTTGCAAGTTGCGTGTGGTCCAGTTTTCGTACGTAAGGCAATCGTCGCCTGACCAGCTGACAAAGGCTACGGTCGTTCCTGCAACAGCTTTACCAGTGCTGGACGCCCGAGTCTGCAGCTACCCCACCCCTATCGTCCGTCCGAATAGTCGGCAACCCGATTAGTTGGCGATCTGGTAGACGGTGTAGGAACCCTTCCCGCCCTCCTTGTTCGGTCCGACCATCCGGACCCGCTCCAGGGTCGCGATGGTGAAGCCCTTCTTCTTCAACCCGGCCAGGAAGCCGCGCACCGTGTGAGTTGCCCACCCGGTCGCTTCCGCGATCTGGGCCACCGTTGCCCCCTCAGTGCGGCGGAGCATGGTGAGGACGGCCTCCTGCTTGGTTCCCTCCCGCGGCTTGCGCGGCGCACCGGCGTTCGTGCTCCGCGGGGTGCGGTTGGCGAGCAAGGCGCGCAGGGCCTCCATCGGGCCTTCCAGGGCGGCGATGATGTCGGTCTCGCGGTTGGCTTCGTCATCCCAGGCGGCGACGACCGAGGCGGCGGCGTCGCGCAGGGTCGCACGCGACGTGGGCGCCAGGGGTGCGGCGTCGAGGGCATCGGCCACCGCGGCGGCTTCCTGCGCCACCGTCGCGGCAGAAGCCGCGGGCGGCGCAGTGGGCGCAGTGTCGGCGATGCTGGGCGGCTCGCGGCCGATGGCGCCGAAGCCGGCGTCGGTCAGGACGAGGGTGGTGAGCATCAGGCCGGTGGCGGCGTCCTCGATTAGGGTGGAGGCATCGCCCAGGCGGTAGTCGCCCAAGGTTTCGATGATCAGGCCCTCGCGCAGCAGGGCGTCGATCATCTTGTTGCGGCCGCCGGTGGGCAGCTTGCGGTGGAACTCGAGGCGGTGGTCCGGCCGCTCGGCGGCGCGGGTCAGGACGATCATGGCGGCGGGGGAGAGGGACATCTACGTGCTCCAGGTTGCGGCCCCCGACCATCGGGTGCCTGCTACCACCCCAAGCCCCGCCGGGCTGAACCCTGGCGGGGCAGAAGGGAGCGGGTCGCCTCAGAAGGGGGCAAATTCTCCGCGCTGGTGATGGGCGTCGGTCACCCGGGCAAGGATGGCGTTCCAGTGCTGCAGGGTGCCGGCGGCGCCCCAGAGCATGCTGTCGGGATCGGCGCCGATGTGGTTGACCGGCAAGGCGATGACCGATGCCATGCCGGCGGGCACGACACGCGAGCGCCCCATGCATCGGGCTGCATCGATGTGCCCAGCGGAGGCCGCCGGCGCACCCCCTTTTTGACGTTGGCCGCATGCTGGTGCACGCGGATCGAGGAACTGTCGACCATCTGCAGATCGCCGTCGTATGCGCGCGAGACGGCGGCAAACAGCCGATCCCAGACGCCAGCCTTCCGCCAGCGGACGAAGCGGTTGTAGCAGGTCGTGTAAGGGCCATAACGCTCTGGGATGTCGGCCCAGGGAGACCCAGTGCGCAACCGCCAGAAAATGCCGTTGAGCACCTTGCGGTCGTCCACCCGAGCCACGCCACGCGGCTTGTTCGGCAGCAGCGGCTGAATGATCGACCACTCAAAGTCTGTGATCTCGTAGCGGCGTGGCTTCATCGCGCACCTCCCGCCACCTTGAATCATCCAACGCCGCGCCGGCGCTAGCCCTTTATGAGTGCGTGACCTAGCATTACAGTTGCGGATTTCTGAGAAGTCTGAATCACTGGGCAACCATGATTTGGAGGTCATGGGATGTCTGGTGCTTCGATTGAGGCGACGCTGGAGTTTTGGGCGTCTTCGCTGCGGGATGTGAAGATGCGGATGAGGCCGTTGT
>CAMCJI010000148.1 GCA_945874805.1 Asaia bogorensis | reverse complement strand
ATGGACAAAAGTTTTTTGCTTCTTTTTTTCAAAAAAGAAGACGCTGACTGCCACTTGCCTTCTCTTCACGTGGACTGAGTGTATCCGAGGCGCTCGTCGCGCTCTCTGGCGGCGGGGTCGCGCGAGGCGGGGTCGCCCCAGCCGCCGCCGCCGGGGGATTCGAGGCGGATGCGTTGGCCTTGTTTGAGTTGGACGCCGACGATTTTGGAGGCGAGGGGCGGGGTGTGCCAGACATTGTTCCCCTGGGCGTCGTCCTGTTCGAAGCTGATGCGGTTCATGGCGCCGGGGCTGCCGCCGAGGACGCCGCGGGGGGCGAAGCGGGCGCGTTCGGCGAAGACGAAGACTTCGGCTTTTTCGTCCAGCAGTTCGATTTCGTAGATGGCGCCCATGCCGCCGCGGTGGGTGCCGGCGCCGCCGGAGCCGCTGCGCAGGGCCCATTGGCGGAAGCGGATGGGGTAGGCGGCTTCCATGATCTCGACGGGGGGGATGATGGCGGTGGCGATGGGGGGGTTGCCATGGGAGAGGCCGTCGCCTTCCGGGTTGCCGCCGTGGCCGCCGCCGAAGAAGCTGAACATCACCCAGCGCGCGCCGTCCGGCCGGCGGCCGGCGATGGAGAGGGCGTTGATGGTGCCGTAGGCGTTGCCGTAGGCCTGGCCAGGGCGGATGCGGGCGAAGGCGCAGAACATCACGTCGATGATGCGCAGGATCGTCTCGGTGTAGCCGCCGACGGGGGCGGGGCGTTGGGCGTCCAGCAGGCAGCCGGGGGGGATGATGATCTCGATGGGGTCGAGCACGCCGGAGTTGGCGGCGACTTCGGGAAAGAGGTGTTTGAGGGCGACGTAGACGCTGGCTTCGGTGGTGGCGCGGCTGATGTTGACGGGGCCGGCGCAGGCGGGGGCGGAGCCGGTGAAGTCGATCTTCAGGCGGTCGGCGGCGACGGTGATGGCGCAGGCGATGCGCAGCGGGGTGTCGGTGCGGCCGTCGTTGTCGAGGAAGTCTTCTTCGGACCAGGTGCCGTCGGGCAGGGCTGCGATTTCGGCGCGGATCTGGGTGGCGGCGCGGGCGGTGAGTTCGGCCAGCGCGGCGGCGAGGGTGGCGGGGCCGGTCTCGGCCAGCAGGGCGTCCATGCGGGCCTGGCCGAGGTCCAGCGCGGAGAGATGGGCGTTGAGGTCGCCGTAGGCGGAGCCGGGGAGGCGGGAGGCGGCGAGGATGATGTCGAGGATGTCCTGATCCATCGCGCCTTCGCGGATCAGGCGGACGGGGGGGATGAGGACGCCTTCTTGGAAGTATTCGGTGGCGGCGGGGTTGTAGTTGCCGGGGACGGCGCCGCCGAGGTCGTGCCAGTGGCCGACGCTGCCGAGCCAGCAGAACACCTGCCCGTCCACGAAGACGGGCCGCAGCAGGCGCATGTCGGAGAGGTGGGTGCCGCCGAGATAGGGGTCGTTGAAGATGAAGACGTCGCCGGGGCGAGGGGCGCGGTCGCCTGCGAACTTGTCGATCACCGCGCGGGCGGCGTGGGCCATGACGCCGACGAAGATCGGCAGGCCGGATTTGCCCTGGACGAGGGTGGCGCCGGTGGTGGCGTCGTAGATGCCGTGGCAGGCGTCATGCGCCTCGGCGATGGTGGGGTTGAAGGCGGCGCGGAACAGGGTCGCGTCCATCTCGTCGGCGATCTGTTCGAGGCGGCCCTTGAGGACGGCCAGCGTGACGGGGTCAAGCATCGTATTTCTTTGCGTTGGCCAGCATGGCGTCGGTGCCGAGCATCTGGTTCAGGCCCTTGAAGTCGAACATGCGGTTGCGGAAGGGGGCGGTGGTGCCGTGTTCGCTGAGCGAGGCGAAGTATTCGCGGGCGGCCCAGGAGAGGGCGCGGACGAGGCCGCCGGGGAAGATCACGATGCGGTAGCCCAGCGCGCCGAGTTCATCGACGGTGGCGAGCGGGGTTTTGCCGCCCTCGACCATGTTGGCGAGCAGGGGGGCGCGGGGGGCGAAGCGCTCGCAGATGGTGCGCATCTGGGCCTGGTTTTCCGGGGCTTCGACGAACAGGAGGTCCGCACCGGCCTGGAGGTAGAGTTCGGCGCGGTCGAGTGCGGCGTCGAAGCCTTCGACGGCGATGGCGTCCGTGCGGGCCATGATGAGGGCGCGGTCGCGGACGTCCACCGCGGCGCGGATCTTGCCGGCCATTTCGGCGGCGGGGATCAGCTTTTTGTCCTGCAGGTGGCCGCAGCGCTTGGGGAAGTCCTGGTCTTCGAGCTGGATGACATCCGCGCCGGCGCGTTCGAAGACGCGGACGGTGCGCTGGGTGTTGATCGCGTTGCCGAAGCCGGTGTCGGCATCGACGATCAGGGGCAGGGCGACGCGTTCGCGGATGCGGGCGATGGTGTCGGCGACTTCGGTCATCGCGACGAGGCCGATGTCCGGGCGGCCGAGGCGGGTGTAGGCGATCTGGGCGCCGGAGACGTAGGCGGCCTCGAAGCCGGCTTCCTCGGCCAGGGAGGCGGAGAGGGCGTCATAGACGCCGGGGGCGAGCAGCGGGGCCGGCCCCTGCAATCGGGCTTTCAACGCGTGCATGGCACTCCCCCGGCAGTTGTCCTATGGTTAAGACATCCCTGTCGCATCGCTGTCAACGAGGAGGGCCTGGCCGGTATGGATGACGCCCCGCGCGCGCCCCTGGGAGACGCCGGTCTGCCGCTGCCGCTGTATCATCGGGTGTATCTGGTGCTGCGCCAGCAGGTGGAGAGCGGGCGGTTCGATCCGCGCGACAAGATGCCGGGCGAGCATGAGCTGGCCGACGAGTTCGCGGTGAGCCGGATCACCGTGCGGCGGGCGCTCGACATGCTGGAGCGGGCGGGGCTGGTGCGGCGGCGGCGTGGTGCTGGGACCTATGCGCGGCCGCCGAGTGCGGCGGAACCGGTGCGGGACAATTTGCGGGGGTTGATCGAGAATCTGCTGGCGATGGGGCTGCGGACCACGGTGCGGCTGATCGAGTTCGGCTATGTGCCGGCCAGCAGCGAGGTGGCCGGGCTGCTGGCGGTGCCGCCGGGGACGGAGGTGCAGCGGTCTGTGCGGGTGCGGTCCTCCCCGGATGCGGGGGGGACGCCGTTTTCGCATCTGACCGCCTGGGTGCCGGCCGATGTGGGGCGGGCCTATGGGCGGGAGGATCTGGCCGAGCGGCCGCTGCTGGCGCTGCTGGAGGCGCGGGCGAAGATCGCGCGGGCGGAGCAGACGATCTCGGCGTGCCTGGCCGATGCGGCGGTGGCGCCGCTGCTGGCCGTGGAGGTGGGGGCGGCGCTGCTGTGGGTGCGAAGGCAGGTGTTCGACAGCGAGGGGCGGATCATCGAGGCGATCGATTCGCTGTACCGGCCGGATCTGTATGCGTATCAGATCGGGCTGGTGCGCGAGGGGGCGATGTGGAACCCGACGCGGGGGCCGGGGGAGAGCTGATCTTTGGTCAGCCGGCGAGGGCGCGGATGTCGTAGGGGGTGGCGGGAATGGCGCCCAGGTCGTTGAAGAAATAGGCGGCGAGCCGTTCCAGCGTGGCCATGAAGCGGGCGAGGTCGGCCTCGGTGCGGACATAGGGGGTCTGGCCCGGGACCAGCGACGGGCTGTGGTAGTTGATGGTGAAGACGCGGTGGCCGCGGTGGAGCATCGACTCGACGAGGCGGCGGTGCTCGTCGAAGCCGTGGCCCTCGGGCGTCAGCGTTGCGCGGACGAGCAGGCCGCTGCGGTGGAACAGGCCGGGCAGGCGGGCGGCGGTGCCGAGGTCGCTCATCGCGAGGCGGGCCAGGGCCGGGACCAGCGCATCCACCCGGCCGTAGAAGCCGCGGGAGAGCGGGATCGAGAAAATGTCGCCGGCGGGGCCGGAGCGGAACGGGCGGTCGGGCCAGTGGCGGAAATCCGGGCCGCCATCCTCCTCGCGCAGGTCGGTGTGGGGCAGCACGCTGAGGTCGATGCCGTAGCCCAGCGCGCGCAGGCTGGCGCCGGTGTGCGGGCCGAGGCCGTAGCGGCCGGCCTTGAAGATGTCTGGCCGGATGCCGATGCCCTGCTCGATCGCGGCCGTCAGCGTGGCGATCTTGGCGTGTTCCAGGGCAGGGGGCAGGTTGCCGTGATAGGAGTTGAAGGCTGTGACCTCCTCCTCATCCGGCGGGCAGACCCAGGGGTGCAGATGCGCGCCGATCAGGCATTCGCCATCGCGCACCATGCCGCGGAGCAGGGCGGCCGATTCCGCGGTGGTGGCGACCGGGTGGTCGATGACGTAGGTGGGCTTGACGCCGTAGGGGCGGAAGATCGCCTGGGCGGTGCCGATATGGGCGATGTTGCGCACGGCGGTGCTGGCGCGGCTGAAGGGGCGCGACCAGTCGAACTCCTCCTCGGTGTCCACGACGACGAGGACGAGGGGCGGGCCGGGTGGGAGGGCGGCGATGCGGCGTGGCTCGTGGATCACGCGGGGGGGACCGGGCGGGCGATCTGCCGTCGGAAGGCCCGGTTCGCGCTCTGGATGGAGGGGGGCATTGCGGGTTCCCGGCACGCATGTCGTTCTGTGCGAAACGCCGCAGATGGCACGAAGGCACGCAGCGGCGGGCCGGCGGAGCGGCTGCCCCGGGCCCTGCAAAGCCCGCCGCCTGTGGAGGTCCGGGCCGGAATCGAACCGGCATTCAAGGATTTGCAGTCCTCTGCATCACCACTCTGCCACCGGACCGGCACAGGCGCGACGTGCTTATCAGACCGCATGGCCGGTGCGGTCAAGTGGTGTGACGCGCCTGTACGGTGCGCGCGGCTGCGCGGCGCCTGCTTGGCGTGGGGGCGGGGGGCGCCTATAAACATCGTTGCAGCGCACAATGCCCGAGAACCCCGCCATGACCGCCTATGCCGATTTTGCCGCCGCCCGCGCCAATATGGTGGACAGCCAGGTCCGCCCGAACAAGGTGACCGACCGGCGGGTAATCGCCGCGCTGCGCGATATCCCGCGCGAGCGCTTCCTGCCGCCGGAGCTGGCCGCCCTGGCCTATGCCGATGAGCGCGTGCCGCTGGGCGGCGGGCGGGTGATGCTGGAGCCGATGGTGCTCGCGCGGCTGTTGCAGACGGCGGCGCAGGCCGCACCCGGGCCGAGCCTGGTGGTGGCGGCCGGCACCGGCTACGGGGCGGCGGTGCTGGCACGGCTCGGCGGGCAGGTGACGGCGCTGGAGGAGGAGGCCGGGCTGCTGGCGATCGCGCGGCCGGCGCTGGCGGCGTTCGCGCCCGAGGTATCGATTGTCAACGGGCCGCTGGCGGATGGCTGGGCGGCAGGGGCGCCGTATCGGCTGATCCTGGCGGAAGGCGCGGTGGAGGAGGTGCCGCCGGCGCTGTGCGCGCAGCTCGCGAGCGACGGCGGGCGGCTGCTGGCGGTGCGCCGGCAGGGCGGCATGGGGCAGGCGGTGCTGCTGGAGACCTTCGCCGGGCGGATTGCCACCAGCGTGCTGTTCGACTGCGCGACGCCGCTGATCCCGAGCCTGCGGGCGGCACCGGGTTTTGTGTTCTGACGCGTCCGGCGCGGAAGAATTGGCGCCAGCGCCGGGAATATGGCAATTTGCAAATACGATCCGACCATTCTGTGAGGGCATGATGCGGCTGAAATCTTCGGCGACGTTCCTCGCGGCCCTGCTGGCGGCTTCCGCCCTGGTGTCCGCGGCGCAGGCCCAGACCCCGGCCCCGGCAGCGGCGCCAGCACCGGCGGCGCGTGCCTCGGTTGTGCCGTTGCCGATGCAGTCCCAGAGCCAGCAGCGCACCCTGGCTGACGCGCTGGCGATCACGTATTCGACCAATCCGACGTTGCAGGCCTCGCGCGCGGCTTTGCGGGCGGTGGACGAAGGGGTGCCGCAGGCGCTCTCCGGCTGGCGGCCGCAGGTGCAGTTCGCGGCGACGGCGGGCACGGCGGATGGCGTGTCGTCGAACCGCATTGGCGGTATCGGCAGCTCCTCGCAGGCCACGCGCGGGGTGAACACGCAGACCTTGCAGGTGGTGCAGCCGCTGTTCCGCGGCGGGGCCACGCGGGCGGGCACCAATCAGGCGGAGAACCGGGTGTTCGCGCAGCGCGCCACGCTGCTGGCGGCCGAGCAGACGGCGCTGAACGGGGCGGCGACAGCCTATGTGAGCGTGATTCAGGCGACGCAGGTGCTGGCCCTGCGCGAGAACAACATTCAGGTGCTGAGCCGGCAGTTGCAGGCGACGCGCGACCGGTTCCGCGTGGGCGAGATCACCCGCACCGACGTGGCGCAGGCCGAGGCCTCGCTGGCCGGGGCGACCGCGGACCGGCAGACGGCGGAGAGCGCCTTGCAGACCGCGCGCAGCCTGTATGCACAGTTCATCGGCGAGCTGCCGGGCCGGCTGGTGGAGCCGCAGCCGCTGCGCCTGCCGGCGAAAACGCTCGATGAGGCGCGCGAACTGGCGGCGAACAACAACCCCAATGTGGTCGCGGCGTTGTTCAGCGACGCGGCGGCGAAAGACAATGTGGACGTGCAGTTCGCCCGGCTGATGCCGACCCTGTCGGTGCAGGGGACGATCTCGCGCAACGAGGACAGCCAGACGAAGAACCTTACGAGCAAGGCGAGCCAGGTTGTGCTGTCCACCACGGTGCCGATCTATCAGGGGGGCAGCGAATACGCCGCCGTCCGCCAGGCCAAGCAGCAGCAGCAGCAAAGCCGCAAGCAGGTGGACGACGCGCGGCGCACGGCGGTGCAGGCGCTGACCCAGGCGTGGACGACCTACCAGTCCACCCGGGCGGCGATCGAGAGCACGCGCCAGCAGATCCGCGCCAACGAGATCGCGCTGGAAGGCGTGCAGCGTGAGGCGATCGTCGGCAGCCGCACGACGCTCGACGTGCTGAATGCCGAGCAGACGCTGCTGAACTCGCGGGTGACGCTGGTGCAGAACCTCGCCAATCTGGTGAACACGAGCTACGCGGTGGCGGCGGCCTCCGGGCGGTTGACGGCGCGCGACCTCAGCCTGGACGTGCCGCTGTATGACGAGACGGCGTATTACAACGCCGTGCGCAACCGCTGGATCGGCACGGCCGACCAGGCCACCGACCAGCCCGGGCGCTGAGCGCGGATGAGCCAGACCAACCCGCCAGGACCGGCTGACAAACCCGCCGCGGCGGGCGGAGCGGCGGACCCGTCGATGGAGGATATCCTCGCCTCGATCCGGCGGATTCTCAGCGATGATGAGCAGCCGGGGGCTGCTGCGGCCCCTGCTGCGGCGAAGCCTGCGGTGGCGGCGGCGGACGCGCCGGCGAGCGCGCCGCCCAGCCTGCCGATGGGTGTGGCGGCGACCACGGCCGACCTGCCGGACGAGGATGAGGCGGGCGACGCGCTGCCGCTCAGCGAGGCGATGCTGGTGCCGGCCGCCGAGCCGCTGCCAGCGGTGGTGACACCGCCGCCCGAGCCGGTGCCGATGCCGGTGCTCGACCGGCTGGTGGCGCCGGAGGCCGAGGCGGCGGCGGCGGGATCGGTCAGCAGCCTGTTGCGCACGCTGGTGCAGGAACGGGATTCGCTGCCGGTGTATCGCGGCGGGCCGACCATCGAGGACCTCGTGCGTGACGAAATCCGCCCGCTGCTGAAGGCGTGGCTGGATGTGCATCTGCCGCCGCTGGTTGAGCGGCTGGTACGCGTTGAGATCGAGCGGGTTGTCGGCCGGGTACGGCCGTAGCCGCTCCGCCCCTTTTGTCGGCAGCCCGCTGCCGCGCTTTGACCGGACATCTCCCATGTTGAACAAGACCCACGCCCCCGCCGAAACCGAGGCCGCGCTGTATGACGGCTGGGAGAAGGCGGGCGCGTTCGCCGCCAATCCCGACAGCAATGCCGATCCCTTCACCATCATGATCCCGCCGCCGAACGTGACCGGCACGCTGCATGTGGGCCACGCGCTGACCTTCACCGTGCAGGACACGCTGGTGCGCTGGCGGCGAATGCAGGGGCGGGACGCGCTGTGGCAGCCGGGCACCGATCATGCGGGCATCGCCACCCAGATGGTGGTGGAGCGGCTGCTGGCGGCGGAGGGGATCGACCGCAAGGCGATGGGGCGCGAGGCTTTTCTTGAGCGGGTTTGGCAGTGGAAGGCGGAGTCCGGCGGGTCGATCACCGCGCAGCTTCGTCGGCTGGGGGCCTCGCTCGATTGGCCGCGCGAGCGGTTCACGATGGATGACGGGCTGTCGGCGGCGGTGCGGCGGGTGTTCGTCAAGCTGCACGGCGAGGGGCTGATCTATCGGGACCGGCGGCTGGTGAACTGGGACCCGAAGTTCCAGTCCGCGATCTCCGACCTGGAGGTGGAGAATCAGGAGGTGCGCGGGTCGCTGTGGCATATCGCCTATGCGATCGAGGGGAGCGATGAGCAGATCGTGGTCGCCACGACGCGGCCGGAGACGATGCTGGGGGATACCGCGGTGGCGGTGCATCCCGAGAATGAGCGGCTGCGGCATTTGATCGGCAAGCGGGCGATCCTGCCGCTGGTCGGGCGGCTGATCCCGATTGTGGGGGATGAATACGCCGATCCGGAGAAGGGGACCGGGGCGGTGAAGATTACGCCGGCCCATGATTTCAACGACTTCGAGGTGGGGCGGCGGCATGGGTTGCCCAGCCCCTCGGTGCTGGACCGCGAGGCGAAGGTGACGCTGGCCGAGATCGAGACCGATAATCTGTTCGTGCAGGGGCTGGCGGGGCTCGACCGGTTTGTGGCGCGCAAGCTGATCGTGGCGGAGCTTGAGCGGCTGGAAATTCTCGTGAAGACCGAGCCGCATACGCACCAGGTGCCGCATGGCGACCGCTCGGGCGTGCCGATCGAGCCGTTGCTGACGTTGCAGTGGTATGCGAACGCCGAGGTGCTGGCCAAGCCGGCGATCGAGGCGGTGGAGCAGGGGCGGACGAAGTTCGTGCCGCAGCGCTGGGAGAACACGTTCTTCGCCTGGATGCGGGATATCCAGCCGTGGTGCATCTCCCGCCAGTTGTGGTGGGGGCATCGGATTCCCGCGTGGTACGGGCCGGACGGGGCTGTTTTCGTGGCGGAAACCGAGGTCGAGGCGCAGGCGCTGGCCGGGCCGGACGTGGTGCTGCGGCAGGATGAGGATGTGCTGGATACGTGGTTCAGCTCGGCGCTGTGGCCGTTCTCGACGCTGGGGTGGCCGGAGCAGACGCGCGAGCTGGCGCGGTATTATCCGGGCGACGTGCTGGTGACCGGGTTCGACATCATCTTCTTCTGGGTGGCCCGGATGATGATGATGGGCATGCATTTCATGGGTGAGGTGCCGTTCCGCACCGTGTACATCCACGGGCTCGTGCGCGATGAGCGCGGGCAGAAGATGAGCAAGTCCAAGGGGAACGTGATCGATCCTCTCGAACTGGTGGAGAAATACGGGGCGGATGCGCTGCGGTTTTCGATCTGCGCGCTGACCGGGCCGGGGCGGGATGTGAAGCTCGGCGCGAGCCGGGTGGAGGGCTATCGCAGCTTCATCACCAAGATCTGGAATGCCGCCCGGTTCTGTGAAATGAACGGGGTGCAGCCCGATCCTGCGTTCACGCCGGAGCAGGCGACCTTGCCGCTGACGCGCTGGGTGCTGGATCAGGCGAACATCGCGATTGCCGAGGCGGAGGCGGCGCTGGAGGCGTATCGGCTCGATGATTACGCGGCTGCTTGCTACCGCTTCACCTGGGGCGTGTTCTGCGACTGGTTCCTGGAATTCGCCAAGCCGGCGCTGGCCAATCCGGACACCGCCGAGGCGGCCGAGGTGCGGGCGACGGCGGGGCATGTGCTCGGGCTGATCCTGCGGCTGCTGCATCCGGCGATCCCCTACGTGACCGAGGAGCTGTGGCATCAGCTCGGTTACGGGCCTGAGGGTAGCCTGATCCGCACGGCCTGGCCGAAGGTGGTGCCGGTGCCTGGGGCCGCGGCGGCGCGGGCGGAGCTGGACTGGGTGGTGCGGCTCATCAGCGAAATCCGCACGGTTCGGGCGGAGATGAACGTGCCGCCGAGCCAGCTTGGCGCGATCCTGCTGAAGGATGCCTCGGCGGAATCGCTGGCGCGCGGGGCGGCGTGGATGGGGGTGATCGGGCGGATGGCGCGCGCCTCCAGCCTCGGGCCGCTGGAGGGTGAGATCCCGCGCGGCTCGGCGCAGACCAGCCTGGATGAGGCGACCATCATCCTGCCGCTGGCCGGGCTGATCGATATCGCTGCAGAGCGGACGCGGCTGGGCCGCGAACGTGCGAAGGCGGCCGACGAGGCGGCGAAGGTCGAGAAGAAGCTCGGCAACCCCGATTTCGTCAGCCGGGCGAAGGAGGAGGTGGTGGAGGAGAACCGGGAGCGCCTCGCCAGCTTCCAGGCCGACATGGTGCGGCTGGATGCGGCGCTGGCGCGGCTGGCATGAGCGTTCAGCTCCGCCGCCGGGCCTGTCCGTTGTGCGGGCACGCGAATGAGGGAACGCCGGCGCATGCCTATAGCCGGCCGCCGTGGGAGATGATCGCCTGCGCCGGCTGCGGCTTCGTGCATATGCGCGATGTGCCGGTGACCGAGGCGCTGGTGGAGGACCTCGCCTGGGAGAAGACCTTCCCGGAGGAGGCAAAGCGGCGCAAGCGCGAGCAGCCGCTGGTGGCCTGGCTGGATGCGAAGACGCGCTGGCGGCTCAATCTCGGGCCGCGCACCGAGCCTTGGGCGATTGCCAACCGGGATGCGCCGGATGGGCCGGTGATCGATCTCGGCTGCGGCAGCGGCGGGCATCTGGAGCGGCTCGCACCGCGGCTGGTGCCGTTCGGGGTGGAGATATCGAAGGCGCTGGCCGACCGGGCGGAGGTGTATGTCGCAGCCCGGGGCGGGCGGATCGTGCAGGATTCGGCGCATCGCGGCCTGGAGCAGTTTCCCGACAACTACTTCAGCGGCGCGCTGCTGCGCTCCTACCTGGAGCATGACGCGGATGCGGCGGAGGTGCTGGAGGTGCTGGGGCGGAAGATGCGCCCGGACGGCATCGCGGTGGTGAAGGTGCCGAACTGGGGTTCGGTGAACCGCATGGTGATGCGCGGCGGCTGGTGCGGCATCCGGCTGCCGGATCACGTCAACTATTTCACGCCGGCCAGCCTGCGAGAGATGGCGCGAAAGGCGGGGTTTGCGACGCAGTTTCCGTTCCTGCTGTCGCTGCCGACCGACGATAACATGATCGCCGTCCTTCGACGGACAACATGATCGCCGTCCTGCGGCG
>CAMCJI010000147.1 GCA_945874805.1 Asaia bogorensis | reverse complement strand
GATCAACTGCGCCTTGCCCGCGCAGGTGGTGTCGCTGAACACTGCCCCCTTGCCGAGGCCAACAATGCTCACCCGGTCGTGGCGGATGGTGCCGCAGTCGAAATACTCGCCCTCCGAGATTTCGATGATGTCATCGTCAGTGGCCGCTTTGAGCGCCTCCGAGGGCGTTTTGTATTGCGCGCCCTCGCCCACCCGTAGCGTGGCTGCTGCCGCTGGGGCGGTGAGCAGGATCAGCAGCAGGGCAAGGTGGGGCTTCATTCCTCGGCCGCGAGCTTGGAGCCGGCGAGTTGCTCGCACAGGCGCGCGAGGTCCGTATGGTCCTGGCCGGGGCCGAGCAGGGTGGCGGCGGAGGCCCACATCTCCCGGCAAAGGGCCGCAAAGGGCGCGGGGGTTGCGGTGTCGCGGCCGATTTGGGTGGCGATCGACAGGTCCTTGACCATCAGGTCCAGGCCGAAGCCCGAGTCGAATTTGCGGGAGAGCACGAACTGGCGGAACTTCTTCTGGGTGGCGTTGTTCATGCCGGTCGAGGCGTTCAGCACGTCTGTCATCAGGCCGGGGTCGAGGCCGAAGCGGGAGCCGATCAGCAGCGCCTCGATGCCGATGAGGAAGCCGCCGGCGCTGACGAGGTTGTTCAGCGCCTTCATCGCCTGGCCGGCGCCAACCGGGCCGCAATGGGTGATGGTGGTGCCCATCGCGGCCAGCACCGGGCGGACGCGTTCGATCGCTTCGGTGTCGCCCCCGACCATGATCGCCAGCTCGCCGGTCTTGGCGCGGGAGACGCCGCCGGAGACCGGTGCGTCAATCAGGATCGAGCCGGCGGCCGCGACCTTCGCGGCCAGCGCCTGGGTGACGGCGGGCTGGCCGCTGGTCATGTCGATGACGACGGAGCCGGCGGCGAGGCCGGCGAGCAGGTTGTCCTCCACCTCGGCCAGCACGCTGCCGACATGGGCGGAGGTGGGCAGCATGGTCACCACCACCGCGGCATTGGCGGCCAGGGCGGCCAGCGTCGTCGGCGCAGTGCCGCCGACCTGCTGGACGAAGTTGCCGGTGGTGGCCGCGCGCGCATCGGCGACCGCGACGGGGTAGCCCTTGGCGATCAGGTTGGCGGCCATCGGCCAGCCCATATTGCCGATGCCGACGAAGCCGACTGACGGCAGGGCCGCGGGGGGAAGGGTCACTTCGCTTCCATCTCCTTCAGCACCTCGGAGGCGTTGCGGAAGGCGTCCAGTGCGGCGGGGATGCCGAGATAGACGGCGGCGTGCAGGAAGATCTCCTGCAGTTCGGCCTGGGTAACGCCATTGGTGACCGCGCCGCGCACATGCAGCTTGAACTCGTGCGGGCGGTTGAGGGCGGCGAGCATGACGAGGTTGAGCATCGAGCGGGTTTTGCGGTCCAGGCCCGGGCGCGTCCAGATGTCGCCCCAGGCGAATTCGGTGACGAGCTTCTGGAACGGCGCGTTGAAGTCGGTCGCGCCCGCGACGGAGGCATCGACATAGGCGCCGCCCAGCACCTCGCGCCGCACCTTCAGCCCGGCGGCGAAGCGGGGGGTGTCGAACTCCTCGCGCAGGGCCTGCTGTGCCGTCGGCTTCGCCGACGAGGGGGCCTGCTTTGCCGTTGTTGCCTTCTTCGCCATCTCGATCCCCTTTGTGTCCAACGCGGCGGCAGGTTACGGATGAGTCCGCCACGTCACAAGCCGGAGCCGCCATGTACGAATATCGGATCACCGCCCTGCGCTACGCTCATATGGCCGAGCGCACCCAGGCGTCGAACCTGATCTTTCCGGACGATCACGCGGCCCCCATGCCGCTCGATTTCTACGTATGGGCGATCCAGGGCGAGGGCCGGACGATCGTGCTCGACACCGGCTTCGACCAGGCTGCCGCTGACCGACGCGGGCGGGTGCTGACGCGCTCGCCGCTCGACGCGCTGCGCGGCATCGGCATCGAGCCCGCGGAGGTGGAGGACGTGGTGCTGAGCCACATGCACTGGGACCACGCCGGCAACTGGGCCGGCTTCCCGAAGGCGAAGTTCCACCTCCAGGACGCGGAGATGAACTACTGCACCGGGCGCTGCATGTGCCACGAGCCGATGCGCAAGCCGTTCGACGTGGAGCACGTCGTCGAAGCCGTGCAGCATGTGTTCAAGGAGCGGGTGTGCTTCCATGACGGCACGGCCGAGATCGCGCCGGGCATCACCCTGCATCTGGTAGGCGGGCATTCCGGCGGGTTGCAGATCATGCGGGTGCCGACCGCGCGCGGCTGGGTGGTGCTGGCCAGCGACGCCGCGCATTTCTGGATGAACATCACTCGCAAAAGCCCGTTCATCCTGGTGCACGACATGCAGAAGATGATCGAGGGCTGGGAGACCTGCAAGAAGCTGGCCGACAGCATCGACCACGTCATCCCCGGCCATGATCCTCTGGTATTGCAGCGCTTCCCGAAGCATGAGCGCGATGCGGAGGCGGTGCGCCTCGACCTCGCGCCCATCGGATGAGCTGACGATGGGGCGGCGGCCACGCTGGAGCCGGCAGGCCAGGCCCCGCCTCGGGCGGTGGCTGCTGTTGGGCGTGGGTGGGCTACTCGGCGTCGTCGCACTCGTGGCGGCGGCGGTGGCGGGGCTCGTGTGGGCGACGCTGCCGGGGGGTGACGTGAACGCCGCCCTGCCCGGCCTGTCCGCCCCGGCGGCGGTCGAGATCGACAAGGAGGGCATCCCCCGCATCCGCGCGGCCAACGAAACGGATGCGGCGGCGTTGCTGGGCTTCCTGCATGCGCGCGAGCGGATGTTCCAGATGGACCTCACCCGGCGTAGTGCCGCGGGCGAACTGGCGGAGCTGGCGGGCGCGGTGGCGCTGCCCATCGACCGGATGATGCGCACGCTGGGAGTGCGCCAGGCCGCCGAAGGCGATCTGGAGGGCCTGCCGCCGGAGACGCGGGCGATGGTGGAGGCTTATACCCGCGGCGTGAACGCCTGGATCGACCGGCGCGGGCGCTTCGCGGCGGCGGAGTATCTGCTGCTCGGCCCGCCACGCGCCTGGGCGGCGGTGGATTGCCTGCTTTGGGCAAAGGCGATGGGGCTGTTCCTGTCAGGCAACTGGCGCACCGAACTCGCCCGCGCCGGGCTGGCGGGGCGGATGCCGCCCGAGGTGATCCGCGCGCTGTGGCCCGGCGGGCTCGGCGGCGAGGGCAGACCGGAAGCGGCGCTGCCGGCGGGGCTGCCAACGGGGCTAGGCGCGCACGCCACCCGGCTGGCGGGGCTGCTGCCGCGCTTCCCCGATCCGTTCACCCATCCGGAGAGTGCCAGCAATGTCTGGGCGGTCGATGGCACACAGTCCGCCACCGGGGCGCCGCTGCTGGCCGGGGACCCGCATCTGGGGTTTGCACTGCCCTCCACATGGTATCTCGCGCGGATCGAGACGCCGGGCCTGACGCTGACGGGGGCGACCGCGCCAGGGGTGCCGTTCCTGCTCCTCGGGCAGAACGGGCATATCGCCTGGAGCTTCACCAACACCGGCGCGGATGTGCAGGACCTGTTCCTCGAGACGCCGGCGGGGCCCGATGCCTACGAAACCCCCGACGGGCCGCGGCCCTATGCGTGGCGGGAGGAGCGCATCCGGGTGCGCGGCGCCCCGGACGAGGTGCTGCGGGTGCGCTCAACCCGGCATGGCCCGGTGGTCAGCGATCTCGCGGGGCCGGACGGGCCGTTACTGGCGGCCTCGCTGGCCAACCTGATGCCGGGGGATACGGCAGCCGCCGGGCTGCACGCGCTGAACCGGGCGCGCAGCCTGGACGAGGCGGCTGCCACGGTGGCGCACATCACCGCGCCGGTGCAGAACCTGATCGCGGCGGACCGCAGCCGGATCGGCTTCTTCGTCACCGGACGGGTGCCGGTGCGCCGCGCCGGGGACGGCGCCCTGCCCGCGCCGGGGGCAGATGGCAGCCACGATTGGACCGGCTGGGCCAGCGGCACCGCTTTGCCGCAGGTGATCACCCCCGCCAGCGGGCGACTGGTGAACGGCAATGAGCGGGTGGCCCCGCCGGATTTTCCGGTCTTCCTCGGGCGGGACTGGTTCGGCGACTGGCGGGCACAGCGCATCCGTGAGCGGCTCGCCGCCGAGCAGAAGCACACGCCAGCCAGCTTCGCGGCGATCCAGGTCGATCCGCTGAGCCCCTTCGCGCGCGATCTGCTGCCGGTGCTGGCCGGCCTTCCCGCCAGCGGCCTCGCCCGCACGGCGCGCGACCTGCTGCGCGGCTGGGACGGCACGATGGCGCGCGACGCGCAGCAGCCGCTGATCTTTCAGGCCTGGGCGAACGAGGCCGCACGCCTGCTGCGCGAGCAGGCCGGGGCACCGGCCGGCGCCACCGCCCCCGCCGCCGAACTGCTCGCCGGATCGCTGGCCGGCTGCGATTGCGCGGCGCTGCTGGCGCGGGCGCTGGAGACGGCGGTGACGGCTCTGGCCGCGGAGCACGGGCCAGACCCGGCTTCCTGGCGCTGGGGGGCGGCGCACAAGGCGGTGTTCGGGCATCCGCTGCTCCGCTTCGTGCCGGTGCTCGGCCCGCTCGCGGGGGCGGCGATCGAGAGCGATGGTGGCGATACCACGGTGCTGCGGGCTGCCAGCGGCGGGCGCGGCTTCGAGGCGCTGCATGGCGGTGCCTATCGTGGCGTTTACGATCTGGCGGAGCCCGAGCGCAGCCTTTTCATCAACGCGCCGGGCCAGTCCGGCCATTTCGCCTCCCGCCTGGCCCGGCATTTCCTGCGGCCCTGGCGCGACGGCGGGATGGTGACGATCCCGGCGGTGGCACCTCACGTCGATGTGCGGCTGTCCTTCACGCCAGGGAATGCGCAGAAACGTTGACCGCACGGGCCGGGTCATTGAACATGGGAAGAGAGTTGGGGCAAGGAGGACCTGCCGCCGCATGAGCTTCAAGTCGCCGCGCCGACCGCAGTTCTTCTACACCACCGCCCCCCTGCCCTGCCCCTATGTGGAGGGCCGGACCGAGCGGAAGGTCGTGACCGAGATCACCGGGGCTGAGGCGGAGACGCTGCATGACCGCCTGTCGCGGGCGGGGTTCCGGCGCAGCCACAACATCGCCTATGCCCCGGTCTGCCCGGGCTGCAACTCCTGCGTGCCGATCCGGGTGCCGGTGGCGAGCTTCCAGCCCGGCCGCACCCTGCGCCGGGTGGATGAGGCAAACCGCGACATCGCCGGATACGAGACGCCGGCGCGTGCCACCGCCGAGCAGTTCCAGCTGTTCCAGCGCTACCAGCAGGCCCGCCACACCGACGGCGACATGGCAACGATGAGCTTCTATGACTACCGCGCGATGGTCGAGGACACGCCGATCGAGACGATGCTGGTGGAGTTCCGCGACAGCGAGGGCCGCCTCGTCGGCGGCTGCCTGACCGACCGGCTGGGGGACGGGCTCTCCGCCGTTTACAGCTATTTCCTGCCGGAGATGGCGAGCCGCTCGCTCGGCACCTATGCGATCCTGTGGCTGATCCGCCGGGCACGGCTGCTCGGCCTGCCGCATGTCTATCTCGGCTACTGGGTGCCGGAGAGCCGGAAGATGGCCTACAAGGCGCGGTTCCGGCCCAGCGAGGTGCTGGTCGGCGGCGCCTGGCGGCCCTTGACCGAGGCGGACATGGACGGCGGCTTCACCCGCCGCGCCGCGCGGATCGGCGCGCCTGTCGGGTGAGGTTTCTGCTGCTCGCGTTTCTGCTGCTGGCCGGGGGGGCGCGCGCGCAGCCGGTCGATCTCGCGCTGGTGCTGGCCGTCGATGCGTCCGGCAGCGTCAACACCGCCCGGTTCGAATTGCAGAAGCAGGGCTATGTCGCCGCCCTCGGCAATCCCCGCGTGCTGGCGGCCATCCGCGGCGGGCCGCTGGGGGCGGTGGCGATCACAATGACGCAATGGACCGGGCCGGCGATGCAGGAGCATGTGGTCGGCTGGATGCGCGTGCATGACGCGGCGAGCCTGCAGGCAGTGGCGCAAGCGGTGGCAGCGGCACCGCGGCAGTTGTTTTCGGGCGGCACCTCGCTCAGCGGCGCGATCGATCACGCCGCTGGCCTGTTCGAGCGCCTGCCGTTCGAGCCGACGCGGCGGGTGATCGACATCTCGGGCGATGGGGCGAACAACCGTGGCCGGCCGGCGGCGGATGCGCGCGACGAGGTGGTGGCGCAGGGCATCACCATCAACGGCCTGCCGATCCTGTCGCTGGAGCCAGGGCTGGACGAGCATTACCGTAGCGAGGTGATCGGCGGGCCGGGCGCCTTCCTGATCGCGACGTCGAACTACGAGACGTTCGCGCGGGCGATCCTGCAGAAGCTGATCTCGGAGATTGCCGGGGTGATGCCTGGCGATGAGACAAGACAGCAAGTGGCACAAAACGAGAGAGGCAGAGAGAAGAAGGATTGAATAATCCCGCCTCTCTCTGCCTCTCTGCCTCATTGTTGTTCTGACTTGCTCCCTGCCCTCCCCCGCTCAAGCGGGAGAGGGTTTGTCGCGGAAGGTCAGATCAGTTCTTTGGCCAGGATCGGCTTGAAGGCGTCCGTCGCCTTCTTCATCTCGCCGGCCACGTCACCGCTGCCGATCATGTTGGTGAGCGCGATGCCGAAGGTGTCACGGAACTCGGTGACGCCGACGATCTCCGGCAGGCCGGAACGCGCGATGGCGAGCGAGGCCTTCACCGTGTCGAACCACTCCTTCGGGAACAGCGCGCCCTGCTGGATGGTCGGGTCGGCATAGACCGCCTGGCGGCCGGGCGTGCCCGAGCCGGTGCGCAGGTATTCGCGGCACATCGCCGCATTGGTGGCCCACTGCACATACAGCCAGGCGGGGCCCTTGTTGCGGGTGCCCTCGGGAACGCCGATGCCGTCGATGAAGGTGGCGGTGTGGTGCGCCTTCGGCCCGGCGGGAACCACCGCGAAGCCGGCGACGTCGGCGATGCGCGACTTGGTCTTGTCCACCAGCGGGGCGGAGAAGCCGACGCCGTCGAGCCACATGGCCGCGCGGCCCTGGCTGAACGTGGTCTGGCACTCGTTCCAGTTGAAGCCGACGACGCCCTGCGGGCCGTAATCGCGCAGGATCTTGGCATAGTATTCGCCGGCGGCGATGGCGGCCGGCGTGTCCATCTGCAGGGTCTTGCCGTCGGGCGACAGCGTCTCCTGGTCATGGCCGAGCAGCAGCGTGTCGTAGAGCACCACGTTAGCGTTCTTCAGACCGCGGCCGACGAAGCCGGCGATGCCCTTGGCCTTGTCGGTCAGCTTGGCGGCGGCGTCCATCATCTCGGCGTGCGTCTTGGGCACGGCGATGCCTTTTTCGGCGAACAGCGCCTTGTTGTAGAACAGGATGAAAACGTCCTGGTTGAGCGGGATGGTGTGGATCGCGCCATCCGGGCCGGTGGCGGCTTTCACCGGGGCGGCGCCGAAATCGCCGTAGTTGTAGTCGGCGGCGGTGAACTTGGCGTCGCGCAGATAGGGGCGCAGGTCGGTGAGCCACTTGCCCTTCTCGATCAGCTTCTTCTGCACGTGCAGGGCGACGTTCACCACGTCGAAGCTGGGGCGGCCGGAGCTCATCTCGAGCGCCACTTTCGGGCGCTGCTGCTGCTCGGGGATCTGCTCGGAGCCGACCTTGATGCCGGTCAGCTCCTCGAATTCCTTCTGCTTGGCCTGCAGCACGTCGGCGCGGGGCGATTTGGCGAGGTTGACCTCGACCTTCTGGCCCTTGAACTGCTTCCAGTCGAACGCCGTCTGGGCGCCGACCTTTTCGACGATGGCGGGGGCGGCGAGGACGCCTGCGGAAACCTGCAAAAGGCGACGGCGACGGATCATGCGTTACACTCCCAATGGATGGCCTCTACGGGCCGGCCAGTGCAGTGTAGCGCCAGATCGCGCCGACGGGAACGGTGCCGTGCGCCGCCGCCCGCAGGAAATCAGTCGTCGCGGTGAACCCGCTCCATCTTCTCGTGGCGCTCCTGCGCCTCGATCGACAGCGTGGCGATCGGGCGGGCCTCCAGGCGGCGCAGGCCGATCGGCTCGCCGCTTTCCTCGCAGAAGCCATAGACGCCATGTTCGATGCGCAGCAGCGCCTGGTCGATCTTGTTGATCAGCTTGCGCGCCCGGTCACGGGTACGCAGTTCCAGGGCGCGGTCGGTCTCGACACTGGCGCGGTCGGTGATGTCGGCCTCATGGATGCCGCCCTCGGACAGGCTCGCCAGGGTACCGTCGGCCTCACGCCGCAGTTCGGCGCGCCAACGGAAGAGCTTCTGGCGAAAATACTCCACCTGCTGCGCGTTCATGAATTCCTCGGTATCCGAGGGGCGGTAGTCGGGTGGGAGGGTAACCATCATGCGGCGCGATCCCAGATCTTGGCGTGCAGTTCCGGGAGGCTGAGAGCAGTGGCGTCGAGGGCAACACGGCGGTGCCGTGGCTCAGGTCTGTCCAGTTTCGGCCCCCCCGGACCGTTCGGTCGCGCGGCTTATACCCAGGCTGAGTTGTCTCGCCAAGAGGACAACTCCGGGATTTCACGCTCTTGCAGTCTATTCCGTCAAACCGTAACGCGCGAGCTCCACCACGGCGCGCAGGCGGATGGCCGCCAGCGCGTCACGCAGCCGCGGATCGGCTACCTGCGGCGCGGCGGCGGCGAGCCCGGCCAGGCGGCGCAGCCCGGCCGGCGAGGGGCCGTCGGCGGAGAGCAGGCCGCGTTGCAGCAGGGCCAACTCGGCCAGCATGTCCTGGCCCTGGCGGCGGGCCGCACGCTCTCCCACCGGGTCGGCCATCGTCTCCTGCAGGGCGAGCATTGCCGCACCGGCCAGGGCGGAGGGCGCGGCTGCGGCGGCCGTATCGCGGGCCGCGGCCTCGTCCGGCACCTGGAAGCCGCCGCGCAATCGCCCGGTGCCGCGGCCAGCACCCTGCACTCCGATCCGCCCGCGGACCCCATCGATGGCCATTTTCGCCTCCGTCCTGTTCTGCCGCCCGGCACTTCCTGCCGTGCCGGGCGGGCGGCGCTCCCAGGAGAACCCTCGCCAGCCGGCTGGCACGGGGCTTGCTAAGCGCCTCAGAGAGCCGCTTGCGAGACCGCGTGCCAGCATTCTGCGCCGGAAAAGTTAACCGAAAGGCCGCTGATGATCCGCCTCCTCCTCGCTGCCTTCCTGCTGCTGCCGCTCGGCGCCTCGGCGCAGGTGCGGATCAAGGACATCGCCGATGTCGAGGGGGTGCGCGTGAACCAGCTGGTCGGCTACGGGCTCGTCGTCGGCCTCGCGGGCACCGGGGACAAGCTGGATTCGGCGGTGTTCACCCGCCAGTCGCTGATCGGCATGCTGGAGCGCCTGGGGGTGAACACCCGTGATCAGGAGGCGAAATTGCAAACCAAGAACGTTGCCGCAGTGATGGTCACTGCCGAACTGCCCGCCTTCGCGCGCACCGGCAGCCGGATCGACGTCTCGATCTCGGCCCTGGGCGACGCCTCCAACCTCACCGGCGGCACCCTGCTGGTGACGCCGCTGCTGGCCGCCGACGGGGAGGTCTATGCGGTGGCGCAGGGCGCGATCGCCACCGGCGCAATCTCCGCGCGCGGAGCCGCCGGCTCGGTCAGCAAGGGGGTACCGACGGCCGCGCGGATGGCCAACGGGGCGACGGTGGAGCGCGAAGTGGGCTTCCAGCTCAGCGCCCGCACCGCCCCGCGCCTGGGCCTGCGCAATCCCGACCTGACGACGGCACGGCGGATCGCGGCGGCGATCACGGCGGCCATCGGCGCCGGCACGGCGGTGGCGACCGATCCGCGCACGGTGGTGCTGAACCTTGCGGGGCGCGACGTGATCGAGGCGCTGGCGCGAATCGAGATGCTGCGGGTGGAGCCGGATATGGCGGCCATCGTGATTGTCGACGAAGCCAGCGGCACCATCGTCATGGGTGCCAATGTGCGGGTCAGCACGGTGGCGATCGCCCAGGGGGGGCTGACCATCCGCGTGACCGAATCCGCCGATGTCAGCCAGCCCGGGCCGCTTTCGGGCGGCAGCACCGTCGTGACGCCGCGCACCAACATCCAGATCGACGACGGCGGCGACAGGAAACTGGGGATCTTGCAGGGCAACGTCACCCTGCGCGATCTCGTCGGCAGCCTGAACGCGCTGGGGGTGGGGCCGCGGGACATGATCAGCATCCTGCACGCGATCAAGGCGGCCGGTGCGTTGCAGGCGGATTTGCAGGTAAAATGATGAACCTCGCCCCCATCGCGCGGCCGGATGCCGCGACTCTCGCCCGCCCCGGCGTGGCGGCAATCTGGAAAACCGCGCAGGATTTCGAGGCGATGGCGATCGGCCAGATGCTCGCACCCATCTTCGACACGGTGGACACATCCGCCGGACCGTTCGGCGGCGGTGCGGGCGAGCAGGCCTGGCGGCCGATGATCACCCAGGAGATGGGGAAGCACATCAGCGCCGCCGGCGGCTTCGGCCTCGCCGTGCCGGTGTTCCACCAGATGCTCCGCATCCAGGAGCAGGCCAACGGAAAGGACACGCAATCGTGATCGATAGGCTGATCGACAGCGCGCAGTCGCTCGCCGCCGTTCTGGCACAGGAGAACGCGGCGCTGCGGGCGGTGGACCTCGCCCGCGCGACCACCCTGCTGGCGCAGAAGGGCCACGCCATCGCCGCCTTCACCGCCGCGAACGCCGACGCGGCCGCCACCGGGCTGACGGCGGCCGAGCGGCGGCGGGCGTCTGTGGAGATCGGCGAGCGGCTGCGCGCCCTGGCGGACGACAACCAGCGCCTGCTGGAACGCGCCATGCTGGTGCAGCGGCGGGTGATGGGCCTGATCGCCGAAGCGGCCCCACGCCCGGCTGCGGCACCCCGCTATGACGCGCGAGGTGCGATCGAGGGGGCGCGCAAGCGCGAACCGGTGGCGCTGTCCACCCGCGCGTGATACGAGCCGGGGCCGATGCACGCCCCGTATGCCGCCCCGATCGAAGATGCCGCACAGCTCTCGGAGGAGGCCTGGACACGGCTGCTCACGCGCGATGCCGGCCTGCCTGGGCTCTCGCCGCTGTATGCCCCGCTGCTGCGCGGCTGTGCGCGCGGGCGGTATGTGATCGGGCGGATCGCGCAGTCGCTGGATGGGCGGATCGCCACCCCGTCCGGCCAGTCGTTCTGGATCTCCGGCCCCGAGGACATCCTGCACACCCACCGCCTGCGTGCGCTGTTCGACGTGCTGGTGGTCGGCGCGGGTACCGTGCGCGCCGATGACCCGAAGCTGACCACCCGGCTCT
>CAMCJI010000146.1 GCA_945874805.1 Asaia bogorensis | reverse complement strand
CGCGACAGCAGCAAACACCGCACCCGGCACCTCCGTCTCGGCGACAATCCGAAGCTTGTCCTCCAGATCCCAACGCCGTCGCCGCTCAACCCCTCGGAGGATCTCCAATCCAACCACCCCGCTCATAGCGGCGCACATAACGCCGCTCCTACAGGCACCCTTATGAGCAGATCAGACAATCAAAGGCAGGCGGCCGTCGCCGGACGGATACGGCGATGATGTCCGCCTCCCGGTTGTCCTCGTCATCCCAGGCAGTGAGGACCGCGGCGGCGGCGTCGCGCAGGGTGGTGCGCATTGCGGGCGCCAAGGGCGCGGCGTCGAGGGCATCGGCCACCACGGCGGCTTCCTGCGCCACCGTCTCGGCAGAAGCCGCGGGTGGCGGCGTGTCTGCGTCAGTGGCGGCGCTGGGCGGTTGGCGGTCGATTGCGCGGAAGCCGGCGTCGGTCAGGGCCAGGGTCGTCAGCATCAGGCCGGTGGCGGTGTCCTCGATCAGGGTGGAGGCATCACCCCGGCGGAAGTCGCCCAAGGTTTCGACAATCAGGTCCTCGCGCAGGAGTGCGTCGATCATCTTGTTGCGGCCGCCGGTGGGCAGCTTGCGATGGAACTCGAGGCGGTTGTCCGGCCGCTCGGCGGCGCGGGCCAGGACGATCATGGCGGCGGGGGAAAGGCTCATCTGCGTGCTCCAGGTCGCGGCCGCCGACCATCGGGCGCCTGCTATCACCCCGAGCCCCGCAGGGCTGAACTCTGGCGGGACAGCGGCGGAAGCCTCCGTCTACTCGGGGGCGAATTCTCTGCGCTGGTGATGGGCGTCGGTCACCCGGGCCAGGATGGCGTTCCAGTGCTGCAGGGTGCCGGCGGCGCCCCAGAGCATGCTGTCGGGATCGGCGCCGATGTGGTTGTCCGCCATCGCCTGAAGCTCGGCGACGTGGCCCTGGAAGACCTCCATCTGCTTCATGAACTCGGCTAGGCTGGCTTGCTGGCTCCTCTGGGCGCGGGTGCTGTTCATCGTCCGGTCTCCTGCCTGGCGGGGCGTGTTCCCCTGCGCGTGATGGACACTTCGCGCTGTGCCGGAGCGGAGCCAAGCTCGTAAATAAATGGAATCGCATCATTCTTGATGCTTGCTTCTGCGGCGGGAGGTCGCCGCCATGGCCGAGCTAACCCCCTCCACCCGCGAGGTCGCCCGGCGCATCGGCGTCACCGAGACCGCACTGCGCAGAGTGGCGGCCAAGGGCAGGATCGAGCGGGAGCCGGATGGGCAGTGGGATGTAGCTAAGACACGCCGCCGGATGGTCGAGACCGCTGACCCGGCGCGATCGCCACTGGCATCAGGGGGTGCTGCCAATCTAGGCGGTAGTGGCAACGGCATGGCGGGAGCATGTCGGCCGACGCCACGCCCTATGCCCGGCTCAAGGTGGCTCAGCTTGCCCTGAAGGTCGAAGCCCAATGCCTGGCGCTCGATGAGGAGAAGGGCTGTCTGTGGCCGGCATCCTACGCCGTGCGGCTTCGGCCGTGCCGGCGCTACCAAGTCCCCCCCGCGCGACCCATTTGATCCAGGTTCAGTGCTTCGTCCAGCGAAGTAAGGTGGATCTCTCGCCCCAAGTTACCTACAAAGGCTCGCCAAGGATCGATGTTGCGGTAGGGAACGGCGATCAGCACGGGAACCCCCTGCTCGATGGCCTCGGCAATCAGCCCTCGAAAGCCGCCGCCCTCGACCTCGGTCTTGCCGAACTTGTTCAGGACCAGAAGGTCGGGTGAGGCCCGCAGCGCAGTCGATGCCAGTTGTATCGCCTTTGTCATCTCGCCCAGGTCGAGGCGGCAGCCGCGCGCATGCGGCCCGCGATCTTGCGAAATTCCGATGGTAATGCCGGTCGAGAGCTCCTCCAACGTCATATCGCAGCCGGACCTGCCGGCACGCGGCGTGTCGCGTTGGATCACGCCTGCGAGCCTGTGACCCGCGGCTTCGGATTGCCGAACAATGCGACGCAGTGCCTGATCCGCCAGCGCAGTTTCGGCATATACCAGCGCCGTAATCGGTGGGGCATGGGTGGTCACCGGGAGAGACCTTTCATGGGCGTCATGCAGCAGGGAGGCGACGCCGTGTCTTCCAGCCCGATGGCGGAGAAGGCTTCCAGCGCATGACGGCGCCGCGGACTCAGAGGTTCCGTTCTCGACATGACGGACTGATCAATCGAAGGCAGCGCGTCGCGTTCCGCGATGCTTGCCACCGTGGTGGCGAGGTCACGCAGCAGCCCGTCATGCATGCCGTAGATCCAGCCATGCAGATGCAGATCCACGCCGCGAACCCAGGCACCCTCAACGATCGGCGTCGCGGCAACGCGCCTGATCTGCATTTCTACATTGAGTTCGCACAGCCGATCGAGCTGCTGCTCCTTGCTGCCCGTCTCATCGAACACACGACGATGCTTGCGATAGAACATCGACAGCGGCTGGAGCCAGTGGTCCACCAGCGCGCCGCGCTCCTCCGCCATCGCGCGCTGCACCCCCCGCAGCCGTAATGGCCAGCCACGATGATGTGCCGCCCCAGCAGAACATCAATGGCGTAATCCAACACCGAGAGGATGTTCATGTCGCTGGTGTGGACGATGTTGGCGATATTGCGATGGACGAAGACCTCACCGGGATCGAGACCCAGCACGTCATTCGCGGTGATGCGACTGTCGGAACAGCCGATCCACAGATATTTGGGCGCCTGCTGCTCCGACAGCCGCCGGAAGAAGCTGGGGTCCTGCTCCGTCTTGCGGTTCGCCCAGGCGATGTTCCGGTCGAAGAGGTGATCAAGGCTGATCATGTGCCACGATCCCGCGCCGCTGCTTCATGTCACGGCTGATCGCCTTCAGGTCCGGCCGCGTCAGGCGGATGCGCGCGAGCGCCAGCACCACGCCATTCTCCAGCGCGAGGTGCCGCATTTCGCTCGCGGCATAGGCCTGCATCGCCTCGCCCGACGCGGTGCCGATATGCACCGTGTCGTCGGCCGGCTTTGCGGACAGCGCCTCGACAATCATGTCGGCCAACGCTGCCCCCTGCCTGTGTTCTTCACTGAGCCGCGCGAGGGTGACGCCGAGCCCATCCGCGGCCAAGGCACGGCGGCGGAGGAGAGGGTAGAGGCCGAGATCCTCATCCTCGTGATGCAGGCGCAGATCACCGGTCAGATAGGCGGTCATCCTGTCAGCTTCGGCGCGGCTCGCGACGTGATCGATCGCGAAGCGCCGCAGCACGGCACATACGGCGCGTTGCCGGAGATGTGCCGCATGGATGTAAGCCAGAGGCTCGTCCAGCAGGGCGAAGGGCGGTGGCGCCGTATCATCCCGGAGCATCGCCCGGCCCGCCCTTGCCGCATCCGCAACCCGTCGCGGCCGGCCCGCCCGCATCGCGCGCCAGCGACCAGCGGAGCATCCTGTCCAGTGTGGTGCGCGCCGGATCGTCACTGCGCTCGATCGAAGTCATCAGCGCGAGCCAATCCTCGCTCGATGCAGCCGCGGCGAAGCGCCTGGTGGCGCCACAGACGTAGTCTGCGGGGCTCTCATCGTGCAGTTCTCCCATGGCCTGAACCTCGGTGAGAAGGACGATGTCGCCCATCGCGTCGAGAGCTTCGGCCGCGTCGGCCTCTTTGCCCAGGCGCTGGAGGATGGTGCCGAGCAGCATGTCATTGAACCAGTGGCGAGGGAGATGCTTCCAGGTCGATGCCCTGGATGGCCGCGCGGCCGGCGAGGATGGAGACGTACTGACGAATGGCCAGGCGGCGGACCTTCTCGCCCATCCATGCGGCGATGCGCTCCTGTACCATCCCGAAGGGCAGGTCGCGTCCTTCGATGCGGCGGTCGAGCGCGACGATGTGCAGCCCGTACCGCGTTACTACCGGCTCCGGATGGATGGTGCCGATGGTGATGCGCGCAAGGGCTTCCTCGAATTCGGGCACCGTCTGCCCCAGCCCGATCTGGCCAAGACTGCCGGCGGTTTTGCCGGATGGGCAGGCGGAATGGGCGAGTGCGAGGGCCGTGAAATCACCGGGTTCGAGCGCCAGTTGGGCCAGGATCGCCGCCGCGAGAGCCGGGCTCTCGGCTTGGTTGGCGGGCAGCAGGATATGCCGCGCCTCGTAGAGATCCGGGGTACGGAAGCGGTGCCGGTTCTGATCGTGGAAGCGCCGGCATGCCGGCTCATCGGCGTCGGGCGTGCGCACCTCGCGCTCGATGAGGCCGCGGACCAGCGCCTCCTCCTCCGTCTCGCGCCGGCCTTCGCCGTCGCTAGCGGGGTCCGCCGGGATGGCGAGCCGACGCGCCTCCTGCAGCAGCAGCTGGCGCACGACCAGGGCGCGGGTGGCGGCCCTCATCGCGTCGAGCGGTTTGGTGGCGGGGTGGTTCTGCGTTTCTTGCGCGATGTCGGCGCGGGAGATGACGACGCCGTTGACGCTGACGGCCGTCCGGCCGCGGGGGGCAGTAGGGGTGGCGGGGCAGGTGGTGCTCATCGGGCCTTCTCCGCGACCGGCAAGCTTCGGCGGGTGCGCACGACCTGGTAGCCGCGCCGGCCAAGATACCAGACGGGGGCGGACCAGATGTGGACGAGGCGGGAGAAGGGGAAGATCAGGAAGATCGTCATCCCCAGCACGAGATGCAGCAGATAGGGCAAGGCGAGGCCTTGCAGGGTGGCGGCGGGGACCGGCTGGAGGGTCGCGATGCCCTGCGCCCAGTGCGCCAGCACGAGCATGGTCGAGCCGTCAGAATGGGCCAGCGAGAAGGGCAGGGTGATCAGGCCGAGGGAGAGCTGCAGCCACAGGATCGCCAGCACGGCGATGTCCATGCGGGTGGAGTTGGCGCGGATGCGCGGATCGGTGAGGCGGCGGTGCAGCAGCAGGGTCAGGCCGATGAAGCAGAGCACGCCGGCGATGCCGCCGGCGACGACGGCGATGAGCTGCTTCTGCTCGACGGTGACGAACAGGGTGTAGATCGAGGCGGGCGTGAGCAGGCCGGCCACGTGGCCGAGCATCAGGAAGAGGATGCCGGCATGGAAGAGATTGGAGCCCCAGGCGAACTGGCGCTTTCGCAGCAGCTGGCTGGAGGCGGCGCGCCAGGTGTACTGCTCCCGGTCGAAGCGGATCAGGCTGCCGAGCAGCAGCACCGTGATGCAGACATAGGGGTACCAGGTGAACAGGACGGTGTAGATGGCGTCTCGCATGATGGCGGCTCCTCAGCTCTGCCGGGCGGGGCTGCGGGTGACGATGGGGCGGGGCGGGGGCGGCAGATCGAGCCCCGGCGCCGGGCGGCCGGCTTGGCGGAGTTTCGCCGCCAGGGTATCGACGCCGCAGGCGTCGGCGGCGGGGCCGAAGGTGACCTCCTCCTCCGCCCAGGCGGCGTCGAGGGCTTCGAGGTCGTCCGGTTCCGGATCGGGTTCGGCGCGCAGGGCGGCCAGCGCCGCGGCGTCGAGTTTTGCGCGGGAGAGGGCGGCCAGGGCGGCGAAGACCGCCTCGTAGGGGGAGGAGCGCTTGGCCAGGCGCTCGCGCAGGGCGGCGAAGACGTGGCCGGGCTGGCCGATCAGCTCGATCGCCTCGGCGGGGGTGCGGGTGGCGGCGTATTCCAGGAACATCGGCAGGAAGTCCGGCAGTTCGCCGGCGGTGGGGGCGTAGCCGCCGGCCTCATAGACGCCGATCAGATCGACCATCGCCTGACCGCGGTCGCGGCTTTCGCCGTGGACGTGTTCGAACAGGTGGAGCGAGAGCGAGCGGGTGCGGTCGAACAGCAGGATGTAGCGTTCCTGTGCGTCGTAGAGGTCGTCGGCGGCGATGCTGTCGATCAGCTTTGTCACGGCTGCCAGCTCGCGTTTGGGCAGCACCGCCTCGTGCAGCAGGGCCGATTTCAGCTCGGCGCCGGCGGCGATGAGGTCGGGGGTGGGGTACGTGAGCAGGGCGGAGAGGACCTTGAGCGTGCGCATCAGAGGGCTCCCATCTTCGGTTTGGCGTTCTTCATCTTGATGCCGCCGAACAGGTTGCCGGCCTGTTCGGCCGGGCCGCAGCCGTCGCCGAAGGAGAAGCCGCAGTTGCCGCGCATCTCGTAGGCGTCCTCGGTGGCCTCGCGGTGGGCGGCGGGGATGACGAAGCGGTCTTCGTAATTGGCGATGGCCATGATGTGGTACATCTCCTCGATCTGCGCGGCGGTGAGGCCGACCTTGCGGGCGATGGTCTCGTCGATCACGCCTTCGACGGTTTTCGATCGCATGTAGGCGCGCATGGCGAGCATGCGTTCGAGACCGGCGGCGATCGGCACCTCGTCGCCGGCGGTGAGCAGGTTGGCGAGGTATTTCAGGGGGATGCGCAGCGAGCGGACGTCGGGCATGCCGCCGTCGATGCCCATTTTGTCGGCTTCGGCCGCGGCGGTGATGGGGGAGAGCGGCGGGACGTACCAGACCATCGGCAGGGTGCGGTATTCCGGGTGCAGCGGGAAGGCGACCTTCCATTCCATCGCCATCTTCCACACCGGGGAGTGGCGGGCGGCTTCCAGCCAGTTTTCCGGCACGCCGTCCGCGCGGGCCTGGGCGATGATGGCGGGGTCGTTGGGGTTGCAGAAGATGTCCTGCTGGGCGTGGTAGAGGTCGCGCTCGTCCGGCACGCTGGCGGCGGCCTCGATCCGGTCGGCGTCGTAGAGGACCACGCCGAGGTAGCGGATGCGGCCGACGCAGGTTTCCGAACAGACGGTGGGCTGGCCGGCTTCGATGCGGGGGTAGCAGAAGATGCACTTCTCCGACTTACCGGAAGACCAGTTGTAGTAAACCTTCTTGTACGGGCAGGCGGAGACGCACATGCGCCAGCCGCGGCATTTGTCCTGGTCGATCAGGACGATGCCGTCCTCCTCGCGCTTGTAGATGGCGCCGGAGGGGCAGGCAGCGGAGCAGGTGGGGTTCAGGCAGTGCTCGCATAGCCGGGGCAGATACATCATGAAGGTGTTTTCGAACTGGCCGTACATCTCCTTCTGGACGCCTTCGAAGTTGGCGTCCTGGGAGCGTTTGGCGAATTCGCCGCCGAGGATCTCCTCCCAGTTCGGGCCCCACTCGATCTTCTCCATGCGCTCGCCGGTGATCAGGGAGCGGGGGCGGGCGGTGGGAAAGGCCTCCAGCTCCGGGGCTTTTTGCAGGTGCTCGTAGTCGAAGGTGAAGGGTTCGTAGTAGTCGTCGATCTCCGGCAGGTCGGGGTTGGCGAAGATGTTGGCGAGCACGCGCCATTTGCCGCCGATGCGCGGTTCGATGCGGCCGTTGCGCTTGCGCGCCCAGCCGCCTTTCCATTTGGTCTGGTTCTCCCAGTCCTTCGGATAGCCGATGCCGGGTTTTGTTTCGACGTTGTTGAACCAGGCGTATTCCATGCCTTCCCGGTTGGTCCAGACGTTCTTGCAGGTGACCGAGCAGGTGTGGCAGCCGATGCACTTGTCCAGGTTCAGCACCATGGCGATCTGCGCGCGGATTTTCATCACTTGGCTCCTGCGGGGGCGGCATCGGCGTGCGGGCGTTCCAGCCAGTCCACCGTTTTCATCTTGCGGATGACGACGAACTCGTCACGGTTGGTGCCGATGGTGCCGTAGTAGTTGAAGTCGTAGGCGAGCTGGGCGTAGCCGCCGATCATGTGCGTGGGGTTCAGCACGATGCGGGTGACCGAGTTGTGGATGCCGCCGCGGTTGCCGGTCATCTCCGAGCCGGGGACGTTCACGATCTTCTCCTGGGCGTGGTACATCATCACCATGCCGTCCTTCACGCGCTGGGAGACGACGGCGCGGGCGACGAGGGCGCCGTTGCTGTTGAAGGCTTCCACCCAGTCGTTGTCGATGATGCCGGCGCGTTTGGCGTCCGGCTCGCTGATCCAGATGCACGGGCCGCCGCGCGAGAGGGTCAGCATCAACAGGTTGTCGGTGTAGGTGGAGTGGATGCCCCATTTCTGGTGCGGAGTGATGAAGTTCAGCACGATCTGCTTCTCGCCGTTCGGCGTCAGGTCGCGCACCGGGGCGCCGGTGCGCAGGTCCCCCGGCGGGCGGTAGACGCAGAGTGCGGCGCCGAAAGCGCGCATCCACAGATGGTCCTGATAGAGCTGCTGGCGGCCGGTCAGCGTGCGCCAGGGGATCAGCTCGTGGACGTTGGTGTAGCCGGCGTTGTAGCAGACGCGCTCGCTCTCCAGGCCGGACCAGGTGGGGGCGGAGATGATCTTGCGCGGCTGGGCGACGACGTCGCGAAAGCGGATCTTCTCGTCCTCCTTCGGCCGGGCGAGGTGGGTGTGGTCGCGCCCGGTGGTTTTGCTCAGCGCCGCCCAGGCGCGCACCGCGACCTCGCCGTTGGTCTCGGGGGCGAGCATCAGGATCATCTCGGCGGCGTCGATGTCGGTGACGATGCGGGCGAGGCCGGCGTTGGCGCCGGATTGGTGCACGCCGTTCAGCGCCTTCAGGGCGTCGATCTCGTGGCCGGTTTTCCAGGCCATGCCCTTGATGCCATTGCCGATGCTGTCCATCAGCGGGCCGACGGCGGTGAAGCGCTCGTAGATGTGCGGGTAGTCGCGCTCTACCTCGAAGACGTTGGGCATCGTTTTGCCAGGGATGGCGGGGCATTCGCCGCGCTTCCAGTCCTGTGGCTCGAAGGCCTGGGCGATCTCGCCGGGGCTGTCGTGCTTGATGGGGTTGAGGACGACGTCCTTTTCGAGGCCGAGCACCTCGGGGGCGACCTGGGAGAAGGCGCGGGCGATGCCCTTGTAGATTTCCCAGTCCGAGCGCGCCTCCCACCCCGGATCGACCGCGCCGGTCAGGGGGTGGATGAAGGGGTGCATGTCCGAGGTGTTGAGGTCGTTCTTCTCGTACCAGGTGGCCGTCGGCAGCACGATGTCGGAATAGACGCAGGTGGTGGACATGCGGAAATCGAGCGTCACTAGCAGGTCGAGCTTTCCCTCGGGCGCGCGGTCGTGCCAGGTGGCTTCGGTGGGCTTGGCGCGGCCTTCGGCGCCGAGATCCTTGCCCAGCACGCCGTGGGTGGTGCCGAGCAGATGCTTGAGGAAGTATTCATGCCCCTTGCCGGAGGAGCCGAGCAGGTTGGAGCGCCAGACGAACATGTTGCGCGGCCAGTTGCGGGGATTGTCCGGGTCCTCGCAGGAGAGTTTGAGGCTGCCGTCCTGCAGGGCGCGGGCCACGTAGTCCTTCGCGGAGAGCCCGGCATCCGCCGCGTCCTTGGCCACGCGCAGCGGGTTGGTCTGCAGTTGCGGGGCCGAGGGCAGCCAGCCCATGCGTTCGGCGCGGATGTTGTAGTCGATGATCGAGCCGTCCCACGGCCCCGGCGGTGCGGTGGGGGAGACGAGGTCGCCGACGTTCATCGTCTCGTAGCGCCACTGGTCGGTGTGGGCGTAGAAGGCGGAGGTGGAGTTCTGCTGGCGCGGCGGGCGGCCCCAGTCGAGCGCGAAAGCCAAGGGGGCCCAGCCGGCCTGCGGGCGCAGCTTCTCCTGGCCGACGTAGTGCGCCCAGCCGCCGCCGGACTGGCCGACGCAGCCGCACATCACCAGCATGTTGATGACGCCGCGGTAGTTCATGTCGGCGTGGAACCAGTGGTTCATCGCCGCCCCGATGATGATCATCGAGCGGCCCTTGGTCTTCTCCGCGTTGGTGGCGAATTCGCGGGCGACCTGGATGATCTTGTCGCGGGAGACGCCGGTGATCTGCTCGGCCCAGGCGGGGGTGTAGGGGGCGGGCTCGTCGTAGCTTGCCGCCACGTTGCCGCCGCCGAAGCCGCGGTCCACGCCGTAATTGGCCAGGAACAGGTCGTGCACGGTGGTGACCAGCGCCTCGCCCTCGGCCAGCATCAGCCGCTTGGCCGGGACGAGGCGGGCGAGCACGCTGGCGTGGGTGGTGGAGGCGAAGTGCTCGTGTTCGATGTTGCCGAAATAGGGGAAAGAGACCTCGGCCAGCTCGTCGTGGACGCCTTCCATCGAGAGGCGAAGCTGCACCGGGGCGCCGCCGGCGTCCTTCTGTTCGAGGTTCCATTTGCCGGCCTCGCCCCAGCGGAAGCCGATGGTGCCGGCGGGCGCGACGACGCGGCCGGCATTCTCGTCATAGGCGACGGTCTTCCAGGCGGGGTTGTTGGCCTCGCCGAGGGACTGGTCGAAGTCGGACGCGCGCAGGAAGCGTTCGGGCACCAGCTGATCGCCCTGGCGGACCAGTTTCACCAGCATCGGCATGTCCGAATACTGGCGGACGTAGTCGCGGAAGTAGGGCACCTGCCGTTTGACGTGGTACTCGGTGAGGATGACGTGGCCCATCGCCATGGCCAGGGCGGAATCCGTGCCCTGCTTCACCGACAGCCAGATGTCGCCGAATTTCGACGCCTCGGAGTAGTCCGGGCAGATCACCGCGCTTTTCATACCGCGGTAGCGTGCCTCGGTATAGAAATGCGCGTCCGGCGTGCGGGTCTGCGGGACGTTGGAGCCCCAGAGGATGATGAAGCCGGCGTTGTACCAGTCGGCAGATTCCGGCACGTCCGTCTGTTCGCCCCAGGTTTGCGGCGAGGCGGGGGGCAGGTCGCAGTACCAGTCGTAGAACGACATGGACACGCCGCCGATCAGCGAGAGGTAGCGCGAGCCGGCGGCGTAGGAGACCATCGACATCGCCGGGATGGGCGAGAAGCCGAAGATGCGATCCGGGCCGTAGGATTTGATGGTGTAGGCGTTGGCGGCGGCGATGATCTCGGTGACCTCATCCCAGCCGGCGCGCACGAAGCCGCCGTGGCCGCGTTTGGTGGTGTAGGCGGCGCGCTTGTCCGGGTTTTCGACGATCGAGGCCCAGGCGGCGACGGGGGTCATCACCGCGCGGGCCTCGCGCCAGAGCTTCATCAGCCGGGCGCGGATTAGGGGGTATTTCACCCGGTTGCCGGAATAGAGGTACCAGCTATAGGAGGCGCCGCGCGAACAGCCGCGCGGTTCGTGGTTCGGCAGGTCCGGGCGGGTGCGGGGATAGTCGGTCTGCTGGGTCTCCCACGTCACGATGCCGCCTTTGACGTAGATTTTCCACGAGCACGAGCCGGTGCAGTTGGCGCCGTGGGTGGAGCGGACGATCTTGTCGTGCTGCCAGCGCTTGCGGTAGCCGTCCTCCCACCGTCGGTCCTCGCCGGTGGTGATGCCGTGGCCGCCGGAGAAGGGTTCGGCGGTTTTGCGGAAGAAGGTCAGGCGGTCGAGGAAATGGCTCATGGCTGGTTCCGATCGGCGGGAATGCGGCGGGCAAGCAGGGCGATGGCGATCCAGAGCAGGCA
>CAMCJI010000145.1 GCA_945874805.1 Asaia bogorensis | reverse complement strand
CGGTTGATGCAGCGCTCCGTCCAGATCTCGTCGGCCATGCCCTGTTCCTCCTGGAACGCCGACATCCGCGGATCGTAGGCTTCGATCGCCGGCGCCTGGCTGGCGAGGCTGTAGGTCTCGCGATGCAGCACCGCGGACTGCGGCAGGCGCGGCTTCACCGCGGTTGCCACCGCCGGGTCGGGGTGGCCCACCGACAGGCCGAACACGCAGAAGCTGCGCGGCGGCAGGCCGAGCTCGGCGGCGACGGCTTCGGGCTTGTTGCGCATGGCACCGATATAGACGCTGCCGAGCCCCATCGACTCGAGGGCCACCACCGCATTCTGTGCAGCCAGCGCCGCGTCGATCATGGCGACGAACAGCAGCTCCAGATACTCCGGCCCGGCCACCGCCTGCTGGCGGGCGGCGGCGATGCCCTCCAGGCGCGAGAGGTCGGCGATCCACATCAGCAGCAGCGGGGCGACGGGGATGAACTTCTGGCCGCTGGCATGCACCGCCAGCCGGTCTCGCCGCGCCTGGTCTTCGACCGCGATCACGCTCCAGGTTTGCAGGTTGGACGAGGTTGGGGCCGAGGAGGCGGCGGCGACCGCCATCTCCAGCGCACCGGCCGGCAGCGGGTCGCGCAGGAAGCCGCGCACCGAGCGGTGGGCGAGCATCGACTCCAGCACGGGGTTGAGCGGGATGGCGGAGGCGACGAACGGGTCGCGGTAGCGGGCATGCAAAGCGGCGGCGGTATCGGGCACGGGGCACATCCTGTTGCTGCGGTGCGGCGAGGCTAACCCCGCCGCGCCCGGCAAGCCAGCCCGGCGCCGCTACCGCCGATCACGGCCCTTCAAAGTACTACCTCAAGGGTGATGCCGGTCCGCGCGACCATGTCCTTCTTGTCCAGGTCCGGGCCCTGCGCCTCGTTGCCGACCGCGTTCTTCAGATCGCGGACGGTGTCGCGGCGGATCAGCACCAGCATGTCGGTCTGATCGACCAGCGCCATCGGGAATTCGTGCCAGGTGCCCAGGCGCAGCGCGATGCCGGCGCTGCCGTCGAACAGGAAGGCGCGGGCGGCGTCGAGGTCGGGCATGTCGCCATCGCAGGGCGGGGCGAGCACCGCGACGAACGGCTTGCCGCCGAGGGGGATGAAGGTTTGCGTGTGCAGGAAGTGCCGCTCAAGCCACGTCACCCGCAGGGGCCGGCGGTTCAGCGTGGCCACGGTGATCTCCAGCGTGTCGTCGCCGACGAAATCCGCCGGCTTCTTCATCGCCAGCGCATCGCCGTAGAAGGCGCTGCGGATCACCGGTGCGGCGGCATCGCGCCCGAGCCAGAAGCCGAAGGGGGCGAGGGCCGCGGGGGTGGCGGCCTCGGCTCGGAGGATGCGCGTGGTCATGCGGAGTCCTTGTCGGGATCGCGCCAGAACGGGGCACGGGCGCGCTGGAGGGCGAGCAGTGCCGGGTCGAAGGGCGGCAGCTCGTAGCCCAGCGGCTGCGGCGGGCGGTTCTCATAGCCGGTCAGCCGGGCCAGCACCTCGCGGACCGGCGGGGCAGTATAGTAGGCAAGGTAGGCGGCGGAGACGAGGCGTTCGAACGCGGCGGGATGCGCCGCCTCGGCCGCGTGCAACGCCGCTTCGTCGCCCGCGGCGAGGCCCGGCAGGGCTTCGGCTAGCACCGCCACCGCATCTGGCGCGTCGGCGGCCACGTCGGCGGCGATCAGCGCGCCGGATGGCCAGTCGGCATCACCGGGCAGCAGGGTGGCGAGCAGGGTTTCAAGGAAATTCATGCACTTGCTCCCAGCCGCGTGGCCAGCGCATCGGCCGCCCGCAGCGCGATCGCCTGGATGGTGGAGGTGGGGTTGACGCCGCCGGCGGTGACGAACACGCCGCCGTCGATCACCATCAGGTCCGGCAGGTCATGACTGCGACACGCCGCATCGACCACCGAGGTCGCCGGGTTGCTGCCCATCCGCGCCGTGCCGAGGAAGTGGAAGCCGGCCGCGGCGGCGAGCGGGTTGACGGACAGGGAGGCCGCCCCGGCCTCGCGCAGCGCCTCGCCGGCGCGGGCGATGCCGTGGTCGAGCATGCGGCGCGTATTGTCGCTGACGCGGTAGGTCAGGGCCGCGGCGGGCAGGCCGTCGCTGTCGGTGCGGCGGGGGTCGAGGGTCACGCGGTTGTCGGGGTCGGGCAGGTCTTCGCTGGTCACCGTCAGACTGGTGGCGTGCAGGAACTGGCGGGCGAATTCCGCATGGTGGCCGCGCCCCCAGGGGATGCGCGCCATGTAGCCGCCGAGCGCGGTCTGCACCGGGCCGCCGCCGCGGGCGATCTGCATCTGGTAGCCGCGCAGGAAGCCGCGGGCGGCATCCGTCTCGATGAATTCCTGGCAGTAGAGGGCGCAGGCGAAGGGGCCCTTGTGCCCGTCCACCCGCTCGGGAAACAGGCCGGTGACCAGCGCTGTGGGGTGGTGCATCAGATGCCGGCCGACCAGGCCGGAGCTGTTGGCCAGACCGCTGATCAGCAGCAGCCGCGCCGAGCCCATGCCGTTCGCCGCCAGGATCACCGTGCCGGCCGTCAGGCGATGGCGCGCGCCGGCCTGGGCGTAGTCCACGCTCTTGGCATCCGAAGCGATGCGCAGCACCCGCGCGCCGGTGAGGATGCGCGCGCCCGCCGCCTCGGCCGGGCCGGCATAGGCGATGTCGGCGGAGGCCCGAGCATGGCGCGGGCAGCCGACGCCGCAGGGGCCGCAGAGGTTGCAGGCGCCGCGCCCCTGATACTCCGTGCTGCACACAGCGGAGTCCGACGGCCACCAGTGCCAGCCCAGCCGGTCGAACGCCGCCGCGATCCGTGTTGGCCCCTCCCCGAGCGGCAAGGGCGGCATCGCGCGGGCCGGGCGCGGCGGGTTGGCGGGGTCACCGGCCAGGCCGGACACGCCCATCATCGCGTCGTTCAGATCGAACCATGGCTCGAGATCGCGGTAGCCGATCGGCCAGTCCTCGGCCACGCCGTCGAGGCTGCGCACCCGGAAATCCGCCGGGCGCAGGCGCGGGAAATGCGCGCCCCAGCGCAAGGTCGCCCCGCCGACGCCGGAATAGGTGGCCGGGCGGATCGGCGTGTCCGCCACCACCACCGGATAGTCGGACGGCAGGCGGCGCGCGTTCGGATCGGCGTTGAACCGCGTCTGCAGGTCGCGCTCCCACTGCGGCGTCAGGCTGGAGGCGGCGCGCTGATCGACGCGCTGCCCCTGTTCCAGCACCACCACCGACAGCCCGCGCGACGCCAGCAGCCAGGCGGCGGCGAGGCCCGAGGCCCCGGCGCCGATGATGGCGACATCGCAGCCGGCAGGGTTCACCCTCAGGCCGGCTTCTTCTTGCGCGGAGCCGCCGGCTTCTTGGTGGCGACCGTTTTCCCGGCAACGTTCTTCTGCGGGACCAGACCTTCATTGTTCTTCAGGTCCTGGAACACCTTGCACGCCGCCTCGAACGCCGGGAAGCCGGCCGGCAGCCCGGCGAGGAAGGCGGCCTCATAGACCTCCTCCCAGCTCGCCCCGGCCTTCACCGCGCGCATCGAGGCCCATTCGATGCCCTCGCGGTCGCCCTTCACAGCAGTGGTGATGCCGACCATCACCAGGAAGCGCGTTTTGATATCCAGCGCGCGGCCCTCGTCCGGGCCGAAGATGACGTAGCTGGCCAGCTCGCCGTAGCGGCGGACGAACTCCACATTCGCCTCCGCCATGATCTCGTGCAGCGGCAGGGTGTAGCCGCGCACCGCCTTGATTTTTGCCAGCTCGGCCTTGGCTTCTTTCGTCAGTGCCATCGTTCTTCTCCGGTTCAGGTGAGGCGCGCGGTGCCCTCCGGCACGCGCACGCAGGCGACGAGATGATCCGCCCCCGCCGGCAGCAATGCTGGCGGCGAGACGGTGCAGCGCGCTTCGGCCAACGGGCAGCGCGTGGCAAAGGGGCAGCCGGGCGGCCGGTCGATCGGGCTGGGGATCTCGCCCGTCAGGCGAATGCGCGCGGACCGCTCGGCCGGATCGGCGGAGAGATGGGCGGACATCAGCGCCTGGGTATAGGGATGCTGCGGATCGTCCAGCACCGCCGCCGCACTGCCCTGCTCCACCACCCGGCCGAGATACAGCACGGCCACACGGTCCGCGATCAGCCGCAGCGTGGCCAGATCATGCGTGATGAACAGCATCGCCGCGCCAGTATCGGCCCGCAGCTGCCCGAGCAGATCAAGTATCCCCGCCCGCACCGACAGGTCGAGCGAACTCGTCGGCTCGTCCAGCACGATCACCGCGGGGTTGGTGGCGATCGCGCGGGCGATGCACACCCGCTGCAACTGCCCGCCGGACAGCTCGGACGGCACCCGGTCCAGCATCTGCGGGGCGAGGCGCACGCGCCCGGCCAGCGCCTCGGCCTGGGCGCGGCGCTCGCTGGCGGAGAGCCGCGTGTGCAGCAGCAGCGGCTCCTCTATCAGCTTGCGGATGCGCATGCGCGGGTTCAGCGCCGACCAGGGGTCCTGGAACACCATCGTCATCTCGGCCCGCCGCGCGCGCAGGCGCGATTCCGGCCAGGTGGTGATGTCGTCAGCCCCCAGCATCACCTTTCCCGCCGAGGGCTTCAGCAGCCGGGTGAGGCAGCGCCCCAGCGTCGATTTACCGGAGCCGGATTCGCCGACCAAGCCGAGCACCTCGCCCGGCCGCAGGTCGAGATCGACGCCGGCCACCGCCTGCACCGCGCCGAACCGCATCTCCAGCCCGCGCAGGGATGCCGCGGTCATGCGAGATGACACAGCGTGGCGCGCGCCCCGGCCAGCGCCAGCGGCGGCGGGGCGGCGCAGCGTGGCTCGGCCAGCGGGCAGCGGTCGGCATAGAGGCAGCCGGGCGGCAGCGCGTACAGGTCAGGCGGCGCACCGCCGAACACCCGCCCGGTGCCCAGGCGCAGCCGCTCCGGCGCACTGTCCAGCAATGCGCGGGTATAGGGGTGCGCGGGGGCGGCGAATACTTCGGCTACCGGGCCGCGCTCCATCACGGAACCGGCGAACATCACCGCCACATCATCGCAATACTGCGCCACCACGCCGAGGTCGTGGGTGATGACAATGGCCGCGATGTGCCGGCGGCGCACCTGTTCGGTGAGCAGGTCGAGGATCTGCGCCTGCACCGTCACATCCAGTCCCGTCGTCGGCTCGTCGGCGATCAGCAGATGCGGCTCGTTGATCAGCGCCAGCGCGATCACCACCCGCTGCGCCATCCCGCCGGACAGCTCATGCGGCCAGGCGGCCATCCGGCTGGCAGGCGCGGGAATGCCGACGGCCGCCAGCATCGCCTCCGCCCGCGCCAGCGCATCACGCCGCGAGATCGGCCGATGCGCCTGCTGCACACGGACAAGCTGCGCGCCCACCCGCGCCAGCGGGTCCAGCGCCGTGCGCGGCGACTGCACCACCAGCCCGATCCGCCCGCCACGCAGCTTCGCCAGGGCAGCCGGCGGCATGGCCAGCAGGTCCTCCCCCTCGAACACAGCCCGCCCGCCCGCCAGCCGCGCCGGCGCACGCAACAGGCCAAGAATCGCCGTCACCGTCAGCGACTTGCCCGCCCCACTCTCCCCCACCAGGCCCAAGATTCGGCCCGGCGCGAGGCTGAACGACACGCTGTTCAGTGCATGGGCGGTGCGCTCCACGTCGAAATCGTCCCGCGCCACGAATCGCACCGACAGGTTGTCGACTTCAAGCAGCATCAGCGGCGCCTGCGGTCCAGCAGGTCGGCAATACCGTCCCCCGCAAGGTTGAGCCCGAGGCTCAGCAGGATCAGGGCGATGCCGGGGAACACGCCGATCCACCATTGGCCGGTGACCATGTATTCGGCGCCCTGGCGGATCATGGTGCCCCATTCCGGCGTTGGCGGCTGGATGCCAAGGCCGAGGAAGGCGAGTGTGGTGGCGATGCGCACGGCCCAGGCGGCGCGCACGGCGGCCTGGGCCAGCGTGCCTTGCAGGGTGTTGGGCATCAGATGCACGAACAGTAGCCGGGGCAGCGGGTTGCCGGCGGCGACTGCGCTTTCGACGAAGCCGCCGGCACGCAAGGCCAGCACCTCGGCGCGGACGAGGCGGGCGAAGACTGGCGCGTCCAGCACCCCCAGCACGATCACCACGTTGACCAGCGACGGCCCGGCGGCGGCGACCACGGCAAGCGCGAGGATGATCGAGGGGAACACCCGCATCGCATCGAAGCCGCGCATGAGGATCTCGTCGGTCCAGCCGCCGAGATAGCCGGTCAGCAGGCCGACGGGCACGCCGATCAGCATGGCGACGGCCACCGCCGGCAGGGCGATGCCGAAGGCGTAGATGGCGCCGAAGATCACCCGGCTGAACACATCCATGCCGTTGGCATCGGTGCCGAACCAGTGCGTCGCCGAGGGCGGTTGCAGCACGGCGGCGGCGTTGGCGGCGACGGGGTCGTAGGGCATCAGCCAGGGATGGAAGATCGCCAGCACGGCGAAGCCGCCGAGCAGCAGCAGCCCGGCGGCCGCCATCGGGCTGCGCCGCCCGGCCCCCTTGGCGCGCGCGATGGGGCGGAAGCCAACCGTGATGCTCAACGGAGCATCGCCCGTGGTTCGAGGGCCAGCACCAGCAGATCGACGATCAGGAACACCGTCACCGAGAACAGCGCGAGCATCAGCACATAGCCCTGCACCACGGCGAAATCGCCCTTGATGATCGCCTCCAGCCCCAGCTGCCCCACCCCGCCCCAGGCGAACACGTATTCGATCAGCGATGTGGTGCCGACCAGTCCGGCCAGTTCCGCGCCGATGAAGGTCACCACCGGGGTTGCCGCCCCGCGCAGCGCGATGCGGGCCACCAGCGCCTGGCGCAGGCCCTGGGCGCGGGCGTAGCTGATGTGGTCGGCGGCGAGCACGTCCAGCATGATCGCGCGCACTTGACTCACCACCGGGGCGGCCGCGGCAATGGCCACGCACAGCACCGGCAGGATCAGCTGGCTGAAGGCGGAGCGGGCGGCCTCGCCGTTGCCGGCCAGAATGGCGTCGAGGAAGTAGCTGCCGGTGATGCGCGGTGGCGGGTCGAGCATCAGGTTCAGCCGCCCCATCCCCGGCGGCGCCCAGTCGAGCGCGTAGAAGAAGATCAGCAGCATCGCCAGCGCGAGGAAATAGGTCGGGATGGAGAATCCGAACAGCGCGAGGCTGCGCGCCACGTAATCGGCAGTTTTGCCCCGCCGGAACGCCGAATACATCCCGGCCGGCACGCCGACCAGCGCGCCCAGCGCCACCCCGGTAAACAGCAGCTCCATCGTCGGCGGCGCGCGGTCGATCAGTTCGGTCAGTACCGGCCGGTTGGACAGCCAGGAGCGGCCGAGATCGCCCTGCACAGCCCGCCCGAGCCAAGTGAGAAACTGCACCGCCAGCGGCTGGTCCATCGCATAGTCGGCGCGCACCTGGGCGATCTCCGCCTCCGTCGCCGTGGGCCCGGCGAGCATCGCGGAGGGGTCCTGCCCGCTGAGCCGCAGCAGCGAAAACGTGGCGAAGGCGACGATGAGCAGCAGCGGTATCAGCAGCAGCAGGCGGCGTGCGAGGAAGCGGAGAGCCATCATGTCAGTGAGGAAGCATCTTCTTTTTTGAAAAAAGAAGACCCTTCCTGCCCCTTACCTTTGCTCCCGCCGGGCACCTCACCCAACCTTGAGATCGTACCAGCGCTCGTGCTCGTCCGGATGCGGCACCCAGCCGGAGATGCCGGGCGCCATCGCCTCGAAGGTCTTGGGATAGACGGTCATGATCCAGGGCGCATCCTCGGTCCAGATCTTCTGCGCCCGCTTTACCGCGTTCACTCGGGCCGCACTGTCGGTGCTGCCGCGGGCGGCATCGACCATCGCGTCCAGTTCCGGGTTGCTGTACTTCGCGCGGTTCGACACGCCCTTCGAATGCGCCATCAGCGCCATCGTATAGACGGGATCGAGCACGATCGGCCCATCCTCGAAGGTGAAGAACGGCAGGTCCTGCTTGCCCGGGGCGCTACGGGCGCGCATGTCCGAGGCGGTGATGCGCTGCGGCCGGGCGGTGACGCCGACGGCCTTCAGCTGGTCGGCGATCTGCACCGCCATCTGCTCTTCCCACCAGAAGATGTCGGAGAAGTTCAGCTCCAGGCTCAGCCCGGTCGCATGCCCAGCCTCGGCGAGCAACGCGCGCGCCTTTGCCGGATCATAGCTGTAGCCGAAGGCCGAGGGGTCGTAGCCATCGACGATCGGCGGCACGATCGACAGCGCGGTATCTCCGGTGCCCAGCAGCACAGACTGCTTCAGCTTGGATTTGTCGATGGCGTAGTTGAAGGCGCGGCGCACGCGGATATCGTCGAACGGCTTCATGCTGGCGTTCATCCGCACGGAGGCCATGGCGCGGCCGTCATGGTCCTGCACCTTGACGCGCCGGTCCTTCTGCATCTCGATCACTTGCTGGACGTTCGGCCGATCGATCCATTGCACCTGGCCGGCCCGCAACAGCGACACGCGCGAGGCGCCAGAGGCCACGGCGCGATAGACCACGCGCTGGAAGGCCGGCGGGCCGCGGAAATAGTTGGGATTGGCGACGAACACCGCCTGCTCGCCCGGCCGCAGGCTGTCCAGATGCCACGCCCCGAAGCCGGCGGTGTTGCTCTCCATCCACTTCAGTGCCCAGGGGTCCGTGGCGGTGGCGTGCTTCTTGATCTCCGTGCTGTCGTAGATCGAGGGCGTGTAGAGCGTCAGGCAGGAGAGGAAGATCGAGGACGGGGCGGAGAGGGTGAACGCCACCTCGTATTTCGATACCGCCTTTACGCCGGTGACGTTCGCCACGCCGGCGATAAAGTTGCCGGTGCGCTTCTGGAAGAAGCTCTTGCTCCAGCCCCATTCCACATCGGCCGAGGTCAGCTCGTTGCCGAACGGGCTTTTCACGCCCTGGCGCAGCTTGAACGTCCAGGTTTTGCCGTCGGCGGACATGACCCAGGATTCGGCCAGATGTCCCTCAATCTTGCCCGAATCGAGATAGGGGCGGCCATCGCGCATCACCCGCGCATAGCGGGTCAGGCCCTCATAGATCTGGGTGACGACCTCCTGCGTGCCCGGCCGCAGCGCATCGCCATCGAAGCCCTCCGGCGTGCCGGGGGCGGCGAGCAGCAGCGTTTTCGCCGCCTGCGCCTGCGCCAGGCTCGAGGTCAGTGGCAGAAAACTCGCGGTTGCCAGCAGGCTGCGGCGACGGATTGTCATGGCGGTTATCCCCTCAAATGATGCGAACGGCCCTGATGCGCTCGCGGCCTTGCCTCGCGCCATGATGAGTTGTCTTCTTCACGAGTCAAGCAGACATCTCCCGCCCAAGGCCGCCGCCATGCTCGAATCTGCTGCCCGCTACCCGCACGTCTTTCGCCCGCTGGCCCTCGGCCCCGCTTTGCTGCGCAACCGCATCTTCGTGCCCGCGCACACCACAAATTATGGCGAAGACAACCTGCCGAGCCAGCGCCATCTCGACTATCACCGCGCGCGCGCCGCCGGCGGTGTCGGGCTCATCATCTTCGAGGCGATCCGCGTCCACCGCTCCAGCCTCGGCCGCCGCCAGGGCGTCAACGGCTATGAGCGCGCGGCCATCGCTGGCTTCGCCCGCATCGCCCGCGCGGTGCAGGACGAGGGCGCGAAGCTGTTCGGCCAGGTGATCCATCTCGGCCGGCATATCGACGGGAACTTCGCCCGCATGCCCGCCTGGTCCAGCAGCGCCGTCCCCTGGTCCGCCACCGCCCCGCCGCCGCACCCGATGACCGAAGCCGAGATCGAACAGGTGATCGCCGCCCATGCCGAAGTCGCCGGCAACCTGATCGAAGCCGGGCTCAATGGGGTGGAGGTGACGCTCGGCCACGGCCATCTGCTCCAGCAATTCCTCTCCCCGGCCGTCAACCGCCGCACCGACGGCTGGGGCGGCGACGAGGCCGGGCGGGTGCGCATGCCGCTGGAGACTCTGCGCGCCGTCCGCGCCACCATCGGCGATCGCGCCGCCATGGGCATCCGCATCTCGGCCGACGAGTTCCTCGAAGGCGGGCTGACGCTGCGGGACATGCAGCGCATCACCGCCACGCTCGCCGCCGAGGTAAAGCTGGATTTCATCAACGTCTCCCACTCCGCCTATCACGGCTCGGCGACGATGAGCACGCAGATGGCCGACATGGCCTACGCCCAGGACAGCTTCCACCACCTGCCCCGCGGCATCGCCGCCGCCGTGCCGCACGTCCCCGTGTTCGCCGTCTGCCGCTTCCGCACGATCGCCCAAGCCGAGGCGATGCTCGCACCGGGCGACATCGCCATGGTCGGCCTCGCCCGCGCCCACATGGCCGACCCCGCAATCGTCCGCAAAGCCGCCGAGGGCCGCGAGGCCGAAACCCGGCCGTGCATCGGCTGCAACCAGGGCTGCGCCGGCTTCCTCGCGCTGTCGCTGCCCATCACCTGCCTCGCCAACCCCGCGATGGGCCGCGAGGGCGAATGGCACGACAACCCGGCCCCCACCCCGAAGCGCATCCTCGTCGTCGGCGGCGGCCCCGCCGGCATGGAGGCCGCCGCCATCGCCGCGCGGCGCGGCCACCGCGTCACGCTATGGGAGGCCGCCCCCCATCTCGGCGGCGCCCTTCGCCAGCCAGTCGGCATGGGCATCCGTGCGGATTTCCAGGCCCTGCTCGACGCCCAGATCGCCGCCCTGCGCGACGTCCACGTCGAGACCAACCGCCGCGCCACTGCCGAGAGCATCCTGGCCGGCGGGTTCGACGCCGTGGTGCTCGCCACCGGCGCCACCCCCGCCGCCATGCCCGGCGCGCTGACGATGGAAGCAGCCCTCGCCGCCCCCGAAGCCCTCGGCGACCACGTCGCCATAGAAGACCGTCTCGGCAGCTTCGCCATCGCCGGCTTCATCGAATGGCTGGCGGGCACTGGCCGCAAAGTCACCGTCCTCGCCCCCGCCGGCACTCCCGGCTGGCAGGTGAACATCTATTCCAGCCTCGCCTGGCGCGCCCGCCTGCGCGCAAAATCCGTCCGCATCCTGCCGCTGCACACCGCCGACGCCCTCCGCGACGGCACCCTGCACCTGCGCGAACTCTCCACCGGAGAGGCCACCACCCTCGAAGGCGTCACCGCCCTCATCGCCCCCACCCACGCCATCCCGGACGACGCGCTGGCCGCCGCCCTGCAAGGCCGTATCCCCCTGCACCTCGCCGGCGACGCCGCCGCCGCCCGCTCCGCCCTGGAGGCGATCTTCGAAGGCCACGAGATCGGCCGCGCGCTATGACGG
>CAMCJI010000144.1 GCA_945874805.1 Asaia bogorensis | reverse complement strand
GAAGGAGCCATATGAATCCTATCGACCCGTGATCTGGGAATCCCCTGATTTCAAGCCGTCTCCGCGACGAAGTGGCCCGACTTACGCAACAGGTCTAATGGAAGTTCCGGGATATGATCACCTTCCGCGACGCCACCGCGGCGCGGCTGGGCCTGGACCTGCGCCTCCACACCAACCCCGACGGGATCGCCCGCAACATCAACCCGTTCGATCACGATAGCGTGCTCTACAACCAGATCATGAAGACCGATGCGCTGAAGCAGGCGCTGGACGCCGGCGGTTATGACGCGGCCATCGGCGGGGCGCGACGCGATGAGGAGCGCTCCCGCGCCAAAGAGCGCATCTTTTCCATCCGCGGCCCCGGCCATGTGTGGGACCCCAAGCGGCAGCGGCCGGAATTGTGGAGCCTCTACAACGGTCAACTCGCCCCCGGCGAGACCCTCCGCGTCTTCCCGCTGTCCAACTGGACGGAGGCGGACATCTGGGCCTACGTCCAAGCCGAATCGATCCCTGTCGTGCCACTGTACTTCGCGGCCCCCCGCCCGACTGTTGAACGCAACGGCGCCCTGCTGGTCGTTGATGATGATCGCTTCCGATTCCGCCCCGGCGAGGCGCCGACCATGCGCACGGTCCGCTTCCGCTCCCTCGGTTGCTATCCCTACAGCGCCGCGGTGCTGTCCGAGGCGGCGACGATCGCCGATATCGTCGCCGAGATGGCGACCACCCGCATGTCCGAACGCGCCGGCCGGCTGATCGACACCGATCAGGACAGCTCGATGGAACGCAAGAAGCGCGAGGGGTATTTCTGATGCCCGATTCCGTCCTTCGCGTTCTGACCTGCGGCAGCGTCGATGATGGCAAATCGACCCTGATCGGCCGGCTGCTGTTCGAATGCGGCCAAATCCCCGACGATGTGCAGGCGGCCCTGGTCCGCGACAGCGCCCGGTTCGGTACGGTCAATCCCGCCGGCGGCGGCATCGACTATGCCTTGCTGGTCGACGGCCTGGCAGCCGAGCGCGAACAGGGCATCACCATCGACGTCGCCTACCGCTATTTCGAGTCCGGCAGCCGGCGCTTCATCCTGGCCGACACACCCGGCCACGTGCAGTATACGCGCAACATGGTCACCGGCGCCTCCACCGCCGATCTGGCCATTCTGTTGGTCGATGCCCGGGCGGGGCTGCTGCAGCAGACCCGCCGACACGCGACGATCGCGGCGATGCTGGGCATCCGCCAGATCGTTCTGGCGGTGAACAAGATGGACCTGATCGGCTTCGACCAGGCGCGATTCGAGGCGATTGCGTTAGAATTCAATGGTTTTGCCGGCGGGCTCGGCCCGATCGACGTCACCGCCATTCCGCTCTGCGCGCGTGAGGGCGACAATGTGGTGGCACCCTCCACGCGCATGCCATGGTATGCCGGCCCGGCTGTGCTCGCCGCCCTCGAAGCGGCGACACCCGCAAGCACGGCCAACGAGGCCACCGCGCGCCTGCCCATCCAGTATGTCAGCCGGCCCGATGCCGGGTTTCGCGGCTTCGCCGGCACTGTCGCCGCCGGAACGCTGCGACCGGGCGACACGCTGACCAATATCGCCTCTGGTGCAAGTGCGCGCGTTGCGCGTTTGATCACGATGGACGGCGACCTGCCCGCTGCCCACGCCGGCACACCGGTGATGCTGACGCTGGATGCGGAGATCGACATCTCCCGCGGGGACCTGCTGGCCGGTGGCGCGCCACCGCTGGCATCCGGCCAGATCGTCGCGGATATCGCGTGGTTCGATGATACGCCGCTGTTCCGCGGCCGCTCCTACCTGCTGGCCATCGGGCCGGCGACCCGCATCGCCACGGTGTCGCGCATCGTACATCGGCTGGATGTGGACGCGCTGGCCGAGCAACCGGCCGCCGAACTGCGCGGCAACGAGATCGGCCGGGTAAGCCTTTCGCTGAATGCCCCCATCGCGTTTGAACCCTACACCGCCAACCATGCCCTGGGCGGCTTCATCCTGATCGATCGGGTGACGCGCGCGACGATCGGCGCCGGGCTGATCCAGGGCGCCGACGCCGCCGCCGGCGAGGTCATCTGGCACCGTGAGGATGTGGACAAGCAGGCGCGGGCCGCGCTGAAGGGCCAGCGCCCGGCGGTACTGTGGTTCACCGGCCTGTCCGGCGCCGGCAAATCGACCATCGCCAACCTGGTCGAGCGCCGGCTGCACACGCTGGGCTATCACACCGCCATCCTCGACGGCGACAATGTCCGCCACGGGCTGAACCGCGACCTCGGCTTCTCCGAAGCGGACAGGGTGGAGAACATCCGCCGTGTCGCCGAGGTCAGCCGGCTGTTCGTCGATGCCGGGCTGATTGTGCTCGTCTCGTTCATCTCGCCCTATCGCAACGAGCGGTTGCTGGCGCGCGAGCGGGTAGAGGCGGGCGAGTTCGTGGAAATCTACGTCGATACGCCGGTGGACGAATGTCGCCGACGCGACCCGAAGGGACTGTATGTGCGGGCCGATGCGGGCACGCTGCGCAATTTCACCGGCGTCTCCGCTCCCTATGAAGCGCCAGAGTTCCCCGAGCTGCATCTGCGCACGCTGGGTACCCAGCCGGAGGACTTGGCGGAAGTGGTCGTCGCCGACCTGCGCCGGCGAGGGATCGTCGGTTAGACTTGCCCCCGCCGAAGCTCTCGACACCCTAAGTTGCATTTTGTATGAGATACCAATGGGAGGCGCTGGACTGTCTCTCGTCGCGAGAGCTTTTTCATCCCAGTGATTCATCATGCAAGTCCTCGCCGCCGCAACGCCGCTGGCCACGCCCGACGGGCCCTGCAACGCCTCGGCCCTCGTGCCCGGCAGCCTCGTCATGGGGCCGGACGGCGCGTGGCACCGGATGGGGTGGGCCCAGCCGGTCGTCGTCCCGGCGGAGGAGACGGTGGTTCTGCCCGCCGGCAGCCTCGCCCCCGGCCTGCCCGTGATCGCACTCACCCTCGGCCAGGCGACGCTGGTGGGCCTGCCGCCGGACGGCACGGCCGTGCCCGCCGCCGACCTGCTGGACGGCACACGGGTGACGCGCGGCACCACGGCGGTGGCGATGCTCAGCCTGGAACTCGACACCCCCGGCGCCGTGCTGGCCGGCGGCCTCGCGCTTGGCGGCACGCCTGCGGCGCCGCTGGCGGCAGTGGAGGCGCGGGCCGCCCTCGCGGCACAGCGCGGCGAGGCGCCCGGCCCGCTGCAAGGCAATCTCGACCGGGTGGAGCGCGATTTCGTCAGCGGCTGGGCGCATGAGCGGGCGCATCCCGGCCGGCCGGTCGGGCTGGTCCTAATCGTCAACGGCATCCCGCGCGATGCCACCCTGGCGCGCGGCCAGCGCGCCGATCTGGCGGCGGCGGGGATCGGCGACGCCGCCTTCCGCTTCACCCTCGACCCGCCGCTGCCGGCGGACCGGCCGCATCTGGTGCAGGTGCGCCGCGCCGGCGACCGCCAGCCGCTGCCGGGCTCGCCCACACTGATCGCGGCCGAAACCCAGGCCGCCACCTCCGTCACCGCTTATCCGGCGATGACGGCGCAGGAGCGGGCGCGGCTGATCGGCCTGTTGCAGGCGCAGATCGACGCGCTGGCGCAGGATTAGGCCGCCCGCCTGGCTGCTGCCTCCAGCAGCGCCGGCACCTCGGCGGCCGGGCGCGGCGGGCTGAACAGGTAGCCCTGCATTTCGGTGCAGCCGACGGCCACCAGCATGTCCAGCTGGGCGCGGGTTTCCACGCCCTCGGCGGTGGTGGCGATGCCCAGGGCGGCGCCGAGGCTGGCGATGGCGCGCACGATGGCATCCGCCCCCGGCGGGGCGGGCGAGTCTGCCGGCCGGTCCGCCGGGATCATCGCCTGCACGAAGCTCTTGTCGATCTTCAGCTTGTCGAACGGAAAGCTGTTCAGATAGCTGAGCGAGGAATAGCCGGTGCCGAAATCGTCCAGGCTGATCCGCACCCCCATCGCCCGCAGCCGCCCCAGCGTCTCCAGCGTGGCGGCACTGTCGGCCAGCAGGATCGACTCGGTGATCTCCAGCTCCAGCCGCGCGCCTTCGAGCCCTGTCTCGCGCAGCGCCTCGGCCACCATCTCGACCAGCACGGGCTGGCGGAACTGCACCGAGGAGAGGTTCACCGCCACCCGGATCGGCCCGGCAGCGCCCTGAGGCCAGCCGGCGGCGGTGCGGCAGGCGGTGGCGAGCACCCAGGCGCCGATCGGCACGATCAGGCCCAGCTCTTCGGCCAGCGGGATGAAGCGGTCCGGCGGCACCAAGCCGCGCACCGGATGGCGCCAGCGGATCAGCGCCTCGAAGGCGACGACGCTGCGGCTGGCAACACCCACCAGCGGCTGGAAATGCAGCTCGAACTGCCCTTCCTCCAGCGCCTCCCGCAGATCGGCCTCCAGGCTGCGGCGGGCCTGCATTTCGGTATCCATGCCGGGCGCGAAGAACTGCCAGCCGCCCCGCCCCTCCGCCTTCGCCCGGGCCACGGCGAGGCGGGCATTGTGCAGCAGGGCATCCACCTCCTCCGCCGGGGTGCGGTCCTGCGCCTCGGTGCCGGCCAGGGCGATGCCGATGCTCGCCCCCAGCACGATCCGGCTGCCGGCCACGGCGAAGGGCGCGGCCAGGGTGGCGATGGCGCGGCCGGCGGCCTGGGCGGCGGACTCGGCGATGTCAGCATCGGCGGCGGTCAGCAGCAGGGCGAACTCATCGCCGCCCAGGCGGGCCAGCGGCTCATGCACGCGCAGCACCTCGCGCAGCCGCTCGGCTGCCTGTTGCAGCAGCGCATCCCCTGCCCGCGGCCCCAGCGCGTCATTGGCCTGGCGGAAGCGGTCGAAATCGAGCAGCAGTACCGCCACCGCCTGGCCCGGCGGCCGGCGCAGCACGGCGCGCTGCACAGCTTCCTGAAACGCCTGGCGGTTCGGCAGGCCGGTCAGCAGGTCATGCCGCGCCACATGGTCCAGCCGGGTTTCGCTCGACCGCCTTGCCGTCACATCCTCGCAGGCGCAGGCCCAGCCGCCGGCCTCCAGCGCGGACCAGCGCACGGCGATCATCCGCCCGTCGCGCAGGCTGCGCTGGAACGTGGCGGGGATGGCCCGGCCCGGGCGGGCGACGGTGCGCGCGCCGATGGCGTCGATATCCGCCTCGAACGGGGCGGCGAGCAGCGTCTCCAGGGCGGTGCCGGGGCGGGTGGCGCTGCCGGGGATGGCGAACAGGGCGGCGAAGCGGGCATTCAGCGCCACCACCCGCCGCTCGGCATCCAGCACCAGCAGGGCGTGGCCGAGGGAATCGAGGGCTGCCGCGAGCAGCCGGTTCGCCTGTTCCGTCCGTGTCTCGTCCAGATCCTGCATCGGGGGGTCACCTGCTGCGCCTGCGGCCCTGCGAAAAGCCGCCAGCCCCACCTTAGAGAGGGAACTGTGACGGGAACGTTAATCCCGCGCCGCCAGAACCCGTTTGTGCATCGCAATATGCGGCGGCAGCGTCGCAAAGCGCGGGAGGCGCGGCGGCGCATTTCGCAAATTGCGAGGCCGCCCCGCCGAAAACCAGCCGCTCCGGCCATCCCGGCGCTGGCACGCGGCTTGCGAACACTCCCTGCACCGCCGCCCGACTTGGAGTGACCGCTATGCAGATCGCCAGCTTCGCCGCCGCCCTTTTCCTGAGCCTCGCCACCCTCGCGGCCTCCGCCTCGGCCAGCGTGATCTCCTTCAGCACGCGCGCCTATACCGGCGGCGCGCTCGGCTCGGCCGCGGCCTACAACAGCACGATCGACACCCTGATGGCCCAGGCGCCGACCGCCGGCTATGGCGATACCACCCTGGCCAGCGCGACCCGGATGGGCAACAACGCCGTGTTCGGCGGGCCGCAGCGCAACATCGCCTTCCTCACCACCATCCAGTTCGATCTCGGCCTGACCGCGCCGGTCAGCTTCAGCGTGCGCGGCGGCCCGGATTTCGGCCTCGGCGGCTTCCTGAGCCTCGACGGCCAGACGCTGGCCTGGAAGAGCACCGACATGTGGTGGAGCGGCAGCTACGGCAATGCCAGCCAGACCCTCACCGCGCAGACCACGCTCAGCACCGGCGCCCACGTGCTGAAGCTCGCGGGCCTGGAAAACTGCTGCGACGGCGGCAGCCAGTTGCAGTTCCGCATCGGCACCGGCGCCTGGACCACCTTCGCCGAGAATGACGGCCTGGCCGTGCCGAGTGCCAACAGCAATGTCGATGTGCCCGAACCCGCCAGCTTCGCCCTGCTCGGCGCCGCACTGGTGGCCCTGGCGGCCCGCCGCCGGCGTTAACGCAAACTTCGGGATTTTTGGCGCGTTATTGCAGCACGGAGCAACGACGGAGGACTGGAATGCACGCCCTCAACACCCTCGGCCACCGCAGCTCGAACCTCTACCACCTGCTCGCCGGCCGAATCCTCTACCGCATCTTCAGCCTGCTCGACGCCGCCTCCCCCCCGGCGGCGCGATAGAGCGGGGAGCGGGCCGGCGAGGCGGTTCTGCCTTGCCGGCCCATCCCACCAAGCAGCCTTACACCCGCCGCACGCCGTAGAACTGGGCGAACATCTTCGGCAGATCGACCAGATTGCGGCGGTGCGCAGTCGCCTGGAAGAAAATGCCGGTCGGCATATACGGCACGTCGCGGAAGGCCGCAGGAGTCGCGCGCAGGCTCACGCCGCGCCGCCCTGATAGGCGGCGAGGAGGTGATCGACGAAGCTGCGCACGGCGGGGATGTCGAGCGATTCCTCCATCGCCACGGCATAGATGCCGGCCTGCCCCTCGGGGCTGGCGATCTCCACTGAGGCGAGGCGGCTGTCGCCCTCGGCCTCGTGGTCGAACAGCACGCCGATGCCCAGGCCGGCGACGATCGCCTCCTTCAGCGCCTCCCGCCCGCTCACCTCGAAGCGCAGATCGGGCTGCACCCCGGCGGCGGCGAACACGCGCTCGGCGACGAGGCGGGTGACCGAGCCCTCCTCGCGGCCGATGAAGGGCAGCCCGGCGAGGTCCTGCGGCGCCACTCGCTGCCGGCCGGCGAGCGGGTGGCCGGCGGGCAGGCAGGCCGCCAGGCGCAGGTCGTGGATGCGGGTGCAGGACAGGCCGGCGGCCGGCGCCGTCATCGCGACGATGGCGATGTCGATGCGGCATTGCAGGGCTTCGCTCAGCAGCACGGAGGTGTTGCCGATACGGGTGGACAGCACGATGCCCGGGTGGGCCGCGAGAAAGCTGGCGATGCGCGGCATCGCCACATGCGGGCCGGACAGCCCGACGGAGAGGCGCCCGCGCCGCAGGGTGCGCAGGGCATCCACCGAGACCTCGAACTGGTCGAGCCGGCCGAGGATCAGCCGCGCGCGCACCAGCAGATCGCGCCCGGCCTCGGTGAGGTCGAGCCGCGGCCGGCGGCGCAGCAGCGGCACCCGGCACGCCCGCTCCAGCCCGGAGAGCTGGATCGAGACGCTGGGCTGGCTGACGCCGAGATCCGCCGCCGCCTTCGACAGGCTGCCGGCATCCACCACGGCGACGAAGGTGCGCAAGGCGGCCAGGGTGATGCCGAAGTCGCGCCGGGCCTCGTCGGGCGGGGGATCAGCCATCGCGGTGGCGGCAGCTCATGGGGTGGCGGCCGCGAGGCTGTCCAGCCACACCGGGTTGCTCCAGGCGCGCCGCCCGGCGGCATCCTCCACCACCACGCGGAAATAGCCGCCGGTGCGGAACTTCTCCACCGGCATGCGGGCCTGGCGCAATCCGGTGCCGTGCGTGCCGATGCCCGCCGTCGCCCGGCCCACCAGCATCACCGCGCGGGCGGGGCTGCATTCGACAACCACCTCGCCGCCCTGCACGGCGATGGCGTGGATCTCCGGCCCTTGCGACGAGTAGTAGTCGCCAGCCTTGAGGGCCGCGACCAGCGCCTCCGGCTCCAGCGAGTCCGCGCGCACCATCACCCAGCCGCCGAACCAGTCCTCGACCTGGAAATGCGCGTCGTCGGTGGCGCAGGCGAGCAGGCGGTGGCCGCGCGCGAGCAGCGCATCGAGCAGCTGCGCCCCGTCGCCGCGCGCCACCTTCACCGCGCTGGTGTGGTTGTAGACCTCCACGGCATGCGCGGCCGCGATGCTCTCGCCGTCCGCCACCGTCAGCCCGTACCACTCGGGGTGGGCGATGGCGACGAAGGCGCCGGCGGCGGCGCAGCGCGCGGCCAGGGCAGGGGCGGTCTCATCCGGCGGTGTGGGCGCGAAATCGAGCGGCAGGCCGACCGAGAGGATGTGCCACATCTCCCCCAGCTCGGTGCGCGGCGCATGCACCTCCGCGCCGAGGATGGTGGTGAAGCGGTTGGTGCGGAAGGCGCGCGTGTCGGTGATGGGAAAGCCGAAGCGCGGCAGGAAGTGATCGGTCAGCGCCAGGAAATCATAGCTGGCGTCGCGATACAGCGCGCAGACCGTCTCGGGGTCGCGCACCGCGTCGGACGCGGTGGAGTGGGTGTGAATGTTGCCTTTATAAAACCGCCCCGGTCCGGCCAGCAGCTCCATCGGATCATTCCCCTTGTTCCATGTTTGACATTACAAGAAAATTATGAACATGGAAATGGCATATTGATTGAATTATGATGACAGCGCCACGCAGGAGCACCGCGCATGACCGCCGACATTGTGGATGACATCGCCCGCCGGCTGGATATCAACGGCCAGCACCTCTACGGCCTGTCGGACATCAACCAGATCCAGCACGGCCTGCAGGCGGCCTGGCTCGCCGAGCAGGCAGGCGATCCGCCCAGCCTGATCGCCGCGGCCCTGATGCACGATATCGGCCACATGCTGCACAATCTCGGCGAGAGCCCGGCCGAAGCGGGCATCGACGACCAGCACGAGGATGTCGGCCATGCCTATCTGGCCGCGCGGTTCGGCCCGGACGTGACCGAGCCGGTGCGCCTGCACGTGGCCGCCAAGCGCTACCTGTGCGGCAAGGAGGCCGACTACTTCGCCAAGCTGACGCGCGATTCAGTGCTCAGCCTCTCGCTCCAGGGCGGCCCAATGAGCGCCGACGAGATCGCCGCCTTCGAGCAGCAGCCCTATTGGCGCGAGGCCGTGCGCCTGCGCCGCTACGACGAGGGCGCGAAGGTGAAGGGGCTCACCACCCCGCCGCTCGCGCATTTCATGCCGTATGTGACCCAGGCGCTGCGCCCGGGCTGAGGCCCGGGCGCCGCACCTGCGGCTATTTCGCCGCCTTCGCCGCCGCCAGCACGTCGGCCACGCTGAAGCGGTTGATGTCGGCGATCAGCGTGTCGTCGAGGAGGTCCGCGGCGTTGGACTTCTCCTTCAGCACGCCGTTGGTCACCAGGAAGTCCAGATAGGCCTGGTAATTCGGCTGGGAATTCTCGCCCCAGAGCTTCACCCCGCCGGCTTCCAGGCGCCAGTTGCGGGCGCGCGCGTTCAGCGTCCGCATGTCGTCGGCCAGGGCGGTCGCCTCGTCCTTGCCGGTGGAGCGGGTTTGCGGGAACACCTCCCACAGGATCTTGATGGCCGCGGCCGGGTTTTCCATCGCGAAGATGGTGCCCATCGCATAGCCGCGCGCCAGCGCGACGGCCTCGGCGCGGTGGCTCACCAGCCGGTCTTCCAGGGCGACGAAGCCGTTGGACGGGAAGGCGGAGATTTCCGGCGTGTCGATATAGGTGAGCTTGACGCCGGCGTTCTCCACCAGCGCGTACTGCGTGTCGAACTGGCTCAGCGCGTCGAGCTGGCCGGAACGGACCAGCGATGCGGCCTGCGCGCCCTCCCCGGCGACGAGGATGCGCACATCCGTATCCGGATTGAACCCGGCGGAGGCGACCAGCGCACGGGCGACGATGGTGCCGGCCGAGGCCATGGCGTTCACGCCGATGCGCTTGCCCTTGAGGTCCTTCAGCGTCTTGATCGGGCTGCCTTCCGGCACGGCGATGCCGTAGATGTAGCCCTGATACGCCGTGTAGAAATTCCGCAGCTTCACGCCTTGCGGGCGGATGATCGCCACCGGCTCGATCGAGGGCAGCGAATAGGGCAGATCCTTCGTCGCCACCAGCTTCACGCAGTCGGTGCTGCCGGGCAGCGGCGCGAGGGTGACGGCGATGCCGTCCTTGGCGAACCAGCCCATCTTGGTGGCAATCGCAAACGGCGCGGCGGCAGAGGAGACGGTGCGCGCACACCAGCCCATGCGCACCGGCGTGGTCTGCGCCATCGCCGGGGCCACCAGCAGCAGGCCGGCCAGGCCCAAAAGGATTTTCCGCATCATGTCCGCTCCCGGCTGGTCTTTGTTGGTTTTACCTCTGCGGGTTGATGGCAGAGAACGGGAAGCCAAGCATCTTCTTTCTTCCAAAGGCAACCCGCCCTACCGCCACACCCCGGGTCGCACGGCCAGCGCGTTGAACAGGCCGAACGCCGTGATGCCCAGCGCCACAGCGATGAAATAGCCGGTCAGGCCGAGGCCGAGCGGATGGGCGAGCAGCCAGCCGCCGCCAGCGGCGATCACCAGGCGCGAGGTGCCAGCCAGCACCGGGCCGCGCATCCGCCCCGCCCCCATCGCCGCGAAATACAGCGCCATGCCCAGGCCGAAACCGCCGAACGCCGGGCCGATGATCGCCAGCGCCTGCACCGCCACCACAATCACCGCCGGATCGGCCGTGAAGAACCGCGCGAACCCCTCCGGGAACAGCGCCACCGCGAGCCCCACCCCACTCGCCGCCGCCAGCGCGATCAGCCCGCCCGTCCACGCCGTCGCCCGCGCCTCCGCCCAGTCCCCGCCGCCCACCGCGCGGCCGACCAAAGCGGTCAGCGCCGAGCCGACCCCGAAGGCGAGCGGCACCATCAGAAACTCCAGCCGCGCCGAAATCCCATACGCCGCCACCGCCGCCGCCGCCCCCTGCGGCCCGGCAAACGCCGCGATCTGCGCCGTCACCAAAATCGTCGTCAGATTGGCGATCGCCGCCAGCGTGCAGGCGACCAGCCCCACCTGCAAAATCCGCCGGAACAGCGCCCAGCGCGGCCGCTGACGCAACCGCGGCACAAACCCCGCCCCGCCCCGCAACACCGCCAGCGCCATCGTCACCGCCCCCAGCGTCTGGCTGGCCGCGAACGCCATGCCCAGCCCAGCCATCCCCAGCCCCGCCGGCTCCATCAGCGCCCAGGCCAGCGGCGGATAAAACAGCCACGAAAACGCCGTCGCCCTCGCGGCCAGCCCATGCCGCCCACCCCCGCGCAACACCGAAGCCAAGGTGTTCGCCAGCCAGGCCGGCACCGCCCCCACCCCGAACAACCAGAAGCAATAATCCGCCGCCGCCGCCGCCGTCTCCGCCCCGCCAATCAACGTCA
>CAMCJI010000143.1 GCA_945874805.1 Asaia bogorensis | reverse complement strand
TCTCAGTGAAGGAGCCATATGAATCCTATCGACCCGTGATCTGGGAATCCCCTGATTTCAAGCCGTCTCCGCGACGAAGTGGCCCGACTTACGCAACAGGTCTAATACCCCTGGGGGTAGCTTCGCCCTAAATACACGTCCTGCCCGGCCAAGTGCCGAGGCGGGATTCGCCGACGCCTCGCACGTGCCGCGAGCCCTGAGGGGCACAGCAACGACGTTAGCGTCCTTTTCGGTCGGTCCGTCCAAGTGGGGCGGGGTCGTTGAGGATAAGCCTATGGTTGCTAGCAGCATCGCGGCGATTCGAAGTCCGCACATCACCTGAGCCTGCCGCCGGCGCATTTGCGCGCGCCGGTCTGTCTCGGTTTGCTTTCCCCCATTGTTCACCGCGCCCCTTCGGGATGGCGCGGGGTGCTGTTGCGAGGAATTCTGCGATGTCTCAGCTTCGTGTGCGTAACGCCGTCTCCCCCCTCCGCCGTCTGCCCGCGGCCTTCCCCGCGACCCAACCTACCCCCCTGGCGCAGGTCGATGCGCTCGTCGCCGAGCTGCGTCCGGAGGACCCGCTGCATTGCCTGCGTCCGGTCACCCTGGCCGCGACCGCGGCCGCCTTCGTCGCGGCCTTCCCGGGCGACACGCTCTATGCCGTCAAGTGCAACCCCGACCCTGCGGTGCTGCGTGCCCTGTGGGCCGGCGGCGTGCGGCATTTCGACTGTGCCTCGCCCGCCGAGATTTCCCTGGTGCGCCAGATGTTTCCCGAGGCTGCGATCCACTTCATGCACCCGGTCAAGGCCCGCGGCGCCATCCGCGAGGCATGGGCCCGGCATGACGTGCGCGATTTCGTGATCGACAGCGCGGAGGAGCTTACCAAGCTGCTAGCCGAGATTGCCGCCACCGGCGTTGCCGGCGCGCTGGGCATTGTCGTGCGTCTCGCTCTGCCGAAGGGCGAGGCGGTGCTCGACCTGTCGGGCAAGTTCGGTGCCGAGCCGTCGGATGCCGCCGCGCTGCTGCGCGCCGCGCGCCCGCATGCCGCCCGCCTTGGTATCGCCTTTCATGTCGGTTCGCAGTGCCTGGAGCCGCTGGCCTGGCGCCGGGCGATGGCGCTTACCGGGCAGGTGATCGGCGCGGCCGGTGTGGCGATCGAGATCGTCGACGTCGGTGGCGGCTTTCCGGCGGTCTACCCGGACGTCGAACTCCCCGAGCTCGGTGCCATCTTCGCGGAGATCGAGGATGGCTTCGACCGTCTGGACCTGCCCGCCGCCCGTCTCTGGGCCGAGCCTGGCCGTGCCCTGGTCGCCGATGGAGGCTCGGTGGTCGTACAGGTTCAGGCCCGCAGCGGCGACATGCTGCACATCAACGACGGCATCTACGGCAGCCTCGCCGACGCCGGCGCGCTCGCCTTCCGCTACCCCGTGCGCTGCATCCGCCCGGGCGGCGCGCCGGCCGAGACGCTGCATGGTTTCGGCTTCTTCGGGCCGACCTGCGACAGCGCCGACGTCATGCAGGGGCCGTTCTATCTGCCGGAGGATATCGCGGAGGGCGATTGGATCGAGATCGGGCAACTCGGGGCCTATGGCGCGTGCCTGCGCACCGCCTTCAACGGCTTCGACCGCGCCCGCATCGTCGAAGTCGCCGACGCGCCGCTGGTGCCGCTGCTCCACGACGCTCCTGTTGTCCGCGCCGCTTGAGGCGGGCAACGGGCCCGGCGGCGCTCAGTCGGGCCAGGACATCAGCGACCGGGTCTTGCGCAGGCCGCGCTTGGCGATCGGTGAGGCGATGATGGTGTTGGAGGCGAGCGCGCGGTCCAGTTCCTCGGACAGCCTCGCGCCCACCACCTCGGCCTCGCCGGGGTGCAGGTTGCAGGGGTCCAGCAGGAAATACCCGAGCTCGATCTCATGGTCGCGGATGATCACCGGGCGCGGGCCGCTCGCCAGGCGGTCGGCGAGGTCCCAGGCGGTGATGTGCGCGGCCTGCGGATCGACCCAGAGTTCCAGCCGGTCGAGCGGGTTGCCGGTCGGATCGGGGACGACCTTGGCGGTGATGCCGGGCCGGCCGGCCAGCACGTCGCCCCAGTGATGCAGTGCCGCCGTCTCGCGCGCGCGGATGCCGGCGTGGTCGCGGCTTTCCCAGGCTTCGAGGGCGGCGATGGTGCCGGCGACCCCCTCCTTGCCGACCTTCATCCCCCGGCCGATCCCGCGGTTCTGCAGGTAGGCGGCGCGCACGAAGTCCTTGCGGCCGGCGATGATGCCGCCGGTTGGGCCGCCGAGGAATTTGTGGCTTGAATAGCAGACGACATCAGCGCCCGCCCGCAGGAACCGGCGCAGATCGTATTCGGAGGCGGCATCGACGATCACCGGCACGCCATGTTCGTGCATGACCGCGCAGAACGCTTCCAGCCCCATCATCCCGTACTGCACGGTGTGGTGGGAGACGACGAACATCGCCGCCACGGTGCGCGGCGTGATGGCGCCCTTGACCTGATAGGCGCGGGTCTCGGTGGCCTGGCCGACCGGGATGACGCGGGCGCCGGCCAGGCGGATCGACTGTTCGGCTGGGGCACCGTAGGCGACCATGTGCCCGGCCTGGATGATCACCTCGTCCTTCAGCCCGGTGGCGTCGGGCAGGCGCTCGATGGCGTACAGGTCCGTCCCCGTCATTGCCGCCGCCACGCAGATGGTCATCGCCGCCGCGCAGGAGGCGGTGACGAAGCCGGCCTCGGTCTCGCACAGGCGGGCGATGGTGCGGCTGGCGCGGCGCTGCAGATCATCCACCTCGACGAACTGGCTGAGGATGGCGCTGCTCGCGGCTACGGCCTCCGGCACCACGATCGAGGCGCCGAGCGCCGTCATCGTGCCGGAGACATTGATGATCGGGCGCAGGCCGAGCCGCGCGCGGATATCCAGCTGGTCCATGTTCATCCCCCCGCAGCGGTGGCACCGCTTGCCAATCCGCTGCCAGGTGAGAACACTGAAGCACTGTCCGCCAACCAACAAGCGCGGCGGCAGTCGATCAGGGGCCGGACGGCCACAGCGGTGAAGGGCGGGACAATGCGTGTGCTGGTGCTGGGCAGCGACGGGCTGGTGGGGGCGGCGGTCGCGGCGCGGCTGCGCGCCGAAGGAATGGACGTGGTGCCGTTCGACATCTCGGCGGGGCAGGACGTGCTGGACCCGGTGGCGGTGCGCGCGGCGGCGGAGGGCTGCGAGGCAATCGTCAACGCTGCTGGCGGCGGGCTGCGCGGGGTGGAGCCCGGGCGCGGCACCATCACGCTGAACGTCACCGGCAACTGGAACGTGCTGGACGCAGCCCGGGCGGTGGGCGCCAGCCGCGTGGTGACGTTCAGCAGCGTCAACGCCCTCGGCGTCTTTCGCGGGGAGGCCAAGCCGGACTACCTGCCGATCGACGACGACCACCCGATCCGCCCTCCCACGGCCTACGGCCAGGCCAAGCGGCTCATCGAGGAACTGTGCCGCTGCTTTACCGAAACTACCGGCATTGCCACGATCGTCTTCCGCCCCCCCGCTGTGGTGGGCCCGGAGCGGCATGCCCGGATGCAGGCGCTGCGTGACGCCGATCCGGCGGCGGAGTGGGACCCGTTTTGGGAATATGGCGCCTGGATCGACACCCGCGACCTCGCCCAGGCCGTGCTGGCCGCGCTGACGGTGCCGGGCATCCGGCATTTCACCGGGCTGATCTGCGCGGACGACACCTCCTCCCCGGTGCCGGTGCGTGAACTCGCGCGGCGGCTGCTGCCCGAGGTGCCCTGGCGCGGGCCAGAGCCCACGGACCCGACCCGCGTGCTGGTGCGCTGCGACCGAGCCAAGGTGGCGTTGGGCTGGGCGCCGCGCCACCGCTGGTCCGACCGGGGGCTATGAGCATGCGCTGGCTCGTCGGCACCTACGCCGAGACGATCGCCGATATCGCCCTGGATGCCGAGCGGGGGCGGCTGGAGGTGTTTCGTTCGCATGCAAGCGAGCCAAACCCCTCGTTCCTCGCGCTGCATCCCCGCCTGCCCGTCGTCTATGCGGTGCATGAACTGCGGAACTGGCAGGGCCGATTCGGCGGAGCGGCCGGCGCCTACGCCCTGCGGGCGGACGGGGCGCTGCCGGCGCTCGGCACCGTGGCCACGCACGGCACCGACCCGTGCCACCTCGCTGTCGATCCGTCCGGCGCCTGGCTGGTGGTGGCGAACTACAGCTCCGGCCACGTCACCAGCTTGCCAATAGGGCCGGACGGGGCGCTCGGTGTCGCGTCGGACGTGAAGGCGCACGCGGGCGCGAGCATCGATCCGGCCCGCCAAACCAGCCCGCACCCGCACCACGTCGCGCTGGCCGGCGGGCGGCTGCTGATCTCCGATCTCGGTCTCGACCAGATCATCCCCTATCGGCTCGACGCGGCCGGCCGCTTCGTCGCCGACGGCCTGACGGCGCCGGGCATGCCGGGCGGTGGCCCCAGACGGATCGTCTTCCACCCGGCGCTGCCGTGCGGCTATCTGCTCAACGAGTTGCACGCCACCCTCACGCGATTCGGGTGCGATGCCGCCGGCGAGCTGGTGGCGGCGGAGACTATGCCGATGCTGCCCCCCGGCCACAGCGGCCGGATAAGCGGGGCGGAGGTGCAGATCGCGCCCTCCGGCCGGTTCGCCTATGCCTCCAACCGCGGGCATGACAGCATCGCCCGCTTCGCCGTCGACCCCGCCACAGGCACGTTGACCCCTCTGGGGCACAGCCCAAGCGGCGGGGCGGAACCGCGGCACTTCGCCATCAGCCCCTGCGGCCTCTGGCTGCTGGCAGCCAACCAGAAGAGCGATCGCGTCGTGCTGTTCGCCATCGATGCCGAGACCGGTGCATTGGGCGAGACCGGGCAGTCCGTGTCCGTGCCGAAGCCGGTCTGCCTGCTGCACATTCCCCAGGAGCGCGTGCCATGATGCTTCCCACCCGCCTGCACCGCCCCCTGCAAATGGGCAGGCGGGGTGCCGTCGGCAGCAACCACCCGCAGGCGACCCTCGCCGGGCTGGATGTGCTGCGGGGCGGTGGCAATGCCGTCGATGCGGCGGTCGCGGTCTCCCTGGCGCTGGGGGTCTGCGAACCCTCCTCCTCCGGGTTGGGGGGCGATGGATTCTACCACGTGCATGATGCCGCGACCGGAACTGCGCGGGTCTTCAACGGCTCCGGCGTGGCCCCGCTGGGGGCGACGGCCGAGAGCTATGCCGGGGGGATTCCCACCTGGGGGCCGCGCAGCGTTTCGGTGCCCGGGCTGCTGGCCGGGGTGGCGGCAATGCACGCGGCGTTCGGCAGCCGCGCTTGGGCCGGGCTGGTCGCGCCCGCGATCGCCTTGGCGCGCGACGGGTTCGCCGCCACCCACACGTACTGCCGCGGCCTCGGCGAGCATCGCGAGCGGCTGGCTGCCGACCCCCGCAGTGCTGCGACGTTCCTCGGCAAGCAGCTGGGCGAGCTGGTGGTGCAGGCGGACCTCGCCCGCACATTGGAGGAAATCGCCGCCGACGGGGCGGAGAGCTTCTATCGCGGGCGGCTGGCGGTGCGGCTGGTGGCAGCGATGCAGGCGCAGGGCGTCGCGATCACGCGCGCCGATCTGGAGGGTTTCGCACCAGAGGTGCAGGCGCCCATTGGCATCACCTATCGCGGCTGGGAGGTGCGGCAAACCCCGCCGAACTCCACCGGCTTCACCCTGCTGCAGATGCTCAAAATCGCTGAGCGCTTCGACCTGCGGGGCGCCTCCCCGGCGGATGCGCTGCATATTCTGGTGGAGGCGAAGAAGCGCGCCTTCATGGACCGCGAAACCTACGGTGCGGACCCGCGGTTCGAGACGGTGCCGCTCGATCTGCTGCTGTCCGACGCGCATGCCGATGCGCATGCTGCCGCCATCGACATGGCGCGCGCCGCGGTGGTGCCGCAGCCGCCCGAGGCGAAGGGCGGGGATACGACCTACTTCGCCGTGGTGGACGCTGCGGGCAACGCCGTCTCGGCGATCCAGAGCATCAATTCCGGCTATGGCTCAGGGGTCACGGCGGGCGATACGGGGGTGCTGCTGAACAACCGCATGGCCTACTGGCACCTCGCCGCCGGCCACCCGAACCGGTTGCAGCCGGGCAAGCGGGTGCGCCATACGATGAACGCGCCGATGGTCTATCGTGACGGGCAGCTGGCGATCGTGCTGGGCACCCCCGGAGCGGATAATCAGGTGCAGGTGAATCTGCAGGTGCTGGCTGCGATGCTCGATCACGGCGCTGATCCGCAAACCGCGCTGGAGGCGCCGCGCTGGACCAGCAGCCAGGCCGGCCAGGGCGCGAACTGGCCGCATGAAGGTGACGGGCGGCTGACCATCGAGACGGACTTTGCCCCCGACGTGCTCGCTGAACTGGAACGGCGCGGCCATGTGCTCCAACGGGTCGGGCACCTCATGGGACCTTGCGCGATGCAGGCAATCCAGCTGCTGCCCAACGGCATCCGCGCCGCGGGTTCGGACCCCCGGCGCGACGGCTGGGCGTTGGCGTACTGACCACCCCCCTGAGCGCGGCGGGCAAGGAGACGCTTTACGGTGCCCAGTCCGCTGCCTATATCCGTGCGCGTGACATCTCTGCGTTCCCCGGCGATTGCAATCGCATTGTGGCTTCTGACGGGTCTGGGCCTGCTGGTGCTCGGCCCGGCTTCCGCGCATGCCCATGCGGGGCATTCCGCCGGGGCCTCGGAGATGCACGACGATACTCCGCTGGACATGGTGATGCTCGCCGCCGCCGGCGTTGAGCGATTGGCGCTCGATACGTCGGGCACAGCCAAGCTGAGTCGCCAGCAGGAGACCGGCCCGCCCTGCTCCGGCTCCTGCTGTGCCGGGCTGCAGTGTTGTGCAGTGGCGCTGGCTGGCGACCCGATCGGCCTGCAAGCCCCATCGGGTCACCGGACGCGACACGCCCCCCCACCGCATGATTGGGCCGCGCGCGACAGGCAGACCCTGCCGAGGCCGCCAAGACCCCACGCCTGACACGCCGACCGCGTGGCCTCGGCCGCGCGGCTGTTGTCATGCGTTCGGAGGTTTCCCGATGCGGGTTTTCGCCCTGCTGTTGCTGATCGCCGGTCTGGCGATCCCATCCTTCCGGGCGTTCGCCCATGAAGGCCACGACCACGATGCCCCGGCACCGCCGCCGGCCAGCGCGGCACCGCGCGCCGAGGCGGCGTCCGACATGTTCGAGCTCGTCGCCGTCCGGCGCGATGCCGTGCTGGAAATCTTCCTCGACCGCTTTGGCGACAACAGCGCGGTCGATGGCGCGCAGATCGATGTGGAAACAGCGGCCGGCCCGGTGACGGCGACTGCCGCGGGCGAGGGCATCTATCGCCTGGCGGCGCCGTGGGCACAGCAGCCCGGGCGCTACGATCTGGTGTTCACTGTCACCGCGGGCGATGCGATCGACATTCTCTCCGCAACGCTCGTCATCCCGGAACCGGCAGGGTCGCCGGCAGCTCCGGCAGCTGGTTTCGATCTCGCGCGCGGCCGGCTGACTGCGGACCCTTTGATATGGCTGGTCGGCGCGGCGGCCTTCCTCGCGGGGCTGGGCGGCGCGATGGTGCTGCGCCGCCGGGTGGTCGCCGGACTGCTGATGCTTCTGACGCTCGCCACGCCGGCCCTGGCCCAGCCAACGGCAGAGCGGGACACGGCGCAGCGTCTGGCCGACGGCGCGATCTTCGTGCCCAAGACAACCCAGCGCATCCTTGCCCTGCGCACGCAACCGGCGCGGCCTGGCTCGCATCCGCGGGGCATCGAACTGCCCGGGCGGATCATCCCCGATCCGAATGCGAGCGGCTATGTGCAGGCCGCCGTCAGTGGTCGGCTGTCTGCCCCGCCTGGCGGCTTCCCGCGCCTGGGCACCACGGTGCGCACCGGCGACGTGCTCGCCCGCGTGACCCCGCCGCTACAGGCGATCGACAGGTCCGACATCCAGCAGCGTGCAAGCGAGATCGATCAGATGATCGTGCTGGCAGAGCGCCGCATCGCCCGCTACCGCAGCCTGCGCGACGTGGTGACGCGGGTGCAGGTGGAGGAGGCGGAGATCGAACTCGCCAGCCTGCGTGACCGCCGGTCCAGGCTCGACATCATCCGCCGTGAGTCCGAAGCGCTGGTGGCACCGGTGGATGGGGTGATTGCCGCGGCGAACGCGGTCGCTGGCCAGATCACCGAGACGAACGCGATCGTCTTTCAGATCGTCGATCCCGCAAGGTTGTGGGTGGAGGCACTGAGCTTTGAGGTGGTGGAGGGGCTGCGCGCCGCCTCGGCCCGCCTGGCCGATGGGCGCAGGCTGACACTGGCCTATCGCGGTGCGGGGCTCGCTGGGGCGGCCCAGGCGACACAGGTCCAGTTCGCCGTGGAGGGCGATACCGGGGGCCTGCGCATCGGCCAGATGCTCATCGTCACCGCCGAGATCGCGGAGGTGCGCGAGGGCATGGCCATCCCCCGCGCCAGCGTGCTGCGCGGACCCAACGGGCAGAGCCTCGTCTGGCTGCACGTCGCCGCCGAACGCTTCGAGCCGCGGGAGGTTCGCGTGGCGCCGCTCGACGCTGGCCGGGTGTTGCTGCTCGCCGGGGTGGAGGCCGGGCAGCGTGTGGTGACCCAGGGCGCCGAGCTTCTCAATCAGATCCGCTGAGGCCGGCATGTTTGCATTCATTGTCACCACCGCCCTACGGAACCGCTTGCTCGTACTGGCAGCGGCCGCCGTGCTGGTGCTCTACGGCGCGCTCACCCTCACCCGCCTACCGGTGGACGTGTTCCCCGACCTGAACAAGCCGACCGTCACCATCATGACGGAAGCCGAGGGGCTCGCGCCGCCAGAGGTGGAGCAGCTCGTCACCTACCCGATCGAGACGCAGATGAACGGCCTGCCCGGCGTCACCCGCGTGCGCTCGGTTTCCGGCATCGGATTGTCGATCGTCTATGTCGAGTTCGACTGGGGAACCGACATCTACCGTAACCGCCAGCAGATCGCCGAGCGCCTGAGCCTCGTTCAGGCACAGCTGCCGGCCAATGCCGCGCCGCAGATGGGGCCGATCAGCTCCATCATGGGCCAGATCATGCTGGTCGCTGTGACGGCGCCGGATGGCGCCTCGCCGATGGAGGTGCGTGAGGCGGCTGACTACCTGATCCGGCCGCGCCTGCTGGCGATCCCTGGCGTCGCCCAGGTGATCCCGATCGGCGGCGAGGTGCGGCAGTTCCGGGTGGCGCCGAACCCGGCGGCGATGCAGGCGCTCGGCGTCACGGTTGACCAGATCGAACGCGCGCTCAGTCAGTTCGGGTCCAACACCGGCGGCGGCTTCGCGGACCAGTACGCCCGCGAATATGTGATCCGCAACCTCGGGCGGACGGTTCGGCTGGTTGATCTGGCGGATCTCGTGGTGGCGCAGATCGGCCCGCGCCCGGTGCACCTGCATCAGGTGGCCGAAGTCGGGCATGGCGCCCGCAACAAGCGGGGTGAGGCGGGCTACATGGGTAAGCCCGCCGTCATCATCTCCGTCGAGAAGCAGCCGGATGTGGACACGCTGCGCCTGACTGCCGCAGTGGAGGCGGCGCTGACCGAGCTTACCGCAACCTTGCCCGCGGGCATGCGCGCCGACAACATCCTGTTCCGCCAAGCGAACTTTATCGCTACCTCGGTGCGCAACGTGCAGACGGTGCTGCTGGAGGCCGCGGCCGTGGTGGCGGTGGTGCTGTTCGCATTCCTGCTGAACACGCGGACCACGCTGATCTCGTTGACGGCCATCCCTGTCTCGATCCTGGCATCGGTCATCGTCTTCCACCTCGCCGGGCTGTCGATCAACACGATGACGCTGGGGGGGCTCGCCATCGCTGTCGGTGAGTTGGTCGACGACGCGGTGGTGGATGTGGAGAACATCTTCCGCCGGCTGCGGGACAACCGGGCGGAAGGCAACCCGCGCAGCACCTTCGCCGTTGTGGTGGCGGCAAGCCAGGAAGTGCGGTCGGGCATCGTCTATGCCACGCTGATCATCGTGCTGGTTTTTGTGCCACTGTTCGCCTTGACGGGGATCGAGGGGCGGCTGTTCGCCCCGCTGGGCCAGGCCTATATCATTTCGATCCTGGCGAGCCTCGTCGTCTCGATCACCCTCACCCCTGTCATGGCCTACCTGATGCTGCCCGGCATGAAGCGGCTGGACGAGCGGGAAAGCGCCCTGGTCCGCGGGTTGAAGCGGCTCAACCATGCGGCGCTGACGGCAACGCTGCACCGGCCCGGGCTGCTGCTCGGCCTCGTGGGAACCGGTGTGGTTGCCGCGGGGATCGGGGCTACGCTGCTGCCGCGCGCCTTCCTGCCGCCCTTCAACGAGGGCACGCTGACCATCAACACGCTGTTCAATCCTGGCATCTCGCTTGCCGAATCGCACCGTGTCGGCCTGATCGCCGAGCGGATCGTCATGGGGGTGCCCGAGGTCCGTGCCGTCGGCCGCCGCACGGGCAGAGCCGAACTGGATGAGCACGCCGAGGGTGTCCATGCGTCGGAAATCGAGGTCGATCTGCACCCTTCCACCCGCAGCAAGGCCGAAATCACCGCGGACATCCGCGAGCGGCTGGCAGTTCTGCCGATGGCGGTGAATATCGGCCAGCCGATCTCCCACCGGCTGGATCACATGCTCTCCGGCGTACGGGCTGAGATCGCGCTGAAGCTCTACGGCGACGATCTCGACACTTTGCGCAGCCTGGCGGAGACCCTGCGCCAGGGCCTCGCCCGCGTGCCAGGCGTGGTGGATCTGCAGGTGGAGAAGCAGGTGCGGATCCCACAGCTGGAGATCACGGTGGACTATGCCCGCGCCGCCCTGTTCGGCGTGGCGCCTGCGGCCGTCACCGAGCAGCTGGAGCGGCTCTCCAACGGCCGCGTCGTCTCACGTCTCGCTGACGGCAATCGCCGGTTCGACGTGGTGATCCGTCTTCCAGACGCGCAGCGCACCACTGGCGGCCTGGGTGACCTGCTGATCGAGACGCCGGCCGGCCGCGTGCCGCTGCGCCAGATCGCCGAGGTGACCGAGACCGACGGTCCAAACCAGATACAGCGCGAAAATGGCCGCCGCCGGGTCGTGGTGCTGGGCAATGCTGCCCCCGGCGCGGACATGGCCCGCATCATCGCCGATATCCGCAGCGAGGTCGGCCGCACCACCCTGCCACCCGGCTATACAACCAGTCTGGAAGGCACATTTCAGGCGCAGGAGGAGGCCACACGCACCATCGGTGCCCTCTCGGCCGTCTCGCTGCTGATCATTTTCGCCATCCTCTACAGCCGCTACCGCTCGGCTGTGCTGGCGCTGATCATCATGGGGAGTGTGCCCCTGGCGCTGATCGGCAGCG
>CAMCJI010000142.1 GCA_945874805.1 Asaia bogorensis | reverse complement strand
CGCTGCGCGCGGTGCCGGTCGTGCCGCAGCCGGACTCGCCAACAACCGCCAGCGTCTCGCCGCGGTTGAGCGACATGCTGACGCCGTCGACGGCGCGCACCATCCCGTCATCCGTCTTGAACCACGTCTTCAGGCCGCGGATATCCAGCAAAGGTTCGGTCATGCGAGGCCCAGGGTGACTAAAGTTTTTTGCTTCTTTTTTCCAAAAAAGAAGATGCTTGCTTCCTTCACTAGATCACCCGCCGGGGATCAAGCGCATCGCGCAGCCCGTCGCCAATGAAATTGATGGAAAGCACAGCCAGGAAGATCGCCAGCCCCGGGAACAGCGCCCAGTGCGGCGCAATATCGAGGTAGTCCTTCGCGTCGAACAGCACGCGCCCCCAGGTGGGAATATCCGGCGGGAAGCCAAGCCCGAGGAACGACAGGGTGGATTCGGCGATGATCGCCGCCGCCACGTCGATCGTCCCGGCCACGATCACCGGCCCCAGCGCGTTCGGCAGGATATGCCGCACCACCAGCCGCCCGCGCGAGGCACCCAACGCGCGTGCCGCCTCGACGAACTCCTTCTCCCGCAGCGACAGGAACTGCGCGCGGACCAGGCGGGCGACGGGCATCCAGCGCAGCCCGCCGATCACCAGCACGATCAGCACAAACACGCCGCCTTCCGGCCCGAACAGGTTCTTCAGCCCGTCGCGGAACAGGTAGATGATCATCAGCAGCAGCGGCAGCTGCGGCAGCGAGAGGAACAGGTCGGTCAGCCACATCAGCGCCGCATCCACCCGCCCGCTGGCCATGCCGGCCACCGCACCGATCACCACGCCGACGAACACCGCCACCACCATCGCCGCCAGCCCCACGGCGAGCGAAATCCGCCCGCCATAGATCAGCCGCGCCAGCAGGTCCTGGCCGAGGTCGTCAGTGCCCAGCGGATGCGCCCAGGAGGGCGGCTGCAGCTTGGCGGTAAAGTCGATCTCGTTGATCGGCAGCGTCCAGATGAACGGTCCGATCGCGATCGTCGCCACCAGCAGCATGAGAATGCCGGCGCTGACCACGGCCAGCTTGTGTTTGCGGAATCGCCGCCAAGCCTCCTGCGCCGGGGATACCGGCTTGGTGACGCGGACTGCGGTTGTGGCGCTCATGGGTGCGGGCCCATCAGCGGAAAGCGATGCGGGGGTCGAGCCAACCATAGAGAATGTCTGCAATCAGGTTGAAGATGACAACAAGGCAGGCGAAGACGAAGGTCACGCCCATCACCACCGGCGTATCATTCGCCAGGATCGACGCGATCAGCAGCGAGCCGATGCCGGGAATGCGGAAGATCTGCTCGGTGACGATGGCGCCGCCGAACACGATCGGCATCTGCAGCGCCACCAGCGTCACCACCGGGATCAGTGCGTTGCGCACCACATGGCGCACCAGCACCTTGCGCTGGCCGATACCCTTGGAGCGGGCGGTGGTGACGTAATCGAGCTTGATGACGTCAAGCACGGAGGAGCGCACGTAGCGCACCAGCGAGGCACCCTGGAACAGCCCAAGCACCATGATCGGCATGATCGACTGCTTGATATGCTCCCACAGCCAGGGCCAGCCGGAGCCGCGGATGTTGGCCGAATACACGAAGGGCAACCAGTCGAGCTGGATGCTGAACAGCAGGATCAGCACCAGGCCGGTAAAGAACGTCGGCAGCGAGAACCCGACGAAGGCCAGCGTGTTGGCAATCTGATCGAACAGCGAATAGGGCCGGGCGGCGGCAAGCACGCCGACGGGGATGGCGATGAGCATGGCGATCAGCTGCGAGGTGCCGATCACCGCGATCGTCGTCGGCAGGCGCTGCAGGATCAGGTCATCGACCTGCATGCGGCTGGTGAAGGAAAAGCCCCAGTCGCCGCTCAGCATCGAGAAGAACCAGCGGAAGTAGCGGATGTAAACCGGGTCATCCATGCCCAACGAAGCACGCAGAGCCAGGCGCACTTCGGGCGGCACGTTGGGATTGGTCACCAGTTCTTCGAACGGGTCGCCAGGCGCCAGCGCCAGAATAGTGAACAGCACCACACTGATCCCGAGCAGGCTCGGAATCGCCAGAAGAATGCGGCGCAGGAGATAAGCGCGGGACAACAGCGTCTCCAGAAAATAGAGGAGCTTCCGGGATGCGGCATTTCACCGCATCCCGTTGGCAGTACGTCTCAGGCGAGCTTCGCCTGGATCAGGCCTTCATGTACCAGCTGGCGAGGTCGAAGAAGTTGCTGTCGAACCCGCTGAGGTCGGCCACCAGCCTGTTGCTCACGCCCGACACGGTCGGACGATAAACGATCGGGATCACCGCCTGATTCTTCACGATGATGTCGTTGCACTTGATCAGCAGGGCAACGCGCTTCACCGGGTCAAGCTCAGACTCCGCCTCGGCATGGGTGACGTCGAACTCCTTGTTCACCCAGCGCAGGCAGTTACGGCCCTGCCACTTGTTTTCCTTGGTGGCAACTTCGCTCGACAAATACATCTGCATCCATACGCCGGGGTCCGGGCGGCCGGGACCCGTGTTGTACATCTGCAGGTCGGTGTAGAACTTCGGATACGTATCGGGGTTGGCCACGTCCGACGAGAAGTAGACCGATGCCACCACCGACTTGATCTCGATATCGATGCCGGCCCGCGCGCAGGCCTGCTTCACCACGGCCTGGGTCTTCTGGCGCGGCTGGTTGATCGAGGTCTGGTACACATACTTCAGCTTCACGCCGCCTTTGGCACGGATGCCATCGGCACCGCGCACCCATCCGGCGCCATCGAGCAGGGCGTTCGCCTTGTCGATGTTGAACTCCTTGGTGGTGTTCTTGGAGCGGAAGCGCGAGGGGTTGTTCACCCAGTTGGCGGTCGCGATGCCGGTGCGGCCGTAGATGAACTTCTCGATGCCGTCGCGATCCACCAGCAGCGCCAGCGCCTGACGCACGGCCGGCTCGGTCAGCGAGGGGTGCTTGGTCTTCATGGACGAGCGCTCGCCGTCCACTTCCGTCCAGGGATCGGTGTTGTTGAGCTGGATATGCTCGATGCCCGCACCCTCGGTGATCTCCACCTTGCCCTTGCCGCCGCGTTCGAGGCGGATGAGCACCTCGTCCTCGACCTGCAGGTTCCAGGCGAAGTCATACTCGCCGGTCTGCAGCACCGCGCGCGCGGCCGATACGGCGTCGCCGCCACCCTTCATCTCGATGCTGTCGAAATACGGGCGGTTCGGCATGTGGTAGTTCTTGTTCAGGTCGCCGGTGACGGTGTCGCCCGGGCGGAAATCCTTGAACACATACGGCCCGGTGCCAACCGGCTTCAGGTTCGTCGGCGCATCGCGCGACTTGGCGCCGGAGAAGTCCTCAAACAGATGCTTCGGGATGATCTGGCCGGTCGCACCCACAAACGCATCGGCCCAGAAGGGCTGCGGCGTCTGGAACTTCACGATCACCGTCAGCGCGTCGATCTTCTCGACGATGATGTCCTTGTAGCTGCCGCTCGTCACCGCGGCGGTCGCCGGGTCGGACGCGTACTTCCAGTTGAAGACAACGTCATCGGCGGTAAACGGCTTGCCGTCATGCCACAACACACCCGGCTTCAGCTTCCAGGTAACCGACTTGCCATCGGCCGCGAGCCCGCCATTGGCCAGCGTCGGGATTGTGGCGGCCAGCACCGGGCGCAGGTTGCCGTCCGGGTCCCAGGCGGCCAGCGGCTCATAGAACACGCGGCTGCCGTCCTGGTCCTTGGTGCCAGTGGCGAAATGCGGATTGAGCAGGGTCGGCGCCTGCCACCACAGCACCTTCAGCGGGCCGCCGCCGCCGCGCTTGGTCGGCGGATAGGGCGTGGCGGTCTGCGCCATCGCCACGCCGGAAAGCGCCAGCAACTGGCTGGCCGCCGGGGCGGTAATACCCACCGCCAGCATCCGCGACATAAAGCCGCGCCGCGACAGCTTGCCACTCTTCACACGGTCGATCAGACCCCGAAGTCGAGATTCGTTCATTGAAGCCCCCGCATCAGCATTATGGGCCACCCTCGTTCACCGGGGCGGTCCCGAAAACTCACGTACAGTCACAATACCGCAATTGTAGCGCCTGTCGCGGCAAAAAGTGATGCACTTTTGCGGCTGACCACCAGCATTCCCTCGCGGTCCCCAATTTCCACATGCCGCAGCGCAGCATGCAAGTGAATTCTGGCGATCTATAGGGGCAGGTAGCCACTCAATCGGCTAGATTTGCGCCACCTGCCCATTTTTGATGCGATATATGCCCTCAGGCCAGCGCTTCCGCCGCAGCCTTCACTTGCACCGCATGCCCCTCGACCTTCACCTTCGGCCAAACCTTGTTGATCCGCCCCGCCGCGTCGATCAAAAACGTCGTCCGCTCGATGCCCATATACTTGCGACCATACATCGACTTCTCCACCCACACCCCATACGCCTCCGCCGCCGCCTTCGTCTCGTCGGACGCGAGGGGGAAGCTCAGCCCATATTTCGCAGCGAACTTCTCGATCGGCTTCAACGGGTCGGGCGACACGCCGATCACCTCCACGCCCAGCGCTCCGAACTGGCCCAGCGCCTCCTGAAACGCGCAGGCCTGCTTCGTGCAGCCAGAGGTATCTGCCTTCGGATAGAAGTACAGGACGAACGGACGGCCCTGCATCGCCGCGAGACTGACCGTACGCCCGCCGCTCGCCGACAGGCTGAAATCAGGCGCCGCGTCGCCTTCGGTGATGCTCATGCCATCAAGTCTCCCACATGCCGGATGAAGGCAGCCCGTACCTGCTGCGCCAGATCGTCCAGATTGGCCCGCAGCGCGCCGACGTCAACCGCCTCCACCCCCGCCACCGCCACCGCCCGCAGCAGCGCATCGGCCGAGGCGTCAGACAGCCGCTCCCCCGGCTCGCGCGCCCCGCCGGCCTGGCCCAGCGTGATCCGCAGCATCCCCTGCACCGTCCGCCATATCCGGTCGGCGCGCACCAGCAGCGCGGCATCGTCATCCGCCAGCACCCCCGCCGCTTGCAACCGGCGCAGCGCCACCTGCGTTGTAGGGCTGAACAGCGGCGGCGCCGCCGGACCATGCACCAGTTGCAACACCTGGGCGATGAACTCCACCTCGATCTGCCCGCCCGCGCGCAGCTTCACATCCCACGGCCCGGCCGGCGGCAGATCGCGCAGCAGCCGCGCCCGCATCGCCGCCGCGTCCGTGCGGATGCGCGTCGGCGGCCCGGCCGAGGCCAGCGCCCGCAGGATCGCCGCCTCAACCCGCCGGCGCAGGCCCGGCGGCCCGGCCACCACCCGCGCCCGCGTCAGCGCCATCCGCTCCCAGGTCCAGGCCCCCAGCACCGGCGCCCCCAACCCCTGCGCATCCGCCGCGTGGTAGCGCTCGAACGCGGCCAGCGAGACCGCCACCGGCCCCTTGTTGCCCGAAGGCCGCAGCCGCATGTCGACGGAGAACATCTTGCCCTCCCCGTCCGGTGCCGTCAGCGCCGCCACAAACGCGTGCACCGCGCGGATGAACCACTGGCTCGCCGGCAGCGGCCGGGCCGGTGCGCGGGCGGTGCTTTCGCTGACGGTCTCCGGATGGTCGTAGATCAGCATCATGTCGAGGTCCGAGCCCGCCATCATCTCCCGCCCGCCGGCCTTGCCCATCACCACCAGCACCATCTCGCCGCGCCGCACCCGGCCGAACCGCCGCGCGAAATCCTCCAGCACAGGGCCCAGCAGCGCCCCCAGCGCCGCCCCGGCCAGCGCCGCGCGCGCCTCGCCGGCCGCGTCCGCATCCAGCCGCCCCTCCATCGTGGCAACCGAGATGGCGAAATCCTCCTCGCGCACCGTCGAGCGGATGATGGCGATGGCGTCCTCCAGCAGCCGCGCATCGCCCAGCCGCGCGCGGATCAGCCGCGCCGGGTCGCCCACCCCCTCCGGCGCCAACAGCCCCTCCAGGGCCGAGGGCGTGCGCGCGAGATGATCGGCCAGCGACGGCCCCGCCCCCAGGATCGCCGCGATCCGCCCCAGCAGCGCCGGATTGCGCTCGATCAGCGACAGCAGCTGCACCCCCGCCGGCAACCGGGTGAGAAACTCGTCCAGCCGCGCAAACGCGCTGTCCGGCTGCGGCTGGCGGGACAGCGCGGTCAGCAGCCGCGGCAGGATCTGGCCCATCAGTTCCTGCGAACGCTGCGAGCGCAAAGCCCGGATCCGGCCGGACTGCCAGGCCCGCACCGCCTTGACGATCGTATCCGCCTGGGCAAACCCCAGTGCTGCGAGGCGCTGCAGCGTCTCCGGCGGCGCCTCGGTCACGCCGAAGTCCATCGCACCAATATCCGGCTCGTCGCCCGGAACATCCTTGAACCAGGAACTGTAGCCCGCCTGCACCCGCCCCATGTGCCGCAGCAGCGTATCCGCGAAGTCTTGAGCGTCGGCAAAGCCCATGAACAGCGCGAAGGCGGCCAGCTGCTCCGCCCGCTCCGGCAGCGAATGCGTCTGCCGGTCCGCCACCATCTGCAACCGGTGCTCCACCTGGCGCAGGAAGCGGTAGGACCGCGCGAGCCCCGCCGCGGTGCGCGCCGGCACATGCCCCGCCCGCACCAGCAGGCGCAGCGCCTCGAGCGTGCGGCGCGTGCGCAGCCCGGGGTCACGCCCGCCCCACACCAGCTGCAACGTCTGCGCGAGGAACTCGATCTCGCGGATGCCCCCCTCGCCCAGCTTCACGTCATGCCCGGCGATGCGCGCGGCCGGCCCCAGCCCGGTATCCAGCGCCGTGCCCTTATGCGCGTCGATCCGCCGCTTCATCGCATGGATGTCGGACACGGCGGCGAAATCCAGATGCCGCCGCCAGATGAACGGCCGGATCGCCTCCAGGAACGCATGCCCCAGCGCGATATCGCCCGCCACCGGCCGCGCCTTCAGCATCGCCGCCCGCTCCCAGTTCTGCCCCATGCTCTCGTAGTAGGAGATCGCGGTCGGCAGGCTGATGCAGGGCGGGGTCGCCGCCGGATCGGGGCGCAGGCGCAGATCGGTGCGGAAAACATAGCCGTCCGCGTCCCGCGCCTCCATCAGGGTCACCAGATCGCGCGACAATCTTGTATAGAACGCGCGCGCGGCGTCGCCGTGATATACCCCCGCATCGGGGTCGTGCAGCAGGATGAGGTCGATATCACTGGAGTAGTTCAATTCACGGGCGCCCAGCTTGCCCATGCCCAGCACGGTGAAGCCGCAGCCCCGGTTCGGCTCGCCCGGATGCGGCAGACGCAACTCGCCGGCCTCATGCCCGGCCCGCAGCAGATGCGCCGTGCACAGGCACAGCGTCTGCTCCGCGAGGTCGGACAGCGCCGCCGTCACCTGATCGAGGCTCCACAGCCCGCCGATATCGGCCACCGCCACGGCCAGCGCCACCGCCCGCTTGGCCCCGCGCACGATGCCGGCCACCTGGGCGCGCGGTGCCGTCGGGCGCGCCGTGGCAACGCGCCGCATCGCCGCCGCCACCGCCGCATCCGGCCCGGAGCGGATCAGCAGCCGCAACGTCGCCACCTCCCGCAGCGCGAGATCGGCCAGATACGGCGCATTGCCGCCCAGGCCGCGCAGCATCGCCGCTACCTCCGGCCGGCCGGCCAGCCGCGCCTCCACCGTGCCCAGGTCGGCGAAGCGCTCCTGCAATCGCGCCGCGGCATCGGCATCGGCGGGGGCGGGCCAGGTCTCGGGCAGGCGGAACGTCGGGGCTGCGCACATGGGCGGAAAGGCTGGGCATGAGCGGGCGAGCCGGTCAAGCCATGCGCCCGCTCCACCGCGCCATGCTGCTGCTGCTCGCGCTGCCGATCGGCCTCGGCGTGCTGCTGATGCTCGCCGCCGTCAGCCTCTCCTGGCGTCTCGCCCAAGGCCCGCTGCCGCTGCCCTGGCTCGCCGGCCAGCTCGAACAATATGCCGAGACGATGGACGGCCGTGCCCGCCTGCGCCTCGCCAACGCCGCCCTGGTCTGGGAGGGGTTCCGCGCCGGCGTGGACCGCCCGCTGGAAATCCAGCTCACCGGCGTCGCTCTCCTCAACCCTGACGGCTCCACCGTGGCGCAGATCCGTGAGGCGCGCGTCTCGCTGTCGATCCGCGCCCTGCTGCAAGGCCGCGTCCAGCCCCGCGCCATCGAACTCGTCGGCCCCGATCTGCGCGCCTCCCGCCGGGCAGACGGCACCCTGGCCTTCATGCTCACCGCCCCGGCCGAGGCACCGGCCGAGACCACGGTCGAGACTGGCGGCCCCGACTGGGTCGCCGACGCCCTGGCCACCCTCGCCCGCCCACCGGTCGGCGACGACGCTGCCGGCACCGCGGACTGGCTGAGCCAGCTGCGCCTCGTCCGCGTGCGCGACGCCCGCCTCGCCTTCGTCGATGCCGGCGGGCACGTGCTGCTCGCCGTGCCGCACGCCGATCTCGACCTGCGCCGCCGCCCCGGCGGCGGGTTGGACGCGCAGGGCAGCCTCGATGTCGCCCTCGGCGCCACGCAGTACCGCATCACCGCCGCCGCCGTGCTGCCGGCCGATGGCGGACGGATGCGCTTCACCCTCGCCTTGCCCCAGGTCGTCCCCGCCAGCCTCGCCGACGCCCTGCCCGACCTCGAGGGCCTCTCCCGGCTCGACCTGCCGGTCGAAATCCGCGCCGAGGGCAGCATCGACACCGCCTTCAGCCGCCCCAACCTCACAGCCAGCGTCACCCTCGGCGCCGGCCGGATCGGCGTCGCCAGCGGCCTCCTGCCCGTCCTCGGCGGCCGCCTGCGCCTCGAAGCCACAGCCGATCAGGCCGACCTCGTGCTCGAACGCCTCGAACTCGGCCCCACGCTGACCGGCCGCCGCCCGCAGCTCGGCGGCTGGCTGCACGCCACCCGCGCCGACGGCCGGATCGACGCCGCCGCCAGCCTGCATCTCGACCGGCTGGACTTCGCCGATCTGCCCGGCCTCTGGCCCGTCGGCGTCGGCGGCAAGGGCCTGCGGCCCTGGCTCGCCGAAAACATCACCGACGGCACCGCCACCGGCGGCCATGTCGATCTCGCTTTGACCGCGCCGGAGGACTTCTCGGACGTCACCATCACCCATCTCGCCGGCGGGCTGGAGGGCCAGGGCCTCACGATCCATTGGCTGCGCCCCATCCCCCCCGCCGAAGCGGTGGACGCCACCCTGCGCTTCCTCTCGCCGGACGCGCTGGAAATCGCCGCCCGCACCGGCCGCCAGGTCAAGATCGGCGGCCCCGGCCCGCCGGTCACCATCAAGGGCGGCCGCATCACCCTCTCCGGCCTCGCCGCTCCAAATCAGTTCGCCGATATCGAGATGGACCTGGCCGGCCCCGTGCCGGAAGTGCTGGCCGTGCTGCGCCACCCCCGCCTGAAACTGCTCGACCGCAAACCCATCGACATCCGCGACCCCGCCGGTCAGGTCGCCGGCAAGCTGTCGATCGACCGCCTGCCGCTGGAGGACGATGTCGATATCGACCTGCTCCGCATCCGCGCCGAAACCAGGCTCACCGCCCTGCGCCTCGGCGGCATCGTCGGCGGCCGCGACCTCGAAGCCGGCACGCTGGACCTCGAGGCGACCAACGACGGCCTGCGCGCCCGCGGCACCGCCACCCTCGCCGGCATCCCCGGCCAGGTCACCTTCGAGCAGGATTTCCGCTCCGGCCCCCCCACCCAGGTGGTCCAGAAGGGCACCGTCAGCGCCGTCGGTATCACCCCCGCCCAACTCCTCGCCATCGGCGTGGACACCGTCGACGTGATGGCCGGCACCGCCTCGGCCAAGGCCGACCTGATCCTGCGCCGCAACGGCCGCGGCGAGCTGGCGGTCAAGGCCGACCTCGCCCCCACCATCCTCTCCGTGCCGCAGATCGCCTGGTCCAAACCCGCCGGCAAACCGGCCACCGCCGACTTCCGCCTCCTGCTCGACCGCGACCGCATCAGCAGCCTGGACCGGCTGCGCGCCGAAGGCGAAGGCTGGGCGGTCGCCGGCGACATCGAATTCGCCGCCGGCCGTCCCCGCCTGCTGCGCCTGCAACGCCTCGCCCTCGGCCCACGCAACCTGGCCAGCGGCGAGGTGCGCTGGCCCACCACACCCGACGGCCCCTGGGGCGTCACCCTCTCCGGCCCGAGCATCGACGCCTCAGCCGAATTCGACCGCCGCCAACCCGCCAACCCCGACCATGTCGGCCCGCCCTGGATCGCCGACATGCGCTTCGAGCAGGTCGTCATGGCCGGCGGCGCCGTCCTGCGAAACGTCGCCGTGCGCGGCGAAAGCAACGGCCGGATCAACAAATCCCTCCGCCTGATCGGCCGCACCCAAGGCCCCGGAGGCGGCGAACTGGACCTGACCATCGCGCCGGACGGCCGCGGCCGCACCCTGACCATCACCGCCGCAGACGCCGGCGCCCTGCTCCGCGCCATCGATATCGAACGCTCGATCCAGGGCGGACAAATGCGCCTGACCGGCCGCTACGACGACACCGCCCCCGGCAACCCCCTCTCTGGCCGGGCGGAGATCACCGGCTTCGCCGTGCGCGACGCCCCCGCTTTAGCCAAGCTGCTGCAGGCGATGTCGGTCTATGGCGTGTTCCAGGCCCTGCGCGGCGGCGACATGAACTTCGACGAGCTGATCGCCCCCTTCCGCCTCACCGGCGACATCCTCGAACTGGACGACGCGCGCAGCTACAACGTCTCGCTCGGGATGACGGCCAAAGGCCGCGTCGACCTCGCCCGCCAGATCATCGACGCCCAGGGCACGATCGTGCCGGCCTACGCCTTCAACTCCCTGCTCGGCCGCATCCCGCTGCTCGGCAAGCTGGTCAGCCCCGAGGAAGGCGGCGGCCTGTTCGCCGCCACTTGGTCGATGCGCGGCCCCCTGGCGGACCCGGATGTCGGCGTGAACCCGCTGGCCGCCGTCACCCCCGGCTTCCTGCGCGGCATCTTCGGCATCTTCCGCACCGCCCCGCTGGTGCCCGCCCCCGGCCAGCAGCCGCCCGACACCCCAGTGCAAACACCGCAAAACTCCGCCCCCATCACCGGCGCCGACGGCCGCTGAAGGCGGCGAGGAAAAGGGTAAAGTTCAGCGTCAGCAAGCATCTTCTTTTTTGAAAAAAAGAAGCAAAAAACTTCTGTTCATTGGGTTGGGGCTCAGGCGGCGAGATCGATCATGGCCGAGTTGGATTTGATGGCTCCGCCGTCTTGGAACCCGGATACGTGGCTTGGCGGCGAAGCCATAAAATCCACCCAAACCATGAACCAATTCCGCCGCTAAAGCCGCCGCCAATAGACCTGTTGCGTAAGTCGGGCCACTTCGTCGCGGAGACGGCTTGAAATCAGGGGATTCCCAGATCACGGGTCGATAGGATTCA
>CAMCJI010000141.1 GCA_945874805.1 Asaia bogorensis | reverse complement strand
CGATCAACCCGCGTCCAGGCTCGGCGATCTGCTGCCCTGGAAGTGGAAACCCGCTGCAAACGAGGCTGCCGCATGAGGACACCAGCACTATCGGCCAACGAAAAGGCCGCCATCACCGCCACCTGCCAGGCGTTCATCGACACGATCCTCAAGCCACGCTTCCGGCCGACGGTCACACCGACGCAGTTCAACTACCCGGTCGATATCCAGGGCAAATGGCACGGCACCAAATACCGCTTCCTGTAGCGCTATCGCTCCGGCTTCGAGGACAATTTAGGCGAGGAGTTCGACGCCCCCTTCGTGCGGCTCGACTGGATTGGCCCAGATCGCTTCGACATCCAGTGGCATCGCCATACCGGACAGTGGCACCGCGTCTATCGCAACCTGTCCCTCAAAGCCGCCCTCAACACCATCATCAGCGACGGACTTCTACACCCTCACTGATAGACACGGCCTCCGCCCGATGCATACGAATGGTTCGAGAACCAGCCTGACCTCGATCCCGAGCGCCTGGTCTTCATCGATGAAACCTGGGCGTCTATCAGCATGGCCCGCACGCACGGCCGCGCGCCGCCATTCCACACGGGCATTGGAAGACCACCACGTTCGTCGCAGGCCTGCGGAGCACCGGGATCGTGGCACCCTTGGTGCTGGACGGTCCGATCAACGCTGCGGCCTTCCAGGCCTATGTCGAACAGTTTCTGGTGCCCACCCTCAAACCCGGCGACATCGTCGTCATGGACAACCTGAGCAGCCACAAGGGCGTGGCCGTCAGCCTGGCCATCGAGGCCGCCGGCGCCAGCCTGCTCTACCTTCCGCCCTACAGCCCAGAGTTCAACCCGATCGAGAACGCCTTCGCAAAGCTCAAGGCGCTGTTGCGCAAGGAGGCCGCACGCACCGTCGATGCCCTATGGACGGCCATAGGCCGCCTCATCGATCTCATCACTCCAACCGACTGCATCAATATGTTCGCCGCAGCAGGATACGATCCAGACTGATGAGATTCGGCTCTAACGTCGACCATAATGCCGGCTCGAAGCTCCATGCCTCCAGCCGTCCAATCAGATTCATCCCACATCAGGGAAGAAGGGCCGCAGGGCCAAGCTTACTATCTAACCGCATCTTCCGCGACCACGAAGACATCGTCGAACACTGCTGCCACCAGTGGAACCGTCTCATCGATCAGCCCTGGCCCATCATGTCCATTAGCTCAAGATAGTCGACACACGCGTTCTGGTCAGAGAGAGTTGATATAATAAAGTGTGTACCGAACCGGTAGCAGGCCTAATCACCGGCGCTTGGGCCATGAGGGCGCAAGTCCGCAGGCCCGCGGTTCCAGGGCAGTGTTGACGTGATACTCTGAGCTGGTGCGAATTGTTGATTGGATCAACACTTCAGGATCGAGGTACCGCGTTCCGTTCTGGAGTATAGGCAATGGCGGTTTTTGGACCCCACACCATGCATGCGGCAAACCGCTATCGAGAGAGCACGTCTCTGCTTCTTGGGCCAAGCTGGGTGAACTATTTCTGTAATCCAAGCCCGAAGATACGACTTATTGGACCGAAATTTGGAACCTCTCTCAGGTGTTCATAGCGTCAAAGAAGTCTTGGTTGGTTTTGCTGTACTTTAGCTTGTCTAGCAGGAAATCCATGGCGTCCATGGTTCCCATCGGATTGAGAATGCGGCGGAGCACCCACATCTTCGACAGAGTGCCGCGATCAACCAAGAGCTCTTCCTTACGGGTACCAGACTTTGTAATGTCAATTGCAGGAAATGTCCGCTTATCAGACAGCTTACGATCAAGGATGATCTCGCTGTTGCCAGTACCCTTGAACTCTTCGAAAATCACTTCATCCATTCGGCTACCGGTATCGATAAGCGCCGTGGCGATAATCGTAAGCGAACCGCCCTCCTCGATGTTTCGAGCTGCACCAAAAAAGCGCTTCGGCCGCTGCAAGGCATTCGCGTCGACGCCACCGGTGAGCACCTTACCCGAAGAAGGCACAACCGTGTTGTACGCTCGTGCCAGGCGGGTGATAGAGTCGAGCAGGATGACGACATCGCGCTTGTGTTCAACTAGGCGTTTGGCTTTCTCGAGCACCATCTCGGTCACCTGAACATGCCGCGTTGCAGGTTCATCGAAGGTGGATGCGACAACCTCTCCCTTCACCGTGCGGGACATGTCTGTGACTTCTTCTGGACGCTCGTCGATCAGAAGCACCATCAGAAACACATCCGGGTGGTTGGTGCTGATCGCTGTGGCAATGTTCTGCAACATCACAGTCTTGCCGGTTCTTGGTGGAGCCACAATGAGTGCGCGTTGCCCTTTGCCGATGGGTGCGATCAGGTCAATGACGCGCGGCGTGTTGTCACGCTGCTGGCCCTTCACCAGAGGTGCGGGCGTCTCCATCTCCATTTTCAGGCGACGCTCGGGATAGAGTGGTGTCAGGTTATCAAAGTTGATCCGGTGCTTGACCGCTTCTGGTGGCTCAAAATTGATCTGGTTGACCTTGAGCATGGCGAAATAACGCTCGCCGTCCTTGGGGGCACGGATCTGGCCATCGACCGTATCGCCTGTCCGCAACGCAAATCTACGGACCTGGCTCGGTGAGACGTAGATATCATCTGGCCCGGGCAAATAGTTGCTATCTGCACTCCGCAGAAAGCCAAAGCCATCAGCAAGGATTTCCAATGTTCCATCACCGTGGATGGCCTGCTCATTTTCTGCCAACGTCTTGAGGATGGCAAACATCATGTCCTGCTTTCGCAGGCTGGAAGCATTCTCGATCTGGAGGGATTCGGCAAAGCTCAGCAGATCGGCTGGAGCCTTTGCCTTGAGGTCGGCAAGATGCATTGGGTCGCCTCAGCGCGAGGGGAGGTAGGTCAACGCTATAACCGTCGGCTCCGCCGCCTGCGGAACCTAGGGCGCTTTGCCCGATCGGGCTTACAGTGGTGTTGACCTAACAGAAAGGGTAGCGGCAGCGAACGGGTACGACCACGCTGTCGCGGGCCGACTGGTAGTAAAGTATGCAACCGCAGCCTATCCGTCAACCAGCACAATCCACCCGGGTAGATCGCTACCGCTGCTCAAAATGGCTTAACAATCACCATGATGACGATCGCGAACATGAGAACTGTGGGGAACTCATTCGCCATGCGGTAGAACCGTTCAGGCTTCGTGTTCCGATCCTCCAAGAACTCCTTCCGCCATTTCGATGTAGCGCCGTGGAAACCGCTCATCAGTACGACGCAGAGCAGCTTGCTGGGCCACCACAGACTTGACCAGTCAACCGCACCAGGGGTGAGGACAAGGAGAATACCAAAGAACCACGTTCCGACCATGGCAGGGGTCATGATCTGCTTGAGGAGTCGCCGTTCCATCACCTTGAGCCGTTCGCTCTCCGCCGTTCCACGAATCACCATGCAGTGATAAACGTAAAGACGCGGCAGGTAGAACAAGCCTGCCATCCATGCGATCAGGCTCATCACATGAAGTGCCTTTGCCCACAAGTAGATATGTGACAGCGGTTCGTACGTCATGCGCGCCTCCAAGCCTCAGCGAACAGCCCCGGAAGTTCGAACGTCAAATCTAACAAAACAGTTCCGACATATTTTGGGCTGGGATCATACCCATCCGGTGCCAAGGCGATGTGGTCTATAGCTGCCGGGGGTACTGCCACAGTTGCAGGTAAGCTATCCCTCACAATGAGCCAGCCAGCGGGACCATGGCCATTGGCTGGCGCGGCAGGAAGAGGCACTGTGGGAGGGGAATCGTCTCGAGCCATATAGGCAAGACTGTCGGCATTGCATGCAATAGATTTGCTTACCCTGACCCTATCAAACTTCGTCCGCATGCCTTTATGTATCGAGTTGGTATCGAAATGACAAGGCGATCTGAGACTTTTGACGCTGTCAAGCGTGTTGTTTGCCAAATTCACGTTATCGACGGGCAGACAATCACAATCGAATCTAGCTGGGTCAACCGGATCGATTCGGCACAAATGAAGCAAGAGCCCTGTCATGATAGAACTTTTGCTACCCCTGCCCGAGCATGGGGGCAATCTGAATGCGCCTTGGGGCAGGTTCGGCCCCCAGCAAAGCTGCATAGGCCAGGACCGTGTCGGATAGCTCTTCGTACCAGATCTGCAAGGGCCCCAATGAAGCCGGCGTCAGAATTCTGTGCCGGGACCCGGAAATAACCGGGAACTCCGGCCTTTTCAGCAACCTCTCGATACTCGATATCGAGTTCGACAAGAGTCTCTGAATGCTCAGAAACAAACGCGATCGGCACCACCAATATTGCCACTTTATCGTGTGCTGCCCGTTCGATCTCCTCCTCCGTAGAGGGACCAATCCACTTCTGCGGGGTCGCACGCGACTGGTAACACACAGCATAGTCGAGTCCCGCAACATCGAGCCTCCGTACAACACTGACGACAGTCCGTTCCACCTGGAATTGGTAGGGGTCACCCTGCTTGATGATTGTCTCGGGAAGCCCATGCGCTGAAAACAATACCCGGAGTTTCAACTCAGAACCCGTTTCTTTCAGGGCTAATTCATAGGAATTTCGCAATATATCTGCGGTCGAAGAAATAAATTCAGGGTCTGAGTGATAGCAACAGACTGTCGTTACAGGCTTCATCAGTCCAACTTGTGCGGAAGCGTCATGCCACGCTGTCAAAGAGCTTCCAGTCGTAGTGGTCGAGTAATGTGGATAGAGCGGAAGTAACACTATGTGATCGGGATTCCACTTCTTGACTTCGCGCGCAGCTTCCTCACTGAACGGATGCCAATAGCGCATCGCTACGAAACAGCGAGCTTCTATGTCGGGCAGGGCTTGTTCAAGCGCACGTGCCTGCTCGCAGGTGAGTTCCAAAAGCGGAGACTTTCCACCAAGCAGTGCGTAATTCTCGGATGCAGGCTTCAAGCGTGCATAGGCTATGATGCGTGCCAGCAGCGGCCGGACAAAAAACGGTACCCGCAGGATCGCAGGGTCAGTAAACAGGTTGATCAAAAATGGCTTAATCGACGCCGGCTTATCCGGCCCGCCAAGATTGAACAGCACGATAGCTATTTTCGGTTTGCTCATGGCAGGTGAATTGGCGTCGAGTCGTACCGCGTCAATGGCCACGCACCAGCGCCACCAACTCTGCGACATGCTCGGGCGGCGTCTGCGGCACCAAACCATGCCCTAAATTGAATATGAACGGTCGACCACGCATCGCTGCTAGAAGCGGTTCGACCTCTGCTTTCATAGCGTAACCCCCAGCTACCACAGCCAATGGATCGAGATTGCCTTGCAAGGCAACGGTGTCGGGGACAAGCTTTGCTGCCATCACGGGATCCATTCCAGTGTCCATCGTCACTGCTTGGACACCCGTCTCAACGGCGAAAGAGCCAATTCGCATTCCGGCTAGGCGCGGAAAGCCGATCAGTGGTACTGTGGGGTGGCTTTGTTGAAGAGCGGCTGCGATTTTCGCTGTCGGCAATGTGACCCAACGGTGAAACTGGCCTGGCGGGAGCATACCTGCCCAACTGTCGAACAGCATCAGCGCTTCGGCGCCTGCGTCGGCTTGGCCGCGCAGATATACGAGGTTGGCCTCGACGATCAGGTCAATCAGGTCCGCGAACAGTGCTGGGTCGCGATAAGCCATTCCTCTGGCCTCGCCGAACTCCCGTGAGCCGTGGCCCTCCACCATGTAGCAGGCCACAGTGAAGGGGCCGCCACTGAAGCCAATAAGAGTGGTTTCTCCGACATTGGCAGCGACCCGACGCACGGTCTCGAGGATGGGTGCGACAGCGCCAGCAACGCGTTCCAGCTTGAGCGCATCGAGGTCGGCGCGTGTTCGAATCGGTGGCAGGACTGGCCCTTCCCCTTCGGCATAGCGCAAGGGTTGGCCAAGCGCCCAGGAAACGATCGGGAGGTCGCTGAAGAGGATTGCACCGTCCATCTGAAATCTTCTCAGGGGCTGCAGCGTGATCTCAGCTGCAAGTTCGGGATTGAGGCAGAGCGCCAGAAAATCGCCTGCTTTCGCACGCAGAGCACGATATTCTGGCAGATATCGCCCGGCCTGACGCATCAGCCAAATTGGCGGCGGCCAGACCGCTTCACCCGCGAGTACCTTCAGCAGTTTCTTCGTCATCGACCTACGCCACCTGTCCAGGCTTCTTCTTAAAGAGAGGATTAAAAAAAGAAAGGTTGATGTAGCAGTAGGAGGTGTGAACCACGGGGTACCACAGGTTGCCGCCGATCTTTCCACAGGCTGTCCACAGCAGGATAATGTCATAACGAATTGATTTATATGAAAAATTAGAATTTTTTAGGGCGGTACCCGAAACCAAGGTTTCAGTCGCTCTGCTGTCTGTGTTATCCCCATGATTCGTCAGGCCATCATGAGGATGCAGGTGCGCTTTGCACTTATCCCCGCTATCCTCAGCGGATGCCAGACGGCGAAAAATTTCATCTGCACCTCGTATCTGATGCAACTGGGGAGACACTCAATTCCGTCGCACGCGCGACGCTTGTGCAGTTCGAGGAAGGCAAGGACAATGAGCAGATCGTCTATCATCGCTGGAGCCTGATCCGATCACGGTTTCAACTGCACCGTGTCATCGATGGTATCGAGGCTGAGCCTGGACCCATCCTTTCGACACTGATGGAGGCCGGAATGCGGAGCGAACTGGAGTCAGCGGGGATACGATTGCATTTGCCGGTGGTGCACGTGCTCGATCCGGTGCTGGCGATGTTGCAGACGCAGTTCGGCCGTATCGCAGCGGCACGCCCCGGCAGGCAGTATGTACTTGATGCGGCTTACTTCAAGCGTATCGATGCCATGCACTACATCATGGCGCACGATGATGGTCAGGCGCAGTCGGGTATCGCAGAAGCTGATGTCGTTTTAGTGGGTGTCTCACGCAGCTCGAAGACTCCGACCTCCTTTTATCTAGCAAACCGCGGGATCAAGGCAGCCAACATACCCTTGGTTCCTGGGGTGGCTGATCAGCCCGGGTTGGAGAACCCGCATTGCCCTGTGATCGGTCTCACGATCGATGCTGAAGCGCTCATTGAGATCCGCAGGCATCGGTTGCGGTTGATCGGTGCTGGCGGCGGGGCTGCAGCGTTGATCGCGCGGCAAAATAGCGGCGATTATGTCGACCCGGAGGCTGTGAAAGCAGAACTCCTTTGGGCACGTCGGCTGTGCACCCAGCGGGGCTGGCCATTGATTGACGTGACCCGGCGCTCGATTGAGGAAACCGCGGCCACTGTGCTGCAATTGATGGAAGCTTGGCACGAGCGCCGTCGGCGTGTTGCAAGCGGTGCATGAGTCTTCAGGTTGGAGGCTGGAAGGCGATTTTGGTGTCAATCGGCGCACAAAAGTGGCTCTGACTCACACTTGGTGCAGTTCGGCGGCGGGCGTCAGACGGAGACGACGAGGCGCGCTCGGAGCAGGTCAAGATGGGCGCGGCCGTACATCTGTCGCTTTACCAGCTTGAGCTTGGTGATCTGGCCTTCGGTTGGGCCGTTCGACCATGGTTCAGTCAGGGCAGCCTTTACAGCAGCCAGATCAGTGGCGATGCCTTTTCCGAACGAAGCAAGCAGGCTTTTGCCGGTCTCTGCAAGCCAGTGCGGCAGTGCGCCGATGTCGCGCTCCCGCAGCATGCAATGGAAGCGCTCCATGAGGTCGCGCGCCATGGCAAGCGCCGGTACGCTGCTCTCGACCGCCGCCACCATGACCGCGTCGGTCTTCGCCAACTGCCCGCGTTGCGCTGTCATGAGGCGGCTCAATACCCGAGCAGGCGGCGCCTTCCGGGCCAACTGTACATCGGCCTTCTCGCTGCGACACTGTCGGGTTGCCCACTCCGTCACGGCCCGCAAGCCACCCCTGAAGCCTGCGGCACGCAGCCGCCGCCATAGCTCGGCACCGTTGCGACAGTCTGCTTCCCACTCGGCCCGGAACCTACCGATATATGGCTCCAGCATGCTCTGACGGCAGCGGAGCACGTCGCCATCGCCACCGCGGAGCACACTGCGGACCAGCTTGCGGCTGCGGCCCGTCGAACGCGTGATCTCCTTGATCGACTTGCCCGCCTCCGCCAGCGCCTTGATACCCTGGCTGTCTTCCTGCCGCCGCAGAAATCCTTCGTACTGGATCCGCTCGGCACTGCTCAACAGCGCCGGGTCGATCACCGTCGATCCGAGGGCCTGCCGGATGGCCTTCATCGAACGGCGCACCGCCTCCAAGAACGCGGCACTGGCATTCTGTCAATCGGCACGCAAAAGTGCCCCCTCATCGGCGTCCAAAAGGGACCCCGTTTGATGCGAGTTGCGACCGCGCTGGTCTGTGCTCCGCAGCCGTAGGCGGAGGAGCACAGACCAGCGCGGTTCGGGCGGTGATCGTGGGGGGGGGCGATCAGGCGCGGTTCTTGAAGCGCCAGCTCTCGTTGCCGGTCTCGACGATGTCGCAGTGGTGGGTGAGGCGGTCGAGCAGGGCGGTGGTCATCTTGGCGTCGCCAAACACGCTGGGCCATTCGCCGAGCGCCAGGTTGGTGGTGACGATCACCGAGGTCTGCTCGTAGAGCCGGCTGATCAGGTGGAACAGCAACTGGCCGCCGGACTGGGCGAAGGGCAGGTAGCCGAGTTCGTCGAGCACCACGAAGTCCAGGCGGCAGAGCTGCTCGGCCAGCCTGCCCTGCTTGCCGGCCCGCCCTTCGGCTTCGAGCTTGTTGACCAGTTCGACGACGTTGAAGAACCGGCCACGACGGCCGTCGCGGATCAGGGCGCGGGCGATCGCGATGGCCAAGTGCGTCTTGCCGGTGCCCGTGCCGCCCACCAGCACCACATTGCGTTGGTGGGCGAGAAAGTTGCCACTCGCCAGGTCGCGCACCAGGGCCTCGTTGATCGGCGTGTTGGCGAAGCGGAACTCCTCGACATCCTTGGCCAGCGGCAGCTTGGCGATGGTGATCTGGTAGCGGATCGAACGCGCCTGCTTCTCGCTGATCTCAGCACGCAGCAGGTCGCCAACCAGGCGCTGCGGTTCGTGCTGGCGCTTGATCGCGGTGCCGAGGATCTCGTCATACGCCGCCTTCATGCCATACAGCTTCAACTCGCCCATCACCGATAGGATCTCGGAACGCTCCATCACATCGCCCTCCTGAGGCTGTCGTAGCGGGTGCAATCGGCCACCGGCGCGTGGCGCAGCTGCAGCGCCTGCGGCGTCATGATCGTGATCGGAACAGCAGGTTCGCGTTGCCGGGCCAGGATGTTGAGGATCACGTCGGCAGAGTGCACACCGTCGTGCAACGCTGCCTGGCAGGCCGCTTCCACCACTGCCAGCCCGTCGCTCAGCACCGTGGTGAGGATGCGCACCATCTGCCGGTCGCCATCCGCCGAGCCAGCCAGCCGGCGACGCACGCGCTCCAGCCCGGGCGGCAGCAGCCAGTCCTTGAACGGCGCACCGTTGCGCAAGGCTCCCGGCTTGCGCGCCAGCACCGGCACGTAATGCCAGGGGTCATACACCGTCTGGTCGCGGCCGAAGTGGCGCGCATGCTCGCCGACCACGCGCCCGTCCTGGCGCAGCTCAATCCTGTTGGCGTAGGCACGGATCTCCACTGGCCGCCCGACCGCGTGGGCGGCCACCGAGTAGCGGTTGTTGTCGAAGCGGACGAGGCAGGTCTTCGACACCGAGGCCGGCACGGAGTGGAACCCATCGAACCGCCCGGCATAGGGCACCAGGCTCGGCCGCTCCGCCTCAAACACCTCCCAGATCGTCCGATCGCGCAGCTCCGGGTGCGGGTGCGCGCGGGCATGTGCGACACAGCGGTCCAGCAGCCAGGCGTTCAGCTCCTCGTAGCTCTTCACCCGCAGCCTCGGCGTGAAGAACCGCTCGCGCACCAGCCCGACCTGGTTCTCAACCTGCCCCTTCTCCCAGCCAGAGCTCGGCGTGCACGCCACGGGTTCCACCAGATAGTGGCTGCACATCTGCAGGAACCGCCGATTGTAGGCACGCTCGCGGCCGACCATGATCGTGTCCACCGCCGTCTTCATGTTGTCGTATATTCCACGCGTGCAGGCGCCCTTGAAAAACGCAAAGGCGCGGTCGTGCGCATCCAGCACCATCTCCTGCGTCTCGCGCGGATAGGCCCGCACGAACAGCATCCGGCTGTGGCACAGCCGCATATGCGCCACCTTGATCGTCACCATCGCACCGTTGATCAGCACGACCTCGTGGCTCCAGTCGAACTGGAAGGCCTCGCCCGGCGCAAAGCTCAGCGGCACATATGCCTCGGCCGACGCCGTGCTGCGCTCGCGCTCCCAGCCGCGCGCATAGCGCCGCACCGCATCATACCCGCCCACGTAGCCCCGACCGCGCACCTCCTCGAAGATCCGGATCAGCGTCAGCCGCTCCCGCCCCGGCCGCGCGGCATTCGCCGCCAGCAGCGCATCAAGATCACCCTGCCACGGACCAATCCGCGGCAGAGGCTGCGCCTCTCGCTCGTAGTGGAACTCGGTCGCCTCCGACCGCAACACCTTGCGGACAACCTTCCGGGAAACCCCAAGCTCCCGACAGATCGCCTTGATCGACTTGCCATGCACACGGTGGGCACGACGGATCTTCGATATCGTCTCCACCACAAGCATCCCTACACAGGCCCCCATCCAAACTGGGAGCCATCGTGAACCCCATCGTCAAAGGGGTCCCTTTTGGACGCCGATCACCCCTCAAACAGGGTCCTTTTTCCATGCCGAAACACACTCGGGCAATCAAACCCTCCCGCAAAAGCTGGAACCCCACCTGCTCTCGACCTATACTAGTCCAATGGACGCCCCAACTAACAAACCCACGCCGAACTGGCTGATCGAATCGCTGGACCGCAGCGAAGCCCAGATCGCCGCCCGCCAGACCCGGCCGCTCCAACCGACCCTCGATCGCCTGCGCGCCAGCATCGCCCGCATGGGAACCGGTCTGCAGAAAACGTAGGGGGGATATGCCTCACACGTGCTAGCAAAGACACTTCGCTCGATGCACGGCGCCGGAGCCACTGTTATGATTTTTTTGAAACGAATTGGTTTCGGAATTTTTGTGCTGGCGGTTATGACGTCTTGCTCTGAATCGTCTAAATTGGTTTCGCAACAGCGTGATATTGTAACGACAGCGACCGCGCCGCCAGCAACATCCGTCGCACTCTCGTCGGGGCAAAAAATGGTCCGGAGCTTGCAAGCGCAAGCTGGTTTCTATTAGACTTGTTGCGAAAGTCTGCGGCCTATTTCGACCACCAGTTCGTGGCACCGGGCCAATCTGTCGGGCTTTTCAGAATGGCATGAACCCCGCTTCGATGTTCACCAGCCCCGCGATGATCGACGTTTTGGTGTGATGGGTGTCGCG
>CAMCJI010000140.1 GCA_945874805.1 Asaia bogorensis | reverse complement strand
GGCCGCACCCCCACCACCCCCAGCCCGAACCGCTGCGCCAGCTCCAGCGAAAACCCCGTCGCCCCCATCTTCGGAATCGAAAGCCCCCCCGTCGCCAGCACTAGCGCCGGCGCCGAAAACTCTCCCACCCGAAACAGCTCCCCCCGGCTCACCTCCCCGATCCGCTGCCCCAGCCGGATATCCACCCCCCCGGCCGCGCACTCATCCAGCAGCATCCGCACAATCGCCTTCGCCGACCCGTCGCAGAACAACTGCCCCAAGGTCTTCTCGTGCCAGGCGATCCGATGCTTCTCCACCAGCGCCAGAAAATCCTGCGGCGTGTACCGGGCCAGCGCCGCCCGGCAGAAATGCGGATTGGCCGAAAGGAACTGCCCGGCCGTCGTCCCCAGATTGGTGAAATTGCACCGCCCCCCGCCGGAGATCAGGATCTTCTTCCCCGCCTCCTCGGCATGATCCAGCAGCAGCACCCGCCGCCCCCGCTGCCCCGCCGTCAGCGCACACATCAAGCCGGCCGCCCCGGCCCCGAGGATGATCACGTCATACTGCATGGAATTGACACTAGCCGCCGCGGGGGGCTGAGTCAGGCAAAACCCGGGGGAACAGCCATGCGCCTGCAGAACAAGGTCGCCATCGTCATCGGTGCCGGCCAAAGCCCCGGCACCGGCATGGGCAACGGCCGCGCCACCGTCCTGCGCTTCGCCCAGGAAGGCGCCCGCGTCTTCGCCGTCGACCACAACCTCGCCTCCGCGCAGGAGACCGTCGCGATGGTCACCGCCGAGGGCAACACCGCCGAGGCCTGGCAGGCCGACGTCGCCAGCGAAGCCTCAATGAAAGCCGCCATCCACGCCGCCCATGCACGATGGGGCCGGCTGGACATCCTGCACTACAACGTCGGCGTCAGCCTCGGCGGCGGGGATGCTCCGCTGGCCGACCTCACCGAAGCCGCCTTCGACAATCTCTGCACCATCAACCTGCGCGGCTGCGTGATGGCGGCCAAACATGCCGTGCCGATCATGCGCGAACAGAAGTCCGGCGTGATCATCAACATCTCCTCCGTCGCCGCCTACGAGAACTACCCCTACATCGCCTACAAGGCGACCAAGGCGGCGATGGTCGCCTTCACCCAACAGCTCGCCATCCACAACGCCCCCTACGGCGTGCGCGCCAACGTCATCCTCCCCGGCCTGATGGACACGCCGATGGCCGTCGACACCCGCGCGCGCCACTCCAACCGCACCCGCGCCGAAGTCGCCGCCGAGCGCGACGCCAAGGTTCCGCTCCGCGGCCGGATGGGCACGGCCTGGGACGTCGCCAACGCCGCGCTGTTCCTGGCGTCCGACGAGGCGAACTTCATCACCGGCGTCGAACTCCCGGTGGATGGCGGCGCGCTGGTCAGGTAAGGAAGCGCATGGCCATCGAAACTCCCTGCATCCAGACCTGCGTCCTCGACCCGTTGACCGGCCTGTGCATCGGCTGCGGCCGCACCGGCAACGAGATCGCCGGCTGGTCGGGCATGACCGCCCCGCAGCGCCGCACGATCATGGACGGCTTACCGCAGCGCCTGGCAGAGATGACATCGCGCCGCACACGCCAGGGGGGCCGGCATGCTCGCACACCGACTGGCTGAGGGCGGCATCCTCCTCGCCGACGGCGCGACCGGCACCAACCTGTTCGACATGGGCCTCACCTCCGGCGATGCGCCGGAACTCTGGCTGGAAGCCCACCCCGACCGCATCCGCAGCCTGCACCGCGCCTTCGTGCAGGCCGGTGCGGACATCATCCTTACCAACTCCTTCGGCGCGAATGGCCGCCGGCTGATGCTGCACGACATGGAAAAGCAGGCCCGCGCCCTCAACCGCCGCGCCGCCGAACTGGCCCGCGCCGAGGCGGATGCCGCCGGCCGCGCGGTGATCGTCGCCGGCTCGGTCGGCCCCACCGGGGACCTGTTCGCCCCGCTCGGCGCCCTGACGGAAGCAGACGCGATCGCCGTCTTCGCCGAGCAGATCGAGGGCCTGAAGCAAGGCGGCGTGGATGTGATCTGGATCGAGACGATGTCGGCCGTGGAGGAGATGCGCGCCGCCGCCATCGCCGCGGCCGCCGCCGGCATGCCCTATACGCTGACGGCCAGCTTCGACACGGCGGGGCGGACGATGATGGGGCTGACCCCGCGCGGCTTCGTCGATTTCGCCACCGCCCTGCTGCCGCCGCCGCTGGCGGTGGGATCGAACTGCGGGGTGGGCGCGGCGGATCTCGTCGTCTCGGTGCTGGCCATGACCGGCGATCTGCCGGGCACGCCGATCATCGCAAAGGCGAATGCCGGCATCCCGACCGTGCATGGCGACCACACCCACTACTCCGGCACCCCAGAGACGATGGCGGCCTACACGCATCTGGCGATCGACTCGGGCGCGCGGATCATCGGCGGCTGCTGCGGCACCACGCCGGCGCATCTGGCCGCCATGCGCGCCGCACTGGACGCGCATCTGGCAGGTGACCGGCCCGACACGGCGCAGATCACCGCCGCCCTCGGCCCGCTCGTCTCCCCGCCGGTTGTGGCGGGAGAAAAACGAACGGGCCGCCGGCGAGGTTAGGCGACGGCCTTTTTCGCGGGTGCGGCTTCGGAGGCGCCCTGCGATGCCTCGACCATGATGCCGCGCAGGTCGCGCAGGAAGGCGGTGCCCTTCAGGGTGCGCTGCACGAGCACGCTGCGGCGGTCCATCGGGTCGACCTTGCGGCGCGCGAGGTCGAGCTCGCCCAGCCGGTCGAGCGCGCGGGTGATCGCGGGCTTGGAGACGTTAAGGGCAGCGGCCAAGCCGCGCACGGTATGCGCCCCATCCTGCAGATAGCAGGTCAGGAATACACCGAGCTGGCGGGCGGAAAGGTCAGGGCCGTCGCGGCGGACCAGGGCGACAATGGTGTCGCGCAGAACCGTAACAAGGTTTTCGTTTGCGGGAGAGCTGGGCATATTCAGAATCCTTGATGTAACCCGTCCATACCGGCACCGGTGGCGACGCTCTCGCCTTGGCGGGCTGGCATGCGGGTCATGATGCGAGCAGTTTGGTCTCGATGGCAGCGCAGACAGCTCGCAACGCCTGCGCTTCCCCCCCTTCTGGCCGGCCCGGACGCGTGGCATCGTTCCAGGCATACATATCCAAGTGCGCCCAGGGCGTGCCCGGGGCGACAAAACGGCGCATGAACAAGGCGGCTGTTACCGCCCCGGCCATGGGCTTCGACGATACGTTGTTCACGTCGGCAATGGCGCTGTCGAGCCACGGATCATACCCATCCCAGAGCGGCAAACGCCAAAGCGGGTCATGCGTTGCCGTGCCGGCGGCGAGCAATGCCGCAGCCCAATCCTCGTGGTTGCAGAACAACGCCGGCAGCTCAGGGCCGACCGCCACGCGCGCCGCACCGGTGAGGGTGGCGGCGTTGAGCAGCAGGTCCGGCTTCTCGTCCGACGCCTCGGCCAGCAGGTCGCACAGCACCAGCCGGCCCTCGGCGTCGGTATTGCCCACCTCGACCGTCAGGCCGCGGCGGGTGCGGATGACGTCCATCGGCCGCATCGCCCGGCCGGAGACGGAATTCTCGACACAGCCGATCCGAACCGCGAGGCGGATCGGCAGATCAGCGTCCATCAGGGTGCGGGCGATGCCGAGGATGTTGGCGGCCCCGCCCATGTCCTTCTTCATGCGCAGCATGCCGGCGGCGGGCTTGAGGTCGTAGCCGCCACTGTCGAAAACCACGCCCTTGCCGCACAGCGACACCAGCGGCGCCGCATCCGCTGCGGTGCTGCCGCGCCAGGTGAAAGCGGCGACGACGGGCGGGCGGTCCGAGCCGCGGCCGACGGCGGCGACGGTCGGGTATTCGGCATCCAGCGCGTCGCCCTCGGTGCGGGACCACAGGGCGCCATGCGCCTGGGCGAGCGAGACGGCGGCACCGGCCAGTTCGTCCGGGCCGAGGATGTTGGCGGGCGTGTTGATCAGGTCGCGCACCATGAAGATGGCCCGCGCCTGCGACAAAGCGCGCTCGACACCGAGCGGCACCACCAGAACGGGGCCGGGGCCGGAAGCAGGCTTGAAGGCCCGATAGCGGTAGCTGCCGAGGCAGAAGCCGAGAACGGCCGAGCCCATGTCGTAATCGCCGGGCACCAGCGCCCAGGCGCCCGCCGGCAGGCCACCGGGGAGGGCGCCGAAGACCTGCGGGGCCCGGCTTGAACCCAGGCCCAGCACCGCGCCAGCCACGCCGCCGTCACCCGGCAACAGCATGACCTCATGCGCTTTCGCCGAAAATCCGGCGGCGCGCAGGAAGGCTGCCTGGCCTGTCGGGAGGCTGGCGAGCCAGGCAATCAGCCCGTCTGGCCGGATGGCGTGGACGGGGCGCGCAGCGGTGTCGCTGGACGCAAGAGGCAAAGTCTGGTCGATCATTCCGAAGCATCCCGAGTGGCACCCAGATCCGGGCACGCAAAATTACGCAATCCTACATACGCTCCGTGTCGGACAAAGCGATAACATTGCGCCGTCGAAAATACAAGGTCATTGCAGCGTCGGCAACCCTAGCTTGCACCGATTTAATTTATTTGCATGCCTGGGCATACTGCTGTTCAAAGCAGATTTTGACATAAATCAATGAAATATGCCAGATATCAAGTATCCAGAGCAAACCCTAGCGTTATGTGACGGTTAATTTCACGAAAAAATTTCGCCTGCTCAGCCGCTGACGGAAGATAACACGGCCGCCAGCCGCCGCAACCGGCGGTGGGGCTTACTGACCTTGGCCAGCGTCGTCGCAGGCGCAGGGCAGGGTGACGTCCCCGAGAGAACGCCACCCTGTTGGTCAGCCCAGCAGCGCTGCCAAGCCCCGCTCCAGCCGCCGGGCGAAGGCCACCTGATCGCGCGGCAGGTCGCCATCCTGCAGCCGGGCGAGGTCGAGCAGGGACTGCGCGTGTTCCCCCACCTCCTCGCCCGCGGCCGCACGCGCTGCCAGCGCCGTGATCACGGCATGGCGGGGGTTGATCTCCAGCACCGGCGCGGGGTTGAAGCCGGGGCGGCCGGCGCGGCGCAGCAGGCGCTGCATCTGCAGATCCGGCCCAGCGCCGCCGGCGGCCAGCACCACCGCGCTGTCCACCAGCCGGTCCGTCGCGCGGACGTCGGTCACGTCCACACCGAGCGCCGCCTTCATCGCCGCGCACAGGGCGGAGACGTCGGCAGCTTCAGGCTGCGCTTCCGCCGGGGCCAGCTTGGCCAGGTCGTCGGCGCCGCGCGAGGCGCTGCGGATCGGCTTGTCCTCGAAGCTGTCCATCCGGTCCGGCCAGAAGGCGTCGATCGAATCGGGCAGCAGCAGCACCTCCACGCCGCGGGCGCGGTAGCCCTCCAGCTGCGGGGAGGCGGTCAGCGCCTCCACCGAGTCGCCGGCGAGGATGTAGATCGCCTCCTGCCCGTCCTTCATGGCGGAGACGTAATCCGCGAGCGACACCCAGCCCTCGCGACTCGAGGAGCGGAAGCGCAGGAGGGGGGCGATGTCCTTGCGGTGCTCGTTATCCTCCCAGATGCCTTCCTTGATCACCGGGCCGAAGTTCTCCCACAGCGTCGGGTAGGCATCGCCATCCTTGGCCAGCGTCTTCAGCTCGGTGATCACCCGGTTGGTGACCGCGCGGCGGATGCGGGCGAGCACCGGGGTTGCCTGCAGCATCTCGCGGGAGACGTTGAGCGGCAGGTCCTCGGTGTCCACCACGCCCTGGACGAAACGCAGCCAGGGCGGCAGCAGTTCGGCCTCATCGGTGATGAACATGCGGCGGACATGCAGGCGGACGCGGCTTTTGCGCTCCTGCTCGCCCATCGGCTCGAACGGCTTGCCGCCGGGGATGAACAGCATGGCGTAGAACTCGACCGCCCCCTCGGCGCGCCAGTGGATGGTCGCGGACGGGCTGTCGAACAGGTTGCCGAGGTGGCGGTAGAATTCGCTGGTCTGCGCCTCGGTGACCTCGGATTTGGCTTTGCGCCAGAGCGCCGTGCCCTCATTGGCGACAACGTCCTTGCCATCGCGTTCGATGGTGATGGGAATCGTGACGTTGTCGGCCCATTTGCGCACGATCGCATCGAGGCGGACGGGTTCGAGGAATTCATCCGCATCGGACTTCATGTGCAGCACGATATCGGTGCCGGCCGTCTCGCGCGTGGCCGGCTGCATGGTGAAGCGGCCGCGGCCGTCGCTGGCCCAGGTCCAGGCGGCATCGGTGCCGGCGCGGCGCGAGGTGACCTCCACGCGGTCGGCCACCATGAAGGCGGAATAGAAGCCGACGCCGAACTGGCCGATCAGGCTCGGCCGTTCCTCGGGCTTGGCGGCATCCAGCGTGGCACCGAAGGCGCGGGTGCCGGAGCGGGCGATGGTGCCGAGATGGCTGATCAGGTCCTCGCGCCCCATGCCGATGCCGTCATCGGAGATGGTGATGGTGCGGCCGGGCTTGTCCGGCACGATGCGCAGCTTCGCGCCTTCGGGCAGCGCGAGAGACGGCTCGGTGAGCGCTTCGAACCGCCGGCGGTCGGTCGCGTCCGCGGCGTTGGCGACCAGTTCGCGCAGGAAGATCTCCCGCTCCGAGTAGAGCGAGTGCACCACTAGATCGAGCAGGCGCCCGACCTCGGCGCCAAATCCGTGTTCTTCCACATTCGTCTCGGTCATCGTTCTGTCGCTCCGTCGTCTGTAGAGATAGGCAAGGGGCAGGTAAGGTCTTCTTTTTGTGAACAAAAAGAAGCAAAAAAACTTCGTCCGTTGGGTTGGGGCTTTACGGGCGGACTTGGGTCGTGAACTGGTCGGGTTTTAGGGCTTCGCCGTCTTGAGAAGCACCTATCCGGCCATCGGCGAAGCCAAAAACCCTGCGCCCAAGCACCACGCTCAAGTCCAGCCCTCTTAAACGACCAAAAATTTTTTGCTTCTTTTTTTTAAAAAAGAAGACACTTCCTTCCTGCCACATGCGTTCCTCGATGCGGCCGATGTGCGCCCGATTCGGGTGGATTTCAATGCCTGGTGCTTGCGGGCCGGCATTCAGATGTCACTTGCCTTTCGCAGTGCAACATCGGACGATCGCTCCATGTCGGGATCAGGCTCAGCCATCCTCGCGCCCAAGGTGAAGGCCGTGCTTGGCCCCACCAACACGGGCAAGACGCATCTGGCGATCGAGCGCCTGCTGGCGCATGCCTCCGGCATCATCGGCTTTCCGCTGCGCCTGCTGGCCCGCGAGAACTACGACCGCATGGTCGCCCGCAAAGGGGCGCGGCATGTGGCGCTGATCACCGGGGAGGAGAAGATCGTGCCGCCGGGCGCGCGCTGGTTCTCCTGCACCGTCGAGGCGATGCCACTTGATCGCCACGCCGAATTCGTCGCAGTGGATGAGATCCAGCTCTGCGCCGACCCGGACCGGGGGCATGTGTTCACCGAGCGGCTGCTGCATGCGCGCGGACTGGTTGAGACGATGTTCCTGGGGGCGGAGACCATCCGGCCGCTGTTGCAACGCCTCGTGCCGCGCATCGAGATCGAAACGCGGCCGCGGCTGTCGCAGCTTGTTTATGCCGGCCCGGCCAAGCTCGGCCGGCTGCCGCCGCGCAGCGCGGTCGTCGCGTTCTCGGCAGCCGAGGTCTATGCGATCGCCGAGCGCATCCGGGTGCGCCGCGGCGGCTGTGCGGTGGTGATGGGGCGCCTCTCGCCGCGCACGCGCAATGCCCAGGTCGCGCTGTATCAAGAGAAGGAGGTCGATTTCCTGGTCGCCACCGACGCGATCGGCATGGGGCTGAACATGGATGTTAACCATGTCGCCTTCGCCGGCCTGTCGAAGTTCGACGGGCACCGACCGCGCCGGCTGTTCGCCTCCGAGATTGCGCAGATCGCCGGGCGGGCCGGGCGGGGCATGCGCGACGGCACCTTCGGCACCACCGGGGACTGTCCGCCGTTGGTGGATGAGTTGGTGGACGCGGTGGAGAATCACCGGTTCGAGCCGCTCACCCAACTGTGCTGGCGCAATGCGGCGCTGGATTTCACCTCGCTCGACGCGCTGATCGCCACGCTGAATGCGCCGCCGCCGGGTCCGGGGCTGGCGCGGGGCAACGAGGCGACGGACCTGGAGACGCTCTCGGCGCTGGCCCGCGATCTGGAAATCCGCAGCCTGGCGCATGGGCGCGGGCGGCTGCGGCTGCTGTGGGAGGTCTGCCAGATCCCGGATTTCCGCAAGCTGGCGGACGAGACGCATAACCGTCTGTGTTCGCGCATCTTCCTGCATCTGGTGCGCGACCGGCGGCTGCCGACGGACTGGATAGCCGGGCAGATCGACGGGCTGGCGCGCGCCGAGGGTGATATCGACACGCTGATGCAGCGCCTGTCCGGCGTGCGCATCTGGTCCTACATCGCCGCCCGCAGCGACTGGATGGACAACGCGCTGCACTGGCAGGCCCGGGCGCGCGAGGTGGAGGACCTGCTGTCGGACGCGCTGCATGAGCGGCTGACCGCCCGCTTCGTCGACCGGCGCGCCGCGATGCTGATGCGCCGGCTGGACGGCGGGGCGGCGGAGGCGATGCTCTCGGCCGTCACCCGGCGCGGGGAGGTGGTCGTCGAGGGCCATCAGGTCGGCCATGTCGAGGGCTTCGGCTTCGTGCCGGATCCGATGACGGAGGGGGAGGAGCGCAAGCTGGTGCTGCGCGCCGCCCGCCGGGCGCTGCGCGAGGAGATGCCGCGCCGGGTCGGGCGGATCGTCGATGCGCCAGACGAGGAGCTGGCAGTGCTGCCGAGCCAGCGCATCGCCTGGGACGGGGTGCCGGTGGCGCGGCTGCGGCCGGGTGCCACGCCGCACCGGCCGATGGTGGAAATCCTCGACAGTGAATTCCTCGACGGCGCGCAGCGCGAGCGCATCCGCATCCGGCTGCAATCCTTCCTTGATCGGCATGTGCAGGCGGCCCTCGCGCCGCTGTTCGCTGCCGCCGCGGCGGCCGAGCGGGAGGCGGGGCTGCGCGGGCCGCTGCATCTGCTGGTCGAAGGCCTCGGCGTGGCGCCGGCGATGCCGCTGGCCGATGCGGCGCTGCGTGCCCGGATGAAGGCGCTGGGCGTGCGTCCCGGGCAGCACGCGATCTTCCTGCCGGCGCTGCTGAAGCCGCGCGCCGCCGCGCTGCGCGCGCAGCTTTGGGCGCTGCGGGCCGGCATTGCGGTGCCGACGCTGCCCTCGGCGGGGTCGGTCAGCCTCGCCCCTCCCGCTTGGCCGGATGGCTTCGCATTGACGATGGGCTGGCTGGCAGCTGGGCCGGTGCTGCTGCGGCTGGATGTGGCGGAGAGCCTCACCGCCGAGCTCGCCTGGGCGACACGGCGCAGTGCGGTGGCCCTGCCGCCCGGGCTCGCCCCGCGGCTGTCGGTGAAGGCGGAGCTGCTGCCGGCGGTGCTGCGCGCGCTCGGCTTTCGGGTGCAGCCGGCCGCCGCTTTGGCCGCCGATCAGTTTGGCCCACCGGCACCGCCGATGCTGCAGCCGCTGCGCCGCCCGCGCCGCGCGGCGCCCGAAGCGGCGCCCGCGCCCGTCCGCGAAGGACCCTTCGCCGGGCTGGCCCATCTGCGTTCATGAGCGGGGCCGAGGACCGGGATTGGCAGCGCGTGGACAAGTGGCTGTGGTGCGCCCGCTTCCTCAAGGCCCGCTCGGACTGCGCCAGGCTGGTCGCCGAGGGGGCGTTGCGCATCAACCGCCAGCCCACCGACAAGCCGCATGCCCGGCTGCGGCCGGGCGACGTGTTGACGTTCGCCTTGCGCGGCGACGTGCGGGTGGTGGAGGTGCTGTCGCTGGCCAGCCGCCGCGGCCCGGCGCCCGAGGCGCGCATGCTCTACCGGGACATTCCCCAAGCGTAGCAGGCCTGTCACGCCCACCCTTGCGGCGGGGCGCGCAAGACGGCATATCCGGAGATCATTCCAACGGCCCGCCGGCCCCTGACCAGGAGCGACTGATGACCTACGTGGTCACCGAAGCCTGCATCCGCTGCAAGTATATGGACTGCATTGAGGTCTGCCCGGTCGACTGCTTCTACGTCGGCGAGAACATGCTGGTGATCCATCCGGACGAATGCATCGATTGCGGCGTGTGCGAGCCGGAATGCCCCGCGGACGCCATCCTGCCGGACAGCGACGACCGTGCGACGGAATGGGCGGAAACCAACCGAACCTATGCCGCTCTGTGGCCGAACATCACCCGCAAGGGCGAGGCTCCGGCGGATGCGGATGAGTGGAAGGGCAAGCCGGGGAAGAAGGATCTGTTTTCCGGCGAACCCGGCAAGGCCTGACACGGCCTGGCCAACATGACACCCCCATGACGGGGGTGGGTTTTTGTGTTATCGTTTGACGATGAGGCGTGGCTCGGCAGTCCGACTCCCGGGTCCGCCACGTATCCGTAACGTATCACGCGTATGGCGGGGGCGGCACGATCTGGCAGATGCGCCAGCTCACCGAACCGGCGCCCGTGGCGTGTTGAGAGTGCGAGGTTCGGCATGAAGACGTCCGATACGCCGCCGGGCAGCGCCCGGGCGAAATCGACCTCCAGCGGCGGTACCGCCAAGAGCAAGGCCGCGGCGGTGCCCGTGCCGGGTGAAGAGGCTTCGGTGGCGAAGCCCGCTGCCAAGAACGCGAAGATCGCCGCGCCCCCGGCGGCGCCCGAAACCGCCAAGCCCGCCGCTCCGGCCAGGCCCGCCCCCAAGGCAGCCGCACCGGTCGCTCCGCCTTCCCCCGCCGCGCGCCCGGCCCCCTCGCCGAAGCCCGCCGCCAAAGCTGAAGTACCTGTGACGCCAGAGCCGATTGTCGACCCCGCCCCGCCCGCCCTTCCGGCAGCCGCCGCACCCACCGTGCCGGAGCCTGCAGCCGCCGCCCCCGAGCCGCGCCCGATGCAGCAGCACCAGCGCCCGCCGATGCATGGCGGCGCACGGCCGCAGCCCGTCCGCACGCCCAGCAAGGAGGAGCGCTACGCGGAGGGCGATTTTGTCGTCTATCCCACGCATGGCGTCGGCAAGGTCGAGAAGATCGCCGTCGAGGAGATCGCCGGCCATAAGCTCGAACTGATCCACATAACCTTCGAGGAGAACCGGATGACGCTGCGGGTGCCGGTCGCCAAGGCGCGCACCGCCGGCCTGCGCCGGCTCGCCACGCGCAAGATGTTCGACGAGGCGCTGGCGATCCTGAAGGGCCGCGCGCGGGTGAAGCGCACCATGTGGTCGCGCCGCGCCCAGGAATACGAGGCGAAGATCAACTCCGGCGACCCCACCGCCATTGCCGAAGTGGTGCGCGACCTGCACCGCAACGCCGGCCAGCCGGATCAAAGCTTCTCCGAACGGCAGATCTACGAAGCGGCGATGGACCGGCTGGCGGCTGAACTCGCCGCACTCGACCAGTCCGACAAGCAGACGGCCGTGGCCAAGCTGGCGACCTACCTGA
>CAMCJI010000139.1 GCA_945874805.1 Asaia bogorensis | reverse complement strand
GCGCGCTGTATTTCGACAACGTCTACATCCCCCCGGAAAACGTGCTGCTGCGCGAGGGCGGCTTCCGCAAGCAGATTTCCGGCTTCAATGTCGAACGCGTCGGCAACACCACCCGCGCTTTGGCCCTCGGCGAATACTGCTTCCGCCAGGCGAAGGCGCATGCCGAAACCCGCAAGCAGTTCGGCCGCACGCTGAGCGAGTTCCAGGGCATCCAGTGGAAATTCGCGGAAATGCGCGTCGCCCTCGACGCAGCCCAGATGCTGCTCTACCGCGCCGCCACCCGCGGCTCGGTCGCCCTGCCCAGCGCGCAGGACGTGGCGATGGCGAAGTTCGCCTGCAATCAGGCCGGCTGGATGGCCGCCAATGAGAGCCTGCAAGTCATGGGCGGCACCGGCTACAGCCAGGACCTCCTGCTCGAATACTGCGTCCGCAAAACCCGCGGCTGGATGATCGCCGGCGGCTCGCTGGAAATCCTGAAGAACCGCATCGCCGAGGGCGTGTTCGGCCGCAGCTTCTCCCAACGGCCGCCGCGCGCGTCATGATCGCCGACAGCCTCCTCAACCCGCGCCGCATCGCCCTGATCGGCGCCTCCAGCGATGCCGCAAGGCTCACCGCCCGCGCGCAGGTCTATCTGCGCCGCCACGGCTTCACCGGCGCCCTCTACCCGGTCAACCCGCGCGCCGAGACGGTGCTGGGCGAGCCCGCCTTCGCCTCGCTGGCCGACGTGCCCGGCCCAGTCGATTTCGCCTATATCCTGGTCAACACCACCCAGGTCGAAGCCGCCGTCGAGGCCTGTGCCGCCGCCCGCGTGCCGGTCGCCTGCATCCTCGCCGACGGCTTCGCCGAGACCGGGCCGGAGGGCGAGGCCCTGCAGGCCCGCCTGCTCGCCGCCGCAAAAGCCGGCGGCCTGCGCCTGCTCGGCCCCAACTCGATGGGCGTTATCAACGTCCCCGCCCGCACGGCGTGCAGCGTCAACGCGGCGCTGGAGGCTGAAACGCTCACCCCCGGCCGCTGGTCGCTGGTCTCGCATTCCGGCAGCGTCATGGGCACATTGATCTCGCGGGCCGCCGCCCGCGGCTTCGGCTTCGCCAAGGTCATCGGCACCGGCAACGAGGCGGACCTGTCGGCCGGCGAGATCGCCGCCATGCTGGTGGACGACCCGGAAACCGACGCGATCCTGCTGTTCCTCGAGACCATCCGCCACCCCGACCTCTACGAGGAAGCCGCCCGCCGCGCGCACGCCGCCGGCAAGCCAATCATCGCCTACAAGCTCGGCCGCTCTGAAGCCGGCGCCGCCCTGGCCACCACCCACACCGGCGCGATCGCAGGCTCGGACGCGGCGGCCGAGGCCTTCTTCCGCGCCATCGGCATCGCCCGGGTGGACATGCTGGAAACTCTGCTCGAACTGCCGCCGCTGCTGATCGGCCAGCGCCCCATCGCCGCTCCCAGGCGCGCCGTACGCGTCGTGACCACCACCGGCGGCGGCGGCGCGATGGTCGTCGATCGCCTGGGCACGCTGGGCATCGCCACCGCGAAGATGGTCGATACCACCCTGGCCGGCGCCAAGAAGGAAACCGTCGTCGCAGCCCTCGACGAAGCCCGCGCCGCGGGGGATGCGGACATCACCATCGCGGTGATCGGCTCCTCCGCCCAGTTCCGCCCGCAGGACGCCATTGCCGGCGTGCTCGCCTCGCGCGGCCCCCGCCCGCTCGCCGCCTTTCTTCTCCCCCAGGCCGACGCCTCGCTGCGCCTGCTCGCCGAGGCGGGGATCGCTGGCTTCCGCACGCCGGAAAGCTGTGCGGATGCCATCCGCGTCGCACTCGCCTGGCAACCGCCGCGCGCGAAGCCCGCCCTCACCGCGCCGCAGGTCGATCTCGCGGCGGCCACCGATGAGCCCGGCGCCCGCGCGGTGTTTGCCGCGCTGGGCATTGCCGACCACAGCCAGGCCATCAACCCCGCCGCCCCGCCGGCTCTTGCCTATCCGGTCGCGCTGAAAGCCGTCTCCGCCAGCATCGCCCACAAGACCGAAGCCGGCGCCGTCGCCCTCAACATCGCCGACGAGGCCGCCCTGCGTGCCGCCTGCGCGGAGATGCAATCCCGCCTCGGCCCCGCCATCACCGGCTTCATCGCCCAGCCGATGGTGCGCGGCGTGGCCGAGGCGATCCTCGGCTTCCGCCGGGACCCCCTCGTCGGTCCCGTCATCGCGCTGGGCGTCGGCGGCGTGCTGGCGGAGATCTACCGCGACGTCGCGCTGCGCCTCGCCCCCGTCACCCCCGAGGAGGCGATGCAGATGATCGCCGAGGTCCGCGGCTTCGCCCCTATCCGCGGCTACCGCAACCTGCCGCGCGGCGACCTCGCGGCGCTGGCCGCCGCCGTCGCCGCCCTGTCCCGCCTCGCCGCCCTGGACGTGGCGGAGGCGGAGATCAATCCGCTCATCGTCATGCCCGAAGGGGGCGGCGTGGTGATGGCGGATGCGCTATTGGTGCGGGCATGAGCACGCCCGTCACCCCCCACCCCGCCGCCAGCCTGCTGGTGTTTCGCCCGGACAGCCGGGAAGTGCTGATGGGCATGCGCGGCGCGGGGCACAAGTTCATGCCCAACCGCCTCGTCTATCCCGGCGGCCGGGTGGACGCCGAGGATCACGACGCCGCGCCCGCGACCCCGCTGCCCCCCCACGTCCTCGCCCGCCTCGCCCGCAACACCGACCCTGCCCTCGCCCAGGCCATAGGCATGGCCGCCGCCCGCGAGTTGGAGGAGGAAACCGGCCTCACCCTCGGCAACCCCCCGGCATTGGCCGGGATGGACTACCTCTGCCGCGCCATCACGCCCGAGACCTCACCGATGCGCTTCGACGCGCGCTTCCTGGTGGTGGACGCCGCAGCCGTCACCGGCGAGCTCGCAGGCTCGGGCGAGCTGGACGACCTGATGTGGTACACGCTGGACGCAGCCTTGAGCCTCGACCTCGCCTTCGCCACCCGCGGCGTGCTCGAACGCCTGCTCGACTGGATCGAGATGACGCCGGATCAGCGCGCCGCCCAGACGGAAGTGCCGACGCTGCGCAATCGCGGCTGGGTCATGGAGTGAGCGCGTAGACGCCGGAGTTTTCGCTCACACGCCCCTCATCTTGCAGCTTTTGCAGATGCGCCACCACGTTGCGTGCCGCCGCCGGGCGCAGCCGCTCGGCCAGCCCGACATAGATCATCCCCACCAGCGCCTCCGGCGTGCCCGGCCCGGCCGCGAGCGCCGCCAGCACCGCATCCTCGCGCGCCTGCCGATGCGCCAGCAGCCCCAGGGCGAAGGGGCGCGGCTCGGTGATCGCCGGCCCGTGCCCCGGCAGATACACCGCATCCTCGCGCGCCAGCAGCCGGTGCAGGCTGGCGAAATAGGCCCGCATGTCGCCCTGCGGCGGGCTGATGATGCTGGATGACCACGACATCACGTGATCTGCGCTGAACACCACCCCGTCCCCCCGCGCAAAGCACAGATGGTCGGAGGCATGGCCCGGCGTATGCAGCGCCGTCCACCCGGCGATCACGTCGCCGTCGGCCAGCGCGATATCCGGATCGATGCCGGCGATCTGCGGCACGGCAAACCCCGCCACCGGGGCGCCGGTCGCCGCCCGCAAAGCCGGCAGCGCGCCGACATGGTCGGCATGCGTGTGCGACAGCAGGATGCGCGCCACCCGCCCGCCGGTCGCGGCCAGGATATGCGCCACATGGGCGGCATCGTCCGGCCCGGGATCCAGCACGCTGAACCCGTCCTCCCCCTCGATCAGATACGTATTCGTGCCGTGATAGGTCATCGGCCCGGGGTTGGCCGCCACGATCCGGCTGATGCCCGGCAGCACCGGCAGTGCCACGCCCCGCGGCGGCTCGGCTTCGGTCAGGAAGATCATGCTCAGTCCTTTCGCGTATAAACCCGGTAGCGCCCCCAGGCGCCGCTCTGCCGGTAGTTCGACCAGACCTCGGCGAACAGCTGATGGCGCGAGAAATAGGCGATGAAGTCGAACTCCTCGCCGCACCAGGGGATGGCGGGGGAGACATCCACCACCACCGCGGCTGGCGGGGCGCGGGCGAAATCCTCGGCGACGGTGCGATAGAGGAAGAACTCGGGCCGCTCCATCTCCCACACCTCGCGGTAGCGGGCGCCGTTGGGCAGGCATTTCTGATACGCCCCGCCGAGCAGCCAAGTGTTCATCGTCCGCAATGTCCTCCGCGCGCGGACGTAGTTCAGCGCCGGATAGATCGGCGCGATGCCGGGTGAAAGCACCAGCACCCGCGCCCCGGCCGCATCGGGGCGGAGCAGTTCGACAAGCTGATAGGCGTCGCTCTTCTCCCAGCCAATCTGGTTCCACGGCGCCTCGCCGGCCTCCACGCAGAACAGCGCGAACAGCCCGGACAGCGCCGCCGCGATCCGGCGGGGGTGGGCGAGGCGCTGGGCATCGAACCAGTCCGCGGCTAGCAGGGTGGCGAGGGACAGCGCGAACAATTCCACAGGAACAATGTGATACGTCCAGCCCTTATGCTGCACGACAGCCGATGCAACCGCACCGATGCCGGCCAGGGCAAGCATGCGCGGCAGGCTCGCCGTGCCGCCCCGCTGGCGCAGCACCAGCACCAGCAGCGGCGCCAGCAGGATCAGCGCGGTCGCCAGCCGCGGCACCAGCAGCACGTCCCAGGCGGACTTGCCGCCCTGGTCGGTGTAGAAATCCCAGACCAGCGGCACCACCACCGTCAGGTAGTCGGAGAACAGGGTGACCAGCGCCAGCAGATAGGCGAGCCACGCCAGCGCCATCGTCCACAGCACACGGTCCCGCCATGTCTGCCCCCAGGCCGCCGCCGCACCCAACCGGCCCATGCGCGCGGCGAAAACCGCCAGTTCGACGAGCAGCGGGATCGCCATGAAATGCGGCTTCAGCGCGAAGCCGACCGCCGCCAGCAGAGCGGCCGCCACCACCGGCGGCGCCTGCCCATCCGCCCGCCGTGCGGCGGCGATCAGATAGGGCAGGGCCGCGGCTGCCATCATCGTCTCGCGCTGGCCGAAGTCGTAGCCGGCGCAGAAGGCGACGAGGCCAGGCAGGACATCGAGCAGCGCGCGGCGGCACCCGCCCTCCGCTGCGCGGTCGCGCACCCGCCAGGCGAGGTACCACGCAAGCCCCCCGAAGAAGATCAGGCAGGCCTGCAACGCCGCCACCGGGTCCACACCGAGGATGTCGGCAATCGCCGCCGGCGGCAGGTTGAGCACGAAGATCAGCGGCGGATTGACGTCGATGAGATCGGTATAGAGCCCCTCCCCCGCCCACCAGCGCTCGGCGAAGGACAGCACGGCAGCGACGTCGTGATTGATCGGCGGCGCGAGAATGGCGGCGAGGAACAGCAACAGCGGCGCCAGGGCAAGCGCCAGCGCCATCTTGTCCGGCGCCACCTTGTCCCACGACGGGGGTTCATCCTGCATCCACCCTGTCTGCCCTGGGCAGGCCCGGTGCGCAAGCGGTTGCGCCGGGGGCGGGGAATCGTGTCAAACACCCGCATGGAATCAGCCGAATACGACCTGATGGACGCGGTGGAGGCCAGGATGTGGTGGTACCGCGCCCTGCGCCACCGCCTGCTGGCGGCCCTGGCCGGCGTGCACGGGCGGGTGCTGGACGGCGGCTGCGGCACCGGCGGGCTGCTGACGGCCCTCGCCCCCCTGCCCGGCGTGCAGCCGGTGGGGCTGGAATACGCGCCAGCCGCCGCCGCGCGGGCCGCCGCGAAATCCGGCGCACCGGTGGCAGGCGGCAGCATCAACGCCCTGCCCTTCGCCGATGCCAGCTTCGCCGCCGCCGTCTCCGCCGACGTGCTCTGCCACGCCGGTGTCGATCCCCCCACCGCCCTGGCCGAGCTGCGCCGCGTGCTGGCACCTGGCGGGCGGCTGGTGCTGAACATGCCGGCCTATCAATGGCTGCTCTCCGCGCATGACCGGCGCGTCCACAACACCCGCCGCGTCACTGCCGGCGGCCTGCGCGCCATGCTCACCGCCGCCGGCTTCGCGCGGGTGCGTGTGCGCTACTGGAACACGCTGCTGCTGCCGCTGATGATCGCCCAACGCAAATTCCTCACGCGCGATGAGTCCGCCAGCGACGTTGCCGCTTTTCCGCCATTGCTCGATGCGATGTTCTTCGCCGCCACCGAGATCGAGCGCCATCTGCCGGCCCTGCCGGCCGGCGGATCGGTTCTCGCCATTGCCGAACGCCCTTTATGACCGAGGTCGCCATGCCCACAGAACCGCCGCTTTACGGCCTGTCCATCGTCGTTCCCGTCTATCGCGGGGCGGCCACCGTCGCCTCGCTGGTGCACGCTCTGGCCGCCCTCCACCCCGAGGGCGGCATCGAGGTGGTCCAGGTCAACGACGGCAGCCCGGACAACTCCGCCGAGGTCTGCCGCGCTTTGGTCGCCGAAGGGGTGATGCCGATCACCTACATCGAACACGCCCGCAACTACGGCGAGCACAACGCGGTGATGACCGGCCTGCGCCATGTCCGCGGCGCCTACGTCATCACCATGGACGACGACCTGCAAAACCCGCCGGAGGAGGTGGTGCGCCTCTACGACCACGCCCGCCTGGGCAACTGGGACGTGGTGTACACCCGCTACGCCCAGAAGAAACACGCCCCCTGGCGCAACCTCGGCAGCCGCTTCGCCAACCAGGTGGCAGACTGGCTGCTGGACAAGCCGAAGGGTCTCTACCTCTCCTCCTTCCGCTGCATGTCGGCGCTGGTGGTGCAAAGCGTCACCCGCTACCGCGGCCCCTATCCCTATATCGACGGCCTGGTGATGGAGGTGACCCAGCGCATCGACAGCATCGAGGTCCGCCACCTGCCCCGCGCGGAGGGCCGCTCGAACTACACCATGCGCCGCCTCGTCCGGCTGTGGCTCAACCTCGCCACCAGCTTTTCGCTCGCCCCGCTGCGGCTGGCGACGCTGCTGGGCGTGATGATGGCCGCCCTCGGCATGGTCGGGGCCGTCTTCACCATCATCGAGGCCCTGACCTCCGAGCGCACGCAAACCGGCTGGGCCTCGACGATGACGGTAATCCTGCTGGTCGCCGGCGTGCAGTCGATGATCCTCGGCGTGATGGGCGAGTATGTCGGCCGCACCTTCCTCTCGGCCAACGGCAAGCCGCAGGGCACGATACGCAGCATCGCGCAAAGCGAGCCCTCCACCGAGCGATTGCAGGACACGGCATGACGCCGTTCTGGGCCGCCCTCGCGCTCGCCATCGCCACCAGCCTCGCCGGCCAGACGCTGCTGAAGGCCGGGGCGGGCGCCGCGAGCTTCATGGCCCAGCTATTCGACCCGCGGACGATGATCGGCCTGGTGCTGTACGGCGGCGCGGCCCTGCTCTACATCGTCGCACTCAGGCGCATCCCGATGTCCGTCGCCCTGCCCTGCACCGCCGTCTCCTACATCGCCGCCGCCCTGATCGGCCATTACGGCTTCGGCGAGCCGCTCGGCGCGCTGCATATCGCGGCAATCACCCTGATCGGCGCCGGCGTGGTGCTGCTGGCGTTCGCCAGCGCATGAGGCAGCGGCCCCGCCCCGTGCGCGCGCCGGCATGATCGACCGCCTCCTCCTCCCCCCCCTCGCCCGCATCCTGGCCCCGCCCGCCCGCCTGCTGCGGCGCGCGGGCGTGAGTGCGGATGCGATCACCCTGGCCGGTTTCGCCATCGGCCTGCTCGGCGCGGCCCTGATTGCCACCGGCCATTTCGGCGCCGGCCTCGCCGCCATTCTCACCGGCCGGCTGTTCGATGGGCTGGACGGTGCGGTCGCCCGCCTCGCCGGCCCGACCGACCGCGGCGCCTTCCTCGACATCGCGCTGGATTTCTTCTTTTACGGTACCGTCCCGCTGGCCTTCGCCATGGCCGACCCCACCGCGAACGCCCTGCCCGCCGCCGCCCTGCTGCTCGCCTTCATCGGCACCGGCAGCTCCTTCCTCGCCTTCGCCGTCATCGCCGAGCGCCGGGGCCTGGCCTCCAGCGCCTTCCCGCAAAAGGGCCTCTACTACCTCGGCGGCCTCACCGAGGGCGCGGAGACGCTGGCCTTCTTTGTCGCCATGTGCCTCTGCCCCGCCTGGTTCGCCCCGCTGGCCTGGGTGTTCGCGGCCCTGTGCGGGGTGACGGCGCTGATGCGCTGGTGTTGGGGCTGGCGGGCCTTCCAGAACCGGCTAACCTGAGTCGCATGCGCAACCTCATCACCGACATCCCCGGCATCGCCATCGGCCACGCCACGGACCTCAAGATCGGCACCGGCGCCACCGCCATCCTCTTCGACGAACCCGCCGTCGCCTCGGCCATCATCCTCGGCGGCGCCCCCGGCTCGCGCGACACCGCTTTGCTGGAACCCGAAATGACCCACCAGCAGGTCGATGCCTTCGTCCTCTCCGGCGGCTCCGTCTATGGGCTGGACGCGGCGGGCGGCGTGCAGGCCTGGCTTCGCGCCCAGGGCCGCGGCATGCGCCTGCGCGACGCGCTCATCCCCATCGTGCCGCAAGCCATCCTGTTCGACCTGCTGAACGGCGGCGACAAGGACTGGGGCGTCTTCTCCCCCTACCGCGACCTCGGCTGGGCCGCCGCCGCCGCCGCCAGCCACGGCGATTTCGCCCTCGGCAGCATCGGCGCCGGCACCGGAGCCACCACCTCGACAGTGAAGGGCGGCCTCGGCTCGGCGAGTGCCGTCACCGCCAGCGGCCATCTGGTCGGCGCCATTGTCGCGGTGAACGCCGTCGGCGCGCCCACCATCGGCGACGGCCCGCATTTCTGGGCCGCCCCCTTCGAGCGAAACGGCGAATTCGGCGGCCGCGGCTGGCCCGCAACGATCACGCCGGACGACCTGCGCGCCCGGCTGAAGGGCGGCCCGCCCCAGGCCACCGCCACCACCATCGGCCTGATTGCCACGGACGCCGTGCTCACCAAATCCCAGGCCAAGCGGCTGGCGATCATGGCCAATGACGGCCTCTCCCGCGCCATCCTGCCCGCCCACGCGCCCGCGGACGGCGATACGATCTTCTCCGCCGCCACCTGCCGCACCCCCATGCCCGACGAGCGCGACCTCACCGAAATCGGCCATGTCGCCACCCAGGTGATGGCCCGCGCCATCGCCCGCGCCTGCTACGAGGCCGCCGCCCTGCCCTGCTGCCCCGCGCCCGCCTGGCGGGACCGCTTCAGGTGAAGTTCCTCCACGCGGCCGACATCCATCTCGACAGCCCGCTGACCGGGCTGCACGCCCGCGACGACCTGCCCGAAGCGGTGCGCCACAGCACGCGGCGCGCCTTCGCCGCCATGATCGACCTCGCCATCGAGGAGGATGTCGCCTTCGTCCTGATTGCCGGCGACCTCTACGACGGCGACTGGAAGGACTTCTCGACCGGCCTGTTCTTCGTCGACCAGATGCGCCGCCTCGCCCGACCCTGCTACCTGCTGCGCGGCAACCACGATGCGCAATCGGTGATCACCCGCAACCTGCCGCTGCCGGGCAATGTCCACGAGTTCTCCTCACGCACCTGCCAGAGCTTCGACCTGCCGGACCACGGCATCACCCTGCACGGCCGCTCCTTCCCCGACCGCGCGGTGGATGAGGACCTCTCCGCCGCCTACCCCGCCCCGCATCCCGGACGCCTCAACATCGGCCTGCTGCACACCTCCGCCGAAGACCCCGGCGAACACGCAGCATACGCCCCCTGCCGCATCGCCGACCTGCGGCTGAAGGGCTACGACTACTGGGCGCTCGGCCATATCCACGCCCGCCAGGTGCTCTCCGAGCGCCCCTGGATCATCTTCCCCGGCAATCTCCAGGGCCGCCACGCCAAGGAGACCGGTGCGAAGGGCTGCACCCTCGTCACCGTCGAAGACCGGCAGATCACCGCCGTCGAGCACCGGAGCCTCGACGTGCTGCGCTGGGCCGCACTCACCGTCGACGCCACCGGCGCCGATCACCCTGACCTGCGCACCCGCATCGAAGCCGCCGTGCGGCTGGCCGAGGCCGAGGCGGAGGGCCGCCCGTTGCTCGCCCGCCTCACCGTCACCGGCACCACCGCCCTGCACGCCGACCTGCTGGACCAAACCGAGAACCTCGCGGCAGACTGCCGCGCGCTGGCCACCGCCCCACTCTGGGTCGAGGCGGTGAAGCTGCGCACCCGCCCACCCACCGCCCCGGCGCCGGAGCTGCTGCAACCGCTGCAAGCCGCCTTCACCGCCGGGCTGGAAGACCCCACCCTCATCGCCAGCCTGCTCGCCGAGCTGGCCGATCTCCGCCGCCGCCTACCGCCCCCCGCCCGCGACACGCTGGACCTGCCGCAGGACGAAGCCGCCCTGCGCCTCCTGGCCGCCGACGCCTGGGCCACCATCGCCGCCGCCCTCGGCCAGGACCCGGCATGAAACTCCGCCGCCTCGACCTGCTGCGCTACGGCCACCTGGCGGACACGGCGCTGGAATTCCCCCCCGGCCCCTGCCTGCACGTCATCCACGGCGCCAACGAGGCCGGCAAATCCACCACCCTCTCCGCCATCGCCGACGCCCTGTTCGGCTTTCCCCACCGCTCCGCCTTCGATTTCATCCCCTCCGCCCACCCGCTGCAGATCGGCTTCACCCTGGCCGACGACGCCGGCGCCGAGGCCAGCTTCTTCCGCCGCAAGGGCCGCGGCGACACGCTGCTCGATCCCTCCCGGGAAAAGCTGCCCGAATCCGCCCTGCGCCGCTTCCTCGGCGGCGCCGACCGCGCTTTGTTCGAACGCGGCTTCGGCCTCAACGGCGCCCGCCTGCGCGAAGGCGCCCGCGAGCTCCAGGCCAGCGGCGGCGAGGCCGGCGGCAGCCTGCTCGCCAGCACCGGCCTGCTCAACCTGCGCGCCGTGCTCGACAAGCTGGACACCCAGGCAAAAGCCCTGCACGGCGACGGCCGCGGCAAGCGCGAACTGGCCCAGGCGCTCGACCGCTACGAAGCGGCCCGCCGCGCCGCCGAGGCCGCCGCCATCCCCCCCGCCGACTGGAAGCGCCAGCAGGCCACGCGCGCCGAGGCCGAGACCGCCCTGGCCGCCGTGCAGGCCCGCCTGCGCGACCTCGGCACCGAGCGCGCCCGCCTCGAACGCGCCCGCCGCGTCGCCCCCCTGCTCAAGGCGCTGACCGACGCGCGCGCCGCCCTCGCCGAGGTAGCCGACGCCCCCAGCCTGCCCGCCGACATCGAAACCCGCCGCGAGACGGCCGAGACCACCCGCCGCACCGCCCTGGCCGACGCCGCGCGCGAAGCGGCCAACGCCGCGCGCCTCACCGCCGAACAGGCCGCCGAGCCGCCGGACACCGCAATCCTGGCCGTGCAGGACGCCATCGACACGCTGGAGAGCCCGCGCACCATCGCCGAACAGGCAGCCCTCGACCTGCCGGAGGTCGAGGCCAGCGCCGCCCGCGCCGAAGCAGCGATCCAGGCCGCCCTGGCCGACCTGCCGCCCGGCCTGACGCCAGAGGAAGCCGCCGCCGCCCTGCCCTCCGCCGGCCGGCGCCAGCGCCTGCAAGCCCTGCTCACCGAGCACGCCCGGCTGGCGGATCGCGCGGCGTCCACCGCCACCGCCCTCACCGAGGCCCAGGGCAAAC
>CAMCJI010000138.1 GCA_945874805.1 Asaia bogorensis | reverse complement strand
CTTGACCCGCCGCCACGGTCAGGTCTTGGGAGCGGGGGCCGGCCGCGCCGTTCCACGAGCCGGATGGCCCCCGCTCTCAAGAACTGCCTGAAGTGATGAGTCCAGAGGCCACTGCCTCTGGCGGGGTCGAGGGGCGGAGCCCCCGCCTTGCCTACCCGCCCCCAGCCACCCCGCGCTATGTCGCCTTCGGCTTACGTGCAGGCTGCGGCGGCGGCGCATAGGCCGGCCCGCGATCCGCGCGATGATACTCCGCGTTCGGCATCATGTCGGTCGTCACCGCCATCCGGTTGGAGAGATTGTAGAACCCCACGGTCTCCGCGAGATCGAAGATATCCCCCTCCGTCAGCCCCACCTCCCGCAGCGCCGCCCGGTCCGGCTCTTCGATCAGCCACGGCGTGGTCGTCAGCTTGTAGGCGAAATCGAGCATCGCCCTTACCCGCGCATCCAGCTTCGCCACCCGGTAGTTGTGCGCCATCATCTCGCCCAGTTCCGGGTCGCCCGAGAGCCGCCGCACCTCCGCCCCATGCGCCACCAGGCACTAATAGCAACGGTTCGCCGAGGAGACGACGACAGCCACCATCTCCCGCTCCAGCTTGGAAAGCCCGGACTCGGCGAACATCACCTCCCCGAACATCGCCATGAAATTACGCAGCCGCTGCGGCTTCAGGCTGTACGCCTGATACACGTTCGGCACGAAGCCGAGCTTGTCCATGCACTTCGCCCAGATGACCCGCAGATCATCATCCAACCCCGCCGCATCGGGCACACCAAGCACGGAGATATGGTCAGGCTGCGGCATCATCGGCTCCTTGTAGGACCTGCGTCAGACAGGCAAGCGGAAGAAAGGCAAGGTCTTCTTTTTTGAAAAAAAGAAGCAAAAAATTTTTACCCAGGCTTCGCCGTCAAGTCGAAAATCCACCAGAAAAGACGGCGAAGCCCAAAAACACCCACATCCCAAAAACCCACAAGCCCGCTGCAAGCCCCATCCCAACGGAAAAAGTTTTTTTGCTTCTTTTTGTGCACAAAAAGAAGACCCTTTCCTTCTCCCAAACTACACCGGCAAAACCGGCAACGTCACCCTGCTCGGCCGCGCCGCATCCACGAACACCGTATTCACCGCCACCCGCTTGCGCCGCCCCGCCCCTTCCGGCTCCCCGGTGTTCGAATTCACGTCGAACTTCGGGAAATTCGAGGACGCGATGTCGATGCGGATGCGGTGCCCCGCCAGGAAAAGATTGGCGATCGGCCCGATCTCGACGACCACCCGCACCACCTCGCCCGGCGTGCGGAACCGCGGCGTCGCGGGGTCCTCAGCGTAGCGCAGCCGGATGATCCCGTCCGCCAGGTTCATCGCGAACCCCTGCGGATAGTCGGCACTGGCCGGATGCACATCGACCAGTTTGGCGGTGAAATCCGTATCCGGCCCGTCGGTCGCCACCCACAACACCGCCTCCACTGGCCCCACCACCTGCACCGCGGCGGCGAGCGGCGCGGTCTGGAACACCGCCACATCCGCCCGCGAAGCCAGCGGCAGATAGGGCGGCACGCAGCCCAGCACCCCCGGCCCTTCCACCTGATCGAACGCCCCGGGCGTCGCCACCTGATCCAAGCTCGAATAATTGCCGCCCACCGTCGGCACCGGCCGCGCGGGATCGGCGTCCCAGCTCACCCCCGCCGCCCCGGCCGCAGGGGCCGCCGGCGAGAGCGTGCCATCGCCATGCAGATGATAATCCACCGCGGACGCCCCCGGCGCCGGCCAGTCGTCGAGGCTGATCCACCGCCCCCCATGCTCCAGATGCCCCGCCGCATTGCGCCGGCCGGAGCCGCCGCCCATCACGAACACCCGCACCGCCGGCTCCGGATTGACCGTCCCGTCGATCGCGTGCCGGAAATGCCGCAGCCGATACTGCCGCCAGTCCCCCGCCCAGGAATCGATTGTCGCGTCCGGCCCGAACTCCACCATGCCGAAACGGGTGTCGCTGCGGTTGCCATGCGTCCACGGCCCGTAGATCAGCCGCTGCGTCCCCCGCCCCGCCCGCTTCAGCCCCCAGTAATTCCGCTGCGCCGTCGTCGTATAGGGGTCGTACCAGCTCGACATATGCACGCAATCCGCCGCGACGTAGCGGTCGTACCACCCCTCGGCATAGATCCCGAGCTGCTTGAACCACGGCCCGAATTCGCCATGCGTCCACTGGTCGAACAGATACGCCTCATAATCCGGATGATGCCGCAGCGGCGAGTGGCCTGGCTTCCACGGCATGCGGGTGAACCAGTCGCGGATATCCTCCGCCTGCAACGCCGCCTTCATCACCGGATCGGCCGCGGCCTCAGGCGAGGTGAGCGCCTGCTTGTGCGCCCAGGTCGCCTGCTTCAGCTCGAAGGCGCCATAGGTGCGGATGCCGCCAAACCACGAATTCGCAAACCCGCCGCTGTCCAGCACCTGCGCCACCACCCCCGCTGGGGCGAGGCACCCCAACGCCGCCTGGGTATGCGCGGCGTAGGAGAGCCCCATCGTGCAGATCCGCCCGTCACACCAGGGCTGCTGCATGATCCACGCGCAGGTGTCGAACCCGTCCTCCCCGTCCGACAGATATTTGACGAACCGCCCCTCCGACCCGTAGCGCCCGCGCTTGTCCTGAAACACCACGGCAAACCCGTGATCCGCGAACCACTGCGCCATGGCAGCCCGCGTCGGCGGCTCCGGCTCGGCGGCCGTCCGCTCGCTGCGGCTGACCTCATCGCGCCCATACGGCGTGCGCTCCAACACCACCGGCCACGGCCCGGCCCCCTCCGGCAGATGCACATCCGTCGCCAGGCGAATCCCATCGCGCAAGGCAATCATCTCAGTGGCAAAACGCGGGTAATTGACCATTTGCACCATCCGGAACGGGTGGGAGGAGCATACGCCGTCCGTGTGAAAGCCCAAGGGCAGGGAGGGGAAGGCAAGCGCGTTCTTTTTTGAAAAAAAGAACCAAAAAACTTTTTTCCGTTTCCGGGTAGGGCGGAAAAGCGAAGCGCCTTCCGCCACTAACGGCATCAGACAGGCGACTTGTACTTGGCATAGAACGTCTCCTGGCTTCGCCGCCAAGCCGCAAAGACCGTGGAAAGCCCGGCGAAGCCCAAAAAACCCCTTCGCCTGCGCCCCCTCCGCAGCCACCCCCACCCAAGTCCCAAAAGTTTTTTGCTTATTTTTTTCAAAAAAGAAGACTCTTCCCTTGCCTCCTAACTAACATAATGTTAGTTATAAACCATGCACCCCACCACCCCCCTCAGCGAGAACCTCGCCCGCACTGTCGATCTTCTCCGTGAGAAGGTGGGCCAACACGCCGTGAAATTCCGCGCCCTGGCGCCGCTGATTCTCCTCGTGTGGAACCGCATCTGCCGCCTGCGCAACCGCTTCACCCGCATGATGCTGCTGTGGGAGCGCGGCCAGCTCCCCACCGCCCGCCCGCGCGCCAAGCGCGCGACGAAGCCGCGCCCCAAGCCCGAACCCGGACTCCGCCTGCCCAGGGGAAAGATGTGGCTGGTCAAGCTCGTCCCCTTCACCGCCGAGAACATCGGCCACATCGAGGGCCTGCTGAACGACCCGGACGTGAAAGCCCTCGTCGCCGCCCACCCCCAGGCCGGCCGCATCCTGCGTCCCTGGGCCAGAATGTTCGGCATCGCACTGCCGGACCACCTGAAGCTGCCCCCGCGCGCGCCGCGCAAACCGCGCCCGCGCAAGCCACCCCGGGCGAAGATCGACCTCTCCGACCTCCGCCCCATCGCGATCCGCTTCATTCCCCCGAAGGACCGCGCCCGCCTGCGCCGCCAGGGCCTCAGGTTCAAAACCGGCCCCTGAGCGCCGGGGAGACCCGCGCCGCTATTGTTACGTTATCAGAACAATCCCTCAATCCCGCCTTCCGCATTGAGCGTGATCGTCTCCGCCGCCGGCACGCGCGGCAGGCCTGGCATGGTCATGATCTCGCCGGCAATCGCCACCACGAACCCCGCCCCCGCCGCCAGCCGCACATCGCGCACCGGCAGGGTATGCCCGGTGGGTGCCCCGAGCTTCGTCGGATCGGCGGAGAAGCTGTACTGGGTCTTGGCGATGCAAACCGGCACATGCCCAAACCCCGCCGCCTCGTAGCTCGCCAGCTTGCGCGCCGCGGCCGGCGCGATCTCGATATCGCCGGCACGGTAGATCTCGCGGGCGATGGTGCGGATCTTGTCGGCGAGCGGCAGGTCGTCGCCATAGATCGGCGCGAACTTCGCAGTCCCGGCCTTGATCAACCGCTGCACGGTCGCCGCGAGGTCCGCAGCCCCCGCCGGCCCGTCGGCCCAATGGGTGCACAGATGCACGTCCGTCCCCATCGCCGCCATCGCCGCCCGGATGGTCTCGATCTCCGCCGGCGTGTCGGAATCGAAGCGGTTCAGCGCCACCACGACGGGCAGCCCGAACTTCTGCATGTTCTCCACATGCCGCGCGAGGTTGGGAATACCGCGCGTCAACGCCGCCACATCCTCCCGCCCCAACGCCGCCTTGGCCACCCCGCCATTGAGCTTCAGCGCCCGCACCGTCGCCACGATCACCGCGCAGGCCGGCTTCAGCCCGGCCATCCGGCACTTGATATCAAGGAACTTCTCGCCCCCCAGGTCAGCCCCGAACCCCGCCTCGGTCACCACCACATCGGCAAGCTTCATCGCCAGCGTCGTCGCCAGCACGGAATTGCAGCCATGCGCGATGTTCGCAAACGGCCCCCCATGCACCAGCGCCGGCGTGCCAGCCAGCGACTGCACGAGGTTGGGCATCAGCGCATCGCGCAGCAGCACCGCCATCGCCCCATCCGCCTTGATGTCCGCCGCCGTGACAAAGCTGCCATCCCGCCGGCTACCGACGATCATCCGCCCCAGCCGCGCCTGCAGATCCGCCAGATCCCGCGAGAGGCACAAAACCGCCATCACCTCGGAGGCAACAACGATATCGAACCCGTCCTCCCGCGGCACCCCGTTCGCCACCCCGCCGAGGCCCACCACGGTGTTGCGCAGCGCCCGGTCGTTCATGTCCAGCGCCCGCCGCCAGGTGATCCGCCGCGTGTCGATCCCCTGCTCGTTGCCCCAGTAGATATGATTGTCCAGCATCGCGGCGAGCAGGTTGTTCGCCGCGGTGATGGCGTGGAAGTCGCCGGTGAAATGCAGGTTGATGTCTTCCATCGGCACCACCTGCGCATACCCCCCGCCGGTCGCCCCGCCCTTCACCCCGAAGCACGGCCCCAGGCTCGGCTCGCGCAGCGCGATCATCGTGCGCATCCCCGCCGCCGCGAGCGCATCGCCCAGGCCGACGGTGGTGGTGGTCTTGCCCTCGCCGGCGGCGGTGGGATTGATGCCGGTCACCAGCACCAGCGCCCCATCCGGCCGGTCCTGCACGGAGCGGATGAACTCCCAGCCGATCTTCGCCTTGGTCCGCCCGTAGGGAACCAGCGCCTCTTCGGGGATGCCCGCCGCCGCGCCGATGGCGGCGATGGGCTGCAGCGTCGCCTCGCGGGCGATGTCGAGATCGGATTTCATGTGGTTCATTTCCCCGGAGAGGCCGTGTCCTCAATTATCGGACCGCGGCCGAGATTGCCAAGTGGCTCAGCCGGCGTCCGGCACCCGGCCGTAGATGCCGAGGAACTCCGGCTCGCCGTAATCCCCCGCCTCCTCATCGGCCATCACCCGCACCACCTGCGCGCCGACGATCGTCCCGCCGGCCATCGCCTTCTCGGCCCGGCGCTGCCCGTCCTCGGCGTTGCGGCAGGCAATCGGCGTGCCGGCCTTCAACGCGCCGCGCTTGCCTTCGACATAGGGCTGAAAGATGAAGCGTTCGCTGGCAGCCATGCAGGGTCTCCTCAAGCAAGCCGGATGGTTAGAGCGGCCGGCAGCTTTGCGCCACAGCGAATGCCAGCCGCAGCATCCGCCGCGCCGAAAGCCCCGCCCCCGCCGCCTGGCCGGCCAGCGCCCCGAGCGGCGAGGCGAACACCGCCTCGGCCAGCGCGGAGACGGCCACATCCGCGGCCATCACCGAACCCGCATCCAGCGCCACCCGGCGGAACAGCCGCAAGGTCCCCAGCGTCCCCGGCCGCAGCCCGTGCAGTTCGGCCACCCGCCGCACGAGGCGCAGGCCGCGCCAGACCACCATCACCCCGTCCAACCCCGGCCAGGGGCTGACGGCGACGACCGCCAGCACCTCGAACGCCGCGGCCCGCCCCGCCTCGGCGGTGGCCGCATCAAGCTGGGCGAGCGGGCCCGCGCGCAGCAGGGCGCGCACGGTCGCGGCATCGGGTGCGGCCTGCACCACCCCGGCCTCGGCGCCAATCGCCGCGAGCCAGCGCCCGGCGGCCGCGCGGGCGATAGCCGGGTCGTCGCTGGCGAGATCCCGGCGCAGCCCGTCCACCTGTTGCAGGGCGGTGAAGCCACGGACCTCCCGCAGCAGCGACCACCCCAGCACCCCCACCGCCGGCAGCAGCAGCCCGAGCGTCAGCCAGCCGAGCCAGGGCGCCTGGGCGAACTGGGCCGCGACGAAATTCGCCAGCTGCAACGCCGCCACCCCGGCGATCAGCGCCAGCAGGGCCACCACCGCCACCGCCAGCGGCGCGCTGCCCGGTGCGGGCTCGGACGGCGGCAACACCGCCACCGGCTGATGCCGCACCGGCCCCTCGGCGCCGACCGTGCCCTCGATCCAGCCGCGTTCGCTCATAATGCCTCTCCCAGCAGGTCGGCCAGCACCTCATCGAGGTTGAGATGGTCGAGCGGCATCCCGTCCCCGGTCCCCAGCAGCGGCGGGCGAAGTTGCGGCATGACGAAATAGGGGCTGTTCCAGAAGCCCGGCGGCACCGGGCCGGCGGGCACGGTACCGGGCGAGAACGCCCGCTGCCGCGTCTCGCCCAGCGGCACGCCCATCACCACCCGGCTGGCCCGGCCATCGACCATCGGCCCGTCCGCATCGACGGTGCAGCGCAGGGCGGCGGCGGCATGCACGCTCTGGCGCGCACGGCGGGGTGCGCTGCCGACCATCTCGCGCAGGATCAGCGCGAGGTTGGCGCGTTGCAGGTCATCCACATGATCGGACTTGGTGGCGACGAAGGCGACATGCTCGATCCGCCGGCCCAGCGGCCAGCCGCCTTCGAGCAGCCGCGCATAGCTCGCCCCGATGGCGCCGACCGCGTGGCGCGTGTCCTCGAACGCCGCGCGCCCGGCGAACAGGGCGCCGAGCACATCGACCAGTACCACCTGGCGGTTGAATTCGTTGAAATACGGCTCGAAGAAGCTGCTGCGGACCTCGGCCTTGTAGGCGCCAAAGCGATCGCGCAGCTGCGCGCCGAGGCTGCCGGGGCGTGGCGAGGGCACGGACCAGGGGAAGAAATGCTGGAACGGCGCCTCGCCCCAGGGGCCGGGCATGAGGAAGCGGCCGGGTTGCAGCCAGCGCAGCCCGGCCTCGTCGCGGAACCGGCGCAGCGCGTCGCGATAGAGGCGGAAGCCGTGCAGGGCCACTGCCTCGTCCGCCGGGGCGGCGGGATCGAGGCTGGCGAGGAAGGCAAGGAAGTCCGCCGCCATCGCCGCGCGGGGCGGGGTGCGCATGCGGGCCAGCGTCTCGGCCGACCACGCCTCCCACGACTGTTCCAGCAGCGGCAGATCGACCAGCCACTCGCCGGGATAATCCAGCAGTTCCAGCCGCACCACCCGCGGCCCGAGCAGCAGCGACTTCGCCTGCCCCAGCCCGGGGCGCGGGCGGATGAGCAGGCGCAGGGTGATCAGCGCCGGCTTGTCCGTCACTTCCGGCCAGGCCGGCGCATCGTCGCGCGACAGGCCGTCGCGCAGGGCCTCGTAGGCGAAGCGGGGGATGCGCTGGGTGCCGGAGGACTCGATCTCGACGCCGGCCAGCCGTGAGCGGCCCTGGGCGTCGGCCAGGGCAGCGGCCAGCTTCGGCAGGCTGTCCCGCCCACCGCCGGGGCGTGCCATCGCCAGCAGGTTGCCGATGAGCGAGACGAGGAACACGGTCTTTCCGGCCCGGCTCAGGCCGGTGACGGCCAGGCGCAAGGTGGTGACGTTGGCAAGCTCGGCAGCCCCCGCCCGGGCGGTCAGCGCCGTGTCGCGCAGCCGGGTCCAGGCGGCGCGCATGCTGCCGTTCAGGCGGCCTGCCGGCCGGGTGTGCGGACGCGGATCTGCATTTCGCCCAGCACCGCATCGACCGCGCCGACGAAGCCGCGCATGTCGTCCGGCGTGATCGCGCCGATGCAGCCGACGCGGAAGCTGGGCATCGGCGTGTTGTAGAAGTTGCTGATCAGCCAGCCGCGCCGCTTCAGCGCATCGACGAAGGTCTGCAGGTTCCAGGCCGGATCGCCCGGCGCATGGGTGTTCATCACGATCGGGCCCTGCAGGTGGCGGGCGAGGCAGGGGACGAGGCCGATGGCGGAGAGCCCGTCATACAGCGCATCCGCGTTGGCGCGGTAGCGGGCGTAGCGGGCGGGCTGGCCGCCCTCGGCGAGATAGATGTCCAGCGCGACGTCGAAGGCGGCCATCACCTGCACCGGCGGGGTGAAGCGGAAGGCGCCGGGGGCGCGGACATGGGTGTCGTAGATATCAGCATAGTCGAACGACCAGCTGCCGGCATTGCCCTTGCTCTCGATGAAGCGATGGATCGGGGCGACGGCGAAGCACAGGCCGGGCAGGCCCTCCAGGCATTTGTTCGAGGTGAAGACGGCGCAGTCCAGCTCCGGCTGGGCGGAGACATCGAGCGGCAGGGCGCCGAAGGCGGAAACGCAGTCGAGGATCATCCGCCGCCCGGCCGCGCGCACCACGGCGCCGATGGGCGCGGGGTCGTGGATCACGCCGGTGCCGGTCTCGCTATAGATGACGCCGACATGGGTGATCGCCGGGTCAGCCGCCAGGGCCTGCGCCACCACGGCGGGGGAAAGCGGGGCGAATTGATCGACCGGCAGGTCGATCACCTCGCGGCCGACCTCCCGCGCGAGGCGGATCAGCCGGTCCGCATAGGCGCCGACGTTGGGAACGAGCAACTTGCCCGCGGGCGGCACGAAGGTGCGGACAGCCGCTTCCATGCCGAAATGCCCAGCACCTTGCAGCACCACGCAGGCATGCGTGTCCGCCTTGCCGCCGGCGATGTCGCGCACGCGCTCCTTCACCCGGGCGTAGACCGGCCGGACCTCATTGTCCCAGGGGGCGATGTCCTGCGCCATCGCCGCGCGGACTTCCGGGCGAGTGGTGACGGGACCAGGGATCAGCAGCTTCATGGCGCACCTCGATATGAGGCCTTTGCATAGGCCCGGATTGCGACGGAATCCAGGCATTTGGCCGGATGACGCGCATGCAATATCCTGCCCGGGCAACCGGAGACGACGATGCGGCTCAGCGCCATCCAGATGAATGCCGGCGCGGACAAGCAAGCGAACATCGCGCAGGCCGCCCGGCTGATCGACGCCGCCCTCGCTGCCGACCGGCCGGACATGATCTGCCTGCCGGAGACGTGGTCGAGCATGGGCGGCGATCGCGCCACCCGCTTCGCCAATGCCGAGACCCTGCCGCCGCCCGGCAGCGCCGAGGCGGGCGGGCCGGCCTATGAGTTTCTCCGCCGCCTCGCGCGGACCCGCGGCCTTATCGTCCACGGCGGGTCGATGACCGAAGCCGGCGGGGAGAAGCTGTTCAACACCACCGTGGTGTTCGGCCGCGACGGGGCGGAGATCGCCCGCTACCGCAAGATCCACCTGTTCGACATCATCCGCCCGGACGGCCGCGGCTTCATGGAAAGCAACAGCTTCCACGCCGGGCGCGACATCGTCACCTTCACCCTCGAGGGCCTCACCATCGGCTGCGCCATCTGCTACGACCTGCGGTTTCCTGAACTGTTCCTCGCTTTGCGCCGCGCCGGGGCGGAGCTGATCATGCTCCCCTCGGCCTTCACCATGCCCACCGGGCGCGACCACTGGGACATCCTGGTGCGGGCACGCGCCATCGAAACCCAATGCTGGATCGCCGCCCCCGCGCTGTTCGGCCGCCACCTGGAAGGCAGCCGGGGGGAGGCGCGGCTATCCTACGGCCATTCAATGATCGTCGATCCCTGGGGGCGGGTGGCCGCCGAAGTGGCGGACGGCATCGGCTGGGCCAGCGCCACCATCGATCCTGCCATCACCGCCCGCGTGCGCCGGGACATGCCCGTGCTGGCGCATCGGGTGCTCGCATGACGCGCATCAGCTTCCAGGCCGCCGCCACCCCGCTCGCACAGGCGAGCCTGGGCCGCCTGATCGCGCGCTACGGCGATACGCCCGCCGATGCCGCGGACATCATCGTCTCGCTCGGCGGTGACGGGTTCATGCTGGAAACCCTGCACCGCAGCCTCGTCCGCCGCGTGCCGGTATACGGGATGAACTGCGGCTCCGTCGGCTTCCTGATGAACGGCTTCGACGAGGAAAACCTGCCCGCCCGCCTCGCCGCCGCGCAGGCCGCCCAGCTGCATCCCCTGCGGATGACGGCGGTGACCACCGGCGGGGCGGTGCAGGAAGCGCTCGCACTCAACGAAGTCTCGCTGCTGCGCGAACTGCGCCAGGCGGCGAAAATCCGCGTCAGCGTGGATGGCAAGGTGCGGCTGGAGGAGCTGATCTGCGACGGCGTTCTCGTCTCCACCCCCGCCGGCTCCACCGCCTACAACCTCTCGGCCCACGGGCCGATCGTGCCGATGTCGGCGAACCTGCTGCCGCTCACCCCGATCAGCGCCTTCCGCCCCCGCCGCTGGCGCGGAGCCCTGCTGCCCAGCACCGCCGAAGTGCTGTTCGAAGTGCTGGAATCCGAAAAACGCCCGGTGGCCGCGGTGGCCGACAGCTTCGAAGTCCGCGACGTCATCCGCGTCGCCGTCCACGAAGACCGCTCACTTCACGCCACCATCCTGTTCGACCCCGGCCAAGGCCTGTCCGAACGCATCATCACCGAGCAATTCACGGTGTGATCGGGGCGGGGGATTACAGGCGGGTGGATGCTGTCGGCGGGGGGGCGGGGAGGGTGGTGAGGCGGGTGAGGATGGCGGTGGGGCCGGGGAGGATTTCGAACAGTGTTTTGGCGGAGGGGTGGGCGAAGCCTTCTGCGATGGCCAGGTCGACGGCGGTGGAAAGTGGGGTGCTGCTGCCGTGGACGTCGCAGATCAGGATGGGTTTGCTGTGCAGGCCGAGCTGGCGCCAGGTGATGATTTCCACGGCTTCGTCGAGTGTGCCGAGGCCGCCTGGCAGCACCACGAAGGCGTCCGCCCGGTCGAACATGCGCAGTTTGCGGCTGTGCATGCTGTCGGTGACGACGAGGTCGCGCACGCCGGGGTGCGCCACTTCGCGGTCCATCAGGAATTGCGGGATGACGCCGACGACCTCGCCGCCTGCGTCCAGCGCCGCCTGGGCCACGGCGCCCATCAGCCCGCTGCCGCCGCCGCCATAGATGAGGCGCAGGCCGGCCTGCGCCAGTCCCACGCCGAGGGCCTCGGCGGCGGCACGGTAGGCGGGGCGTGCGCCGAGGGCAGCGCCACAGAACACGGCGACGGATCGGATGCCGGGCATGGCGGGACTCCTGGTGGTTCGGCCCAGCATGTCCGTCACATCACGTTCATGCGCAAGCGTTCACGTTTTCGTGTAGGGTTGCCCCCGGCTTTCCGGCATCTCTGCCATTGTAACGGCAATTCCGACCGGTTACGTCGGGATTGCCAATAGACCTGTTGCGTAAGTCGGGCCACTTCGTCGCGGAGACGGCTTGAAATCAGGGGATTCCCAGATCACGGGTCGATAGGATTCATATGGC
>CAMCJI010000137.1 GCA_945874805.1 Asaia bogorensis | reverse complement strand
GAGGATCAGCGAGGCCTGGGTGTTCACCAGGCCGAGCCAGCGCATCAGGATGAACAGCGGCATCAGGAAGACGACCGCGGGAAACATGTTGCGCAGCAGGACGGAGTAGAACAGCAGGTTGCGGCCGGGAAAGCGGAAGCGGGAGAAGGCGTAGGCGGCGGGGACCGCGACGGCGACGCCGAGCACGGTGCTGGCAAACGAGACCCAGACGGAGTTCAACAGATAGCGCAGGAACTCGCGGCCGACTTCATTGGTGGGCGAGAGCAGGCGGGTGTACTGCTCGACCGTGGGGTTGCTGGGGATCCATTGCGGCGGATACTGCAAGGCGGCGAACTGGGTTTTCAGCGAGGTGATCAGCATCCAGGCCATTGGCAGCATGGCGAAGACGGTCAGCGCCAGCAGGAAGATGTTGCCGCCGATGCGCCAGGGGTCGGTTTTCTTCATTTGTCGTCTCCCTGCGTCAGCGCCTTCACGTAGAAGTAGCCCATCGCCATCATCACGATGAACAGGATCACCGAATAGGCCGAGGCCAGGCCGAAGCGGATGCGGCCAAAGGCGAGCTGGTAGATGTGGGTGATCCAGATCTCCGAGGCACCCGCCGGGCCGCCGCCGGTCATGATGTAGGGGATGGTGAAGCTGTTGAGGTTGGCCACCAGCAGCAGCAGCACCGTCACCAGGGTGACGCCCTTCAGATGCGGCACGGTGATATGCCAGAACCGGGACCACGTGCCGGCGCCATCGACCTGGGCGGCGCGCAGCAGTTGGTCGGGCACGGTTTGCAGGCCGGCGAGCATCATGATCATCGCGAAGGGGAACTCCTTCCAGATGTTCACCACGATCAGCGAGGCCATGACGATTTCGGTGTTGTCGAGGAAGTTGATGGGCTCCTTGGTGATGCCGAGTGCCACCGACATCGCGCCGATCACGCCGAAATCGCTGTGGTAGAGCCAGCGCCAGACGTAGCTCGCGGCGACCGCGCTGATGACGTAGGGGATGAGCAGGATGCCGCGCATCATGCCGCGGCCGCGGAACTCACGGTTCAGCGCCAGGGCCGCGCCGAAGCCCAGCACGAAGGCGATGAAGGTGGAGAAGAAGGTCCAGATCAGGGTGTTCCACGTCGCCTCGTGGAACGTGTCCATCCCGAGGATGCGCTGGTAGTTGCCCAGACCGACATAGATCTTGTCCTCCAGCGCCAGATTCGGCGGCGTGTTGAAGAACGACAGGTAGATCGTATCGTAGATGGGATAAGCAATGACCAGCAGCATCACACCCAACGCCGGCGCGACATAGAGATAGTCATGCCGATGCCGATACATGCGGCGCAGCAACCCCTCACGGGCACGCAACCGGCGCGCCGGAGCGGTGGTCTGTGTCGCGGCATTCATTGGGACGTTTCCATGATTATTCGGCCGACGCATTGCAGTTTAGGGGCGCAGGCTTTGCGGTCAACGTGGAAGGCGAGGGCAGGAAGAGTCTTCTTTTTTTGGAAAAAAAGAAGCAAAAAAACTTTTGGTCGTGGGGTGGGGGTTGGGTCGCCGAATTGGCTTTGGGCGTCGTGGGGTTTTTATGGCTTCGCCGTTAAGTCGGATTGTTGGTTCCTAAACCGGCGAAGCCATAAAGCGTTCCGCGGCAGTGACTATGTCTGTCAGTAAAGCCGGCTCCAAACGGACAAAGTTTTTTTGCTTCTTTCCTGCGCGGCGCCTTCGCCGTCGCAAGTTCACAAAAAGAAGATTTACCTTCCTGTCCCTTAGATACTCAACAACTCCTTCACCTGCTTCGCCGCGTAGTCGGCCGCGGCGTTGACGGTCATGCGGCCGGTCAGGGCGTTTTGCATCATGTCCGGCACCACGATGTTCATGATTTCCGCGGATTCCGGGATCACTGGGAAGGGGATGCCGCCGGTGAGCATGGAGGTGGTGACGTCGAGGAACTTGATGCGTTCGATGCGTTGTTTCATCCAGCTGGTGCGGAAGCCGCGGGTGTTGCCGGGGTTGGAGCTGGACCAGGCGAGTTTGGTGGACCATTCCGGGCCGGTCATGAAGGCGACGAAGGCGCGGGCGGCTTCCATGTCGTGCCGGCCGTTGACGACGGTCGGCTTGAAGATATGCGCGTTCCAGCCGCCGAAGACGACGGCGCGGCGGGTGGGGCCGGCGGGGATGAGGCCGTAGCGCATTTTGGCCACCACGGCGTCGGCGGCTTTGCGCTCTTCGCCGGAGAGGCGCTGCTGGCGATCGACCATCACGGCGTATTCGCTGGGGTGGCTGATCATCATGCCGAGGTTGCCGGCGATGAACGGGTCCTGGTTTTCGGTTTGCGTGTTGGTGAGTGCGGAGACGGGCACGGATTTGTCGCGGATGTACATGTCCACGCTGGCTTGCAGGGCGGCTTTGGTGCCGGCGTTGCCGAGGTAGACCTTTTCGTAGCCGGGGCGGGCTTCCGCCTCGTCCAGCGCGCCGCCGCCGTAGGCCCAGCATTGCGGCATGAAGCGGTAGGGGGTGTTGCCGGCGTTGCGGCGGGCGACCATGCCGTAGCCGAACTTGCCGGTTTTCTGGCGGATCTGGTGGGAGTAGCGGACGAGGTCGTCCCAGGTGGCTGGCGGCTTGTCCGGATCGAGGCCGGCCTGTTCGAACAGGGCGCCGTTCCAGATCAGGGCCATCGTCTCGTTGTTGGTGGGCACGCCGTAGGTTTTGCCCTTCCAGGTGACGGACTTCATCGCACCCGGCCAGAATTCGCTGGTGGGGTAGCCGACGTCTTCGGGTTTCAGCTCCTGCAGGAAGCCTTTGGCGGCGAGCTCGGGCGCCCAGAGCAGGGTCAGGCGGGCGACCATCGGGGCGGCTTTGCCCAGCGCGGCGGTGCGGATTTTGTCGAGGATTTCGTTGTAGGTGAAGGACTGCTTCTCGACCGTGATGTTCGGGTAGGTCTTGGCGAAGGCGGCCCAGAACTGTGCGTCGATCTCATGATCGATGCGGGGGCTGGCTTCGTTGGGGCCGACATACCAGTAGGTGATTTTGCCGGTGTGGTTGAGCGGCACGACCTTCGCGCAGTCGGCCGCGGTATCGACATCGAGGGTGCCTGCGATCTTGCGGACGTAGTCGGGCGACCAGGCGGCGGCATCGATCGCGCCGGCGGGCTGGGCGAGAGCGGGGCCGGCGGCGAGCAGGCCGGCACCGGCGGCGAGCAGCTCGCGGCGGCCGAGGCCGGGTGGGGATTGGTTGGTCATCGAGTCCTCCTGACGTTTTTTGTTTTGCGTTCGGAAAGGCGAGGAGTGTCGGGGAAGGAAGTGTCTTCTTTTTTTGAACAAAAAGAAGCAAAAAAACTTTTCCGTTGGGTTGGGGCTTTAGTGGCGCTGTGGGTTTTGGGCGTCGTTGGGTTTTATGGCTTCGCCGTCTTTGGGCGCATCGTTTGGATTGTCGGCGAAGCCAGGAGTAAAAATTTTTTGCTTCTTTTTTTCAAAAAAGAAGATGCTTACTCACTACCCCCCAAAGCCGTCGAGAATATTGCCGCGCATGTAGTCCATGTTCATGGTCAGGCCGAGGCCGGGCAGGGCGGGGACTTTCAGGCGGCCGCCGCTGTTGTCCAGCGGGACTTCGAGGAAGTCGTTGTATTTGGAGAGGTCGTAGCGCGAGGTTTCCAGGCGGTAGAAGTTCGGCACGGTCATCATCACCTGGGCGCCGGCCATGACGTTGATGGGGCCGGAGGCGTCGTGCGGGGAGACGGGGACGTAGTAGGCTTCCGCCATTGTCGAGATCTTCTTGAGTTCGCTGATGCCGCCGGCCCAGGTGACATCTGGCATGATGTAGTCGGCCAGGCGCTTTTCCAGGATGGGGGCGAATTCCCAGCGGGTGTGCAGGCGCTCGCCGACGGTGATGGCGCATTTCACGCGCTCGCGCACCTGCTGGAGGGCGGAGTAGCTCTCGACGGGCACGGGCTCCTCGAACCAGTCGATCTGGGCTGCGTCCTCCAGGCTGCGGCAGAGGCGGATGGCGGTGGGGACGTTGAAGCGGCCGTGGGCGTCGATGAGGATTTCGATGTCCGGGCCTGCAACTTCGCGGATGCGGGCGGACATCTGGGCGGCGTATTTCTCGCCGAGTTTGCTCATGCCGCCGCCGAGGTAGTCGTCGTTGTTTTTGCTCTCGCCGGGTTCGTGCGGGAAGGGGTCGAACTTCAGGGCGGTGTGGCCTGAGTCGACGATCGCGCGGATTTCCTTGACGAGGGTTTCGTCATTGTCGAGCAGGCGGCGCAGGGGGTGGGTGTAGAGCAGGATGTCGTCGCGGATCTTGCCGCCCAGCAGCTCATAGATCGGCAGGCCGAGGGCCTTGCCGCGGATGTCCCACAAAGCGATGTCGATGCCGCTGACGACGTGGCTGGCGGCCCCCCGGGTGCCCATGTAGGTGAAGCTGCGGAACACCTTGTTCCAGATATGCTCGATGCGGGCGGGGTCTTCGCCGATCAGCAGGTCGTTGAGCTGGCGGATGATGCCGGCCACCGCGCGGTTGGCGGTTTTGGTGGTGGTGGTGATCTCACCCCAGCCGGTGATGCCCTGGTCGGTGCGCACCTCCACGAAGAAATACTCGCCCCAGCCGGAACCGGTGGTGGCGACGAGCCAGGGGACCAGTTTGGTGATTTTCATTGGCTTTCCGTTCCCGTTCGTGAGAGGCGTGCCGGCTTGTGGCCCTTGGAAGGACGTCGGTCTAAGTAAGATGTAGAATCGGACCGCTACTCGTGTCAAGTTGCAAAGGGGTGACTGCTCCGACCTGTGACGAGCCTCCCGATGGATGGACCGATGAAGACTGCAAACCGCCCCAAGTTGCCGAAAAGCCTCGCCCGCAGTGCCATGCAGGAGCTTGGCTTGGCGATCGTGTGCGGGGAGTTCGAAGCCGGCGCCGTGCTGCCCACTGAGGAGATGCTGGCGGCGCGCACAGGGGTCAGCCGGCCGGCGCTGCGTGAGGCGATCAAGGTGCTGTCGGGCAAGGGGCTGGTGCGGACGGCGCGGCGCTACGGCTCGCGGGTCTGTCCGCAGGCGGAGTGGAACTTCCTCGATCCCGATGTGCTTGCCTGGCATCTTTCCGAGCCGGCGAACTGGCCGCGCTTCCTGCGCGATATCGTGGAGATGCGGGTGCTGCTGGAGCCGCGCGCGGCGGCGATGGCGGCCGAGCGCGCCACGGCGGAGGAGATCGCGCATATCCGCGCCCTGGCCGCACCGCTGCCGGTGGTGAACACCGAAGCGGATATCGACAACGACGTGGCCTACCACGTCGCGGTGATGCGCGCCTCCGGCAACGGGATCGTCGCCGGGATGGCGCCCTCAATGGAGGTGCTGCTGCGCGCCTATTTCTCGGCGATCTGGAAGCTGCGGCCGGAGGGGCCGCGCAACATCTCCAACACCAACCTGCATCAGGCCATGGCCGACGCCATCGCCGTGCGCGATGCCGCATTGGCCGCGCAGTGCATGGCATCGATGCTCGACATCACCGCCCGCGAGATCGACGAAGTGGTCCGCCTGTTCGAAGCCGGCTTGTCGTCCGGCGCCGACGATAGCTCCGCGCGCGGCGCGCTGCGGGGGCGGGTGAGTGCGGCTTCTGGCTTGTTTCGGTTGTAGGGAAGGGGAGAAGGGTCTTCATTTTTCTTTTGGAAAAAAGAAGACTCTTACTGCCCGTGTGCCAGCAGAAACGTGCGGATATGCCGTAGCGCCAGCGGCACATGCTCCGGCGGTTGCTTCCAGGGGTAGAGGCTGACCTGGGCGTTCGGCGCCAGGCGGGCTGATTCCATCGCTACCGCGTAGGGGTGGGCGGGGACGTCGTCGGGCAGGATGAGCACCGGGGTGTGGCAGCTGCGTACGAAGTCGCGGCTGACGGTGAAGACGAAATCGGGGTCGGTGCGGTACATCCGGGTCAGGAATGCTTCGACATCGGCCATCGTCACCCCCGGCGTGCGGGCGCACAGGCCGGGGCCCCAGCCGGACATGTTGTTGTTGAAGAACTGGTCCGGCAGCTCGGGGCGGTGGCCGCTGGGCTGGACGATCACCGCGGCGATCACCCGCTCCGGCGCGCGGCGCAGCAGGTTCCAGATGAACGGGCCACCGATGCAGAAGCCGAGGACGACGAAGCGGTCGATGCCGAGATGGTCCATCAGGCCGAGCTGGTCGTCGCAATAGGCGTCCCATGGCCGGTCCGCCTCCAGCGGCCCGGTGGATTGGCCGCCGTTGGCGTTGCGTAGGTCCATCGTGATGCAGCGATGGGTGTCGCTGAACTCATGCAGGGGGTTGAACGGCACGTTGGTGTCGAGCCCGGCGATGTTCGCGTTCAGCCCGCCGCCGGGGAGGACCAGCAGCGGCGTGCCGCTGCCGGCCTCCTCGTAGCGGATGCGGACATCGCCGCGGGTTTGGATCGGCATGGCGCTACAGGTCCGCCAGCAGGTCCTTGATCTTCTTGGCGGCGTCATCGGTGGCGGCGGCCACCGTCATCTTCCGGGTCAGGGCGTTCTGCAGCATGCCGGGGACGATGATGTTCATGATCTCCGCCGATTGCGGCAGCACCGGGAAGGGGATGCCGTTGGGGAGCATGGAGGTGGTGACGTTGAGGAAGCGGATGGTCTCCAGCCGCTCCTTCATCCATTTGGTGCGGAAGCCGCGGGTGTTGCCGGGGTTGGAGTTAAGCCAGGCCATCTTGGTGGACCACTCCGGCCCGGTCATGAAGGTGGTGAAGGCGCGGGCGGCCTGCACATCCATGCCGCCATCGACGATGTCGGGGTTGAACAGATGCGCGTTGGAGCCGCCGAAGACCACGGCGCGGCGGGCAGTGCCCATCGGGATCAGGCCGTAGCGCATGTTTTCCACCACCGCCTCGGCCGTTTTGCGGTCGTCACCGGTGGCTTTTTTCGCGCGGTCCATCATGGAGGCGTATTCGCTGGGGTGGGCGATCATCATGGCGAGCTGGCCGGTGATGAAGGGGTCCTGGTTCTCGGTTTGGGTGTTGGTGAGCGCCGAGGTGGGGACGGATTTGTCGCGCACGTACATGTCGTACGAGGCCTGCAGGGCGGCGCGCGAGCCGGTGTTGTTGATGTGGATGGCCATGTAGGTGGGGTTGGCCTCCGCCTCATCGAGCGCGCCGCCGCCGTAGGCCCAGAGCTGGGGCATGAAGCGGAAGGGGGTGTTGCCGGCGTTGACACGGGCGACCATGCCGTAGCCGTTCTTGCCGGTCTTGTCCTTGATCTGCTTGGAGTAGAGGACGAGGTCGTCCCAGGTTGCCGGCGGCTTTTCCGGATCGAGGCCGGCTTCCTTGAACAGGGCGGCGTTCCAGATCAGGGCCATCGTCTCGTTGTTGGTGGGCACGCCGTATTTCTTGCCCTTCCAGGTGACGGACTTCAGCGCGCCGGGCCAGAACTCCTCATCGCCGTAGCTGATGTCGGCGGGGCCGAAGGGCATCAGCATGTTCTTGGCGGCGAATTCCGCGCCCCAGAGGATCGGCAGGCGCGCCACCATCGGCGCGGCCTTGCCGATCGAGGCGGTGCGCAGCTTATCGAGCATCGAGTTGTAGTCGAGGTTCTGCTTGGTGACCTTGATGTTCGGGTAGGTCTTGCCGAAGGCTTCCCAGAACTGCGCGTCGATCTGGTGTTCCAGCTGCGGACTGGCCTGGTTCGGGCCAAAGTACCAGTAGGTGAGGCGGCCGGTGTAGTTGAGCGGCACGACGCGGGCGCATTCGGCCGCCGTGTCGAAGCTTTCCGTGCCGGCGATGCTGGCGATGTATTCAGGAGTCCATTTCGCGGCATCGACGCCGGTTTTGCTGCCCTGGGCGAAGGCCGGGCCGGCGAGGCCGAGTGCGGCAGCCCCGCCTAGGAAGGCGCGGCGGTCGATCGGTTGGGCGAAGACGCGGCCATGACGCTTGTCGGTCATTGGAGTTTCCCCGTGCGTTGCACATCTTGTTGTGCCGGCGGTTCCGTCGGCATTGGTAGCGATAGCTTGGCGCGGGGGGCGGGCCGGCGTCAATTGGAATGCGTGGCGCTCAGCCCATCACCCATTCCGCGCCGCTGGCTTCGGCAACGGCTTTGACATGGGCGCGCAGGTTGGGGCCGACGGGGATGCCGGCCTGCATGCGGCGGGCGGCGTTTCGGCGTTCGGGGTCGCCGGCGACCATGACGGGGCTGTTCGGGTCCATCGGTGTGGTGGCGCGCAGGGCGTCGCAGAAGGCGGCGATGTCGGCCTTTACGTCTGCGGGGTCGCGCAGCAGGCCGATCTGGATGGCCATGAAGAAATGGCCGATGCCCATGGTGCCGGGTTGCTTGGTGTGGGCGGGGTCGGTCGGCAGGGTGGCGCCGGTCAGCGCCGCGGCGAGGATGTTGACCATTGCCGCCAGGCCGTAGCCCTTGTGGCTGCTGCCGTCAGCGGTGCCGCCGAGCGGGGTGAGGAAGCCGCCCTTCTGGCTGGCTTCCTGCGGGTCTGTGCTCGGCTGGCCTTCCTTGGTGACCAGCCAGCCGGGGGGCGTGGGCTGGCCCTCATTGGCCTTGTTGCGGATGCGCCCGGCGGCCACCGTGGTGGTGGCCATGTCGAGCAGGAAGGGCTCGCCGTCATGCGCGGGGGCGGCGAAGGCGATGGGGTCGGTGCCGTAGCGGGCCTGGGCGCCGCCGGTGGGCGCCACCTGGATGCCGGAGGCGGAGGTGGTGACGAGGCCGATGAAGCCGGCATCGGCCGCCATCTTGGCGTAGTAGCCGCAGGCGCCGAAATGCGCGGAATTGCGCACGCCGGCGATGCCGATGCCGGTCGTGCGCGCCTTGGAGATGGCGAGATTCATCGCGTAGTGGCTGTTGACATGGCCGAGCCCGCCGCCGCCATCAACCAGGGCGGCGACCGGGGTGTCGTGGATGACGCGGGGCTGGGCGGTCATGCTGATCTTGCCGGAGCGGCGGCGCTCGTCATAGGCGGGGATCATCGAGATGCCGTGGCTGTCGATGCCGTGCAGGTCCGCCCAGGCCATGATCTCGGCGGTGATCGCGGCGTTGACCGGCGGCATGTGCCATGCGCGCAGGATCAACTCGAGCTGGCGGCGGTGGGTCTCGTAGGGCGCGCTCATCGGCCGGGGCGGCCTTCGACGGGATAGGCAGGGTCGTTGTAGCCGGGGGAGGAGGGGTGGCCGGGTGGGACGAGGCTGTCCACCAGGGCTTCGTCCTCCGCGGTGATCGGGCAGGTCAGGGCGCCGAGGTAGTCGTCCCATTGGGCTTCGGTGCGGGGCCCGGCGATGGTGCCGGTGATCAGCGGGTTGGCGAGCACCCAGGCGACGGCGAACTGGCCGGGGGTGACGCCTTTTTCGGCGGCGCGGGCGGCGAGCGCCTGGGCGATGTGCAGGCTTTCCGGCCGCCATTCGGTTTCCATCATCCGCTTGTCCTGACGGCCGGCGCGGGTGCCGGCCTGGGGCGGCACGTCCGGGCGGTATTTGCCGGTCAGCACGCCGCGGGCGAGGGGGGAGTAGGGGAACACGCCGAGGCCGAAATGGTTGCAGGCCGGCAGGTGCTCCACCTCCACCATGCGGTTTAGCATGTTATAGAGCGGCTGGCTGACCACCGGGCGGTCGATGCCGGCGGAGTCGCAGAGGCGGCAGATCTCGGCCAGGCGCCAGGCGCGATGGTTGGAGACGCCGAAATGCCGGATCTTGCCGGCGCGGACGAGGTCGGCCAGGGCGTTCACCGTCTCCTCGAGGGGGACGGAGTGGTCCTCCTTATGCAGATAGAGGATGTCGATCCAGCCGGTGTTGAGGCGGCGCAGGCTGGCCTCGGTGGCGGCGATGATGTGGCGGCGGCTGGTGCCGCGGTCGTTCGGGCCGCGGCCGGTGGCGTTGGCGAGCTTGGTGGCGAGGACCCACCAGTCGCGTTCGGCGGCGATCAGGCGGCCGACGACCTCCTCGGAGGCGCCATCATTATAGGTGTTCGCGGTATCGATGAAGTTGACGCCGGCGGCGCGGGCGCTGGCGGTGATGCGGCCGGAGGTGGGCTCGTCGGCCGGGCCGCCGAACATCATGGCTCCCAGGCAGAGAGGGGAGACCTTGAGCCCGCTGGCCCCGAGACTGCTGTAGTGCATCGAATATCTCCCTGCATCGAAGCCTGGGATCAGCATAGCGCGGGATGCGGGTGCCGCCACCTGGGTTCTGCGTAAATCGGTTGGCAGATATGTGTTTTTCGCATTTCGAGATAGGAGTTTGCGCGGGCGGGCGGTGCGGGAGTGTTGCAAAAACGAGACTCGCGGTCAGACCGCACTGTGGTCTGGCGAACGGTTTATCAATTGGTTGACGGATGATTCACAAGTGGCGTGACGACTTGGTCGCCGAGGGGGCGTCGGGGGCGACGCGGAGTCAGCGAAAGAACGAAGTAGTTTATAGACTTGTCTCAAAAAATGGTCTGTAAGCTCAATTACAGTTCCCCGCGGCAGGTCGCCGGGGTGCCGAGGGTTTGACCCTGCCGGCCGTCCGGAACTGTGGCCGGGCTTGAGATTTTGGCCATGAAGATGCGATATCGGATGGAGTTGGGGTTCGTGCCTCATCCCAACGGATGAATACGGGCGGATGGGTGATGTCTCTTTTATTGTCAACCAATATGAACTTGACGCACCGGGTGTCCGGTCGTAATCGAAAATCGTTGCGGGCCGTCACGATGCCTGGGCTGCGAGGGGGCGTTCAGCCTCTGGTCACGAAGATTTTAGGGATGCCATCGATGCGTTTGATCAAATTCCTTGCGGGTGCGTTCATCGGCCTGGGGATTGCGGGGGCCGCACAGGCCGTCCCCGTTGTTCCGTTGAGCGGTGCCACGCTGAGCGTCGGCAACGCCAGCTACACCGTTACCTCCTGCGTCTACACCATCGCGGGCAGCGCCACCGTTGGCTTGTCGAGCACGCCGGCTTCGGGTGCTGCCTGCACGGTCGGGCTTGGGCTCGAACTGGTGTCGGCCTCCGGTGGGGTGCGGCTGCAGTCGACGGGCGGGACCCTCGCGACGCAGAGCGGCGGCACGACCGCTTCAATCGGCGATATCACACTGACCATGGCGATTCAGGCGCTCAACGGGACGCTGTTGACTGGCGTGACCGGCACTATCGTTGGCACGCGCACGGGCAACAGCCTGTTTTCCTCGGGCAACACGGCGAGCAACAGTGGCGGAACGGGCATCGGCATTCCGGGCACGCTGCTGATCAACCAGTCGTCGCTGTCGCTGTCGCAGAGCTTTGCCACTTCAGTGTCGTACGCTTCGCTGTCGATCGACACGAAGGCGCAGGGGCTGACGACGGGCACATCGACCCTGACCTCGCTGACCTTTGTGGCCTCGACGGTGCCGGAGCCGGCCAGCATGGCCATTAGACCTGTTGCGTAAGTCGGGCCACTTCGTCGCGGAGACGGCTTGAAATCAGGGGATTCCCAGATCACGGGTCGATAGGATTCATATGGCTCCTTCACTAGATCTGTTGCGTAAGTCGGCCCACTTCGTCGCGGAGACGGCTTGAAATCAGGGGATTCCCAGATCACGGGTCGATAGGATTCATATGGCTCCTTCACTGAGAAGGAGCCACCACCGTGGCGCATGCTTTGTCCGCCTCCCAGCTTCGCCGCAGCACCTGCTTCCGCCGCCTGACCGGGGTCAGCGTCGTCACAGTCGACCGGATGGTCGAGCAACTCCGCACCTCCTGGGACGCCGCCGAGCGGCGCAAGACAAAGTCCGGCCGCCCTTGGGAAGTCGGCGGCCTGGAGAATCATCTGCTCATCATGCTGCTGTATTACCGATGTTACGTCACCCAGGAGTTCATCGGCTTCTTCTGGCAGGTGGATCGCAGCGTGATCT
>CAMCJI010000136.1 GCA_945874805.1 Asaia bogorensis | reverse complement strand
GGCCTGACGCGCGGCCTGCGGGGGCGGGGCGGCAGTTTCAGATAGTCCGGCAGGTCGAGGCCGAGCATTTTGGCCCAGGGGCGCAGGGTGCGGCCGGCGGCAGGGTGGGCGGCGACGAGGGCGCGGGTGTCGGGGTCTTCCATCAGTAGGGTGAGGTAGCCGCCGACCATGCAGCTGGCGGGGACGAGCTTGTTCAGCCAGTAGTTGCCGGTGGGCAGACGCAGCTCCGGCCTGGGGCGCGCGGTGCGGACGCGGGCCGGGCGGGGGGCGCGCTGCTGCGGCAGGCTGTCGCGTTCCCAGAGGAGGACCAGACGCTCGAAGCGGTTGCGCAGGCGGGTGACCCGCGCCCAGGCCAGGAGAATCAGGGGGGCCAGAGCCCGGTGGCGGACAGCATGCTGGCCGATGATCTCCCGGAGGATTTCGACCGTCCGGTAGAGGCTCTGGCCGATGGGGGTGAGGAAGGACATGGCGTATATCTAACGTGTTGTGTTAGATATGGCAAGCGCAGGGAAGGGAAGCATCTTCTTTTTTGAAAAAAAGAAGCAAAAAACTTTTGGACGTTAGGGCGGGGTGGCACGCGCGAGCGGTGCTGGGCGGTTGGGGGTTTTATGGCTTCGCCGGGATATCAACCGACGAGGTGGCTTGGCGGCGAAGCCCAAAAATCCCTGCTGCGCCAGATCGAACGCGGAGAGCCAGCCGCAACCCAACGGATAAAGTTTTTTTGCTTCTTTTTGTTCACAAAAAGAAGACTCGCCTTGCCGTCCCTGCCTTACGGCCCGCGGGCGGCTTCGGCGGAGAGGCGGATGATTTGGTCGCCGAGGTTGCGTTGGGCGGTGATGAAGCTGCGGATGAGTTTTTGCACCATTTCGCGGTCGGCCGGGCCCATGCGTTCTTTCGGGCTGCGGACGCCGATGCTGACCAGGATGGGGGCGGTGGTGGAGCCTTCCAGGGTGGCGCGCGCCTGGCGGTAGCGGTCCATGACGCCGCCGCCGCGGGGTTCGCCGTCGAGCCAGAGGGTTGTGGCGGTCATCCAGCCGGGTTCGGTGGTGACGGTCAGGCGCCAGCGTTCGGGGAAGGCGCCGGGCATGTCGAGGGTGGAGTTTTCCGTCTCGGCGGCGGTGTCTTCGCCGGTGGCCTGACGGCGGGCGACGATGAGGCGGTTGGGGTTGGCGCGGGGGGCGAAGATTTCGATGCGGGCGCCGAGTTCGAGCGGGCCGCAGGTGAAGAGCTGGCGGCCGGGCTCCTGGTTGGGGGCCAGGGTGCAGCCGGCGGGGGCGGTGAAGCGCGGCAGGCTGACGGGGGCGGGCGGGGCGACGTTGCGGTCGATCACGACGGCGATGGCCGGGCCGATGGCGGCGAAGACGCCGACGAGGCCGGCGGCGAGCATGGGGCGCATGGCGAAGCGGCCATCGCCTTCGGCCGGGGCGTTGGGGGTCGGGATGGCGTGGTCTTCGCTGTCTTCGCGGAAGGGCATGCCGGCGACGATCAGCAGGACGATGACGATGGAGAAGAACATCCAGCCGTAGAGGATGTGATCGGCCGCGGCGGCTTCGGCGCTGCCGAGGACGTGGCCGAGCAGGACGATGCCGAGCGCGCGGAAGGCGTTGGCGATGATGGGGATGACGATGGAGGCGAGCATGAAGCCGGCGCGGCGCCAGGGGCTGCGGTAGATCAGGCAGGAATAGAGGACGCCGAAGGCGATGGAGGCGATGAGGAAGCGCAGGCCGGCGCAGGCCTCGGCCACATAGAAGGAGCCGGCGGGAATGTCGATCAGCAGGTCGTCCACGTAGTTGGGGATGCCCAGCAGGTCGAGGCCGATCTTGGAGAAGCGGGCGGTGAAGTGTTGCAGGGGGGCGGTGAGGAAGGCGCCGAAGGGGACGGCGAAGTAGAGATAGAGCAGGCCGGCCGACATGCCCCAGTACATCCGCCAGCCGAGCACGCCGAGGAAGAGGCATTGCAGCATCGTCATCGCGACGAGCTGGCGGCCTTCGGCGATGCCGAGGCGCTCGGCGCCGAGCCAGGCGATGGCGAGGGGGATGATGAGCAGGGCGACGGCGGGCAGCGGCTCGGGGTGCAGGCCGATGAGGAGGCGCCGGCGGTCCCAGATGAGGTAGCCGGCGATGGGGAGGACGAAATAGCAGTGGCTGTAGGCGGTGGAGGCTTCCCAGACCTGCCAGGCCATCATCGCTTCGCTGCGGAACAGGAATCCGAGGGCCGCGAGGCCGAGGAGCAAAGCGGGCGCGGCCGAGATCAGCCCGTCATAGGGGCCGGGGGCCTTGTCCTCGGTGGCAGTAATATCTGCTGTTTGATCGCTCATGGCGCTTTATCCACTGACACGGCGCAGGCGTCCAGAAATCTGTCGAGTTGGCGGAACTGGGCGTCCCAGCCGTAGCGGGCTTCGATGGTGGCGCGGGCGTGGGTGGCGAGATGCGGGTGCTGGCCGTCGAGGATTTCGGCGATGGCGGCGGCGGTGGCTTGGGCACCGTCGGCCACAAGGAGGTCCTGGCCGGCGGTGGCGCGCACGCCTTCGAAGGCTTGCGGAGAGGCGACGACGGGGGTGCCCAGCGCCATCGCCTCCAGCACCTTGTTCTGGATGCCGCGGGCGATGCGCAGCGGCGTGACGGCGACGGCGGCGTGGGCGATGTAGGGCCGCATGTCCGCCACGCGGCCGGTGACGGTGACGCCGGGGAGATTTTGCAGGGCCAGCACATCCGGCCCCGGGTTGGCGCCGGCGATGGTGAAGCCGGGGCCTCGGCTTTGGAGCAACGGCATGACTTCGCGGGCGAACCAGATCGCGGCGTCCGCGTTCGGCCAGTAGTCCATGTTGCCGGAGAAGACGAGCTGGGGGGTCGCGGGGTCGTAGGGGTTGGGCAGGCCGAGATTGGGGGCCAGCGCCACGAGATCGACGCCCTGTTCGATGGGGTGGACGCGGTCCGCCGATTTTGGCGAGAGTTCGGCGAAGCGGCGGCATTCGGGTTCGCTGACGAGGAACGTGGCGTCGCAGGATTCGGCGGCGAAGCGCTCGTAGTTCAGCAGGGTGCGGCCCTCGCGCGCCCAGACATGCTTCATCGGGAAGCCCGCGTGCTCGGCGTAGGTGGTCCATTTCTCCGAATCGACGTCCTGCATGTCGAGGATGAGGCCGTGCCTTTTGGTCGGGAGGACGTAGGGGGCCATGGCGGTGGAGAAGATGTAGACGATGTCCATGTGCGTGCGGGCCATGGTGGCATCGACCCATTTCTGCAGGCCGGCGTGGCGGTAATAGTCGAGCATGAGCGGGCGGCCGGGGCGGAAGCGGGCGAGGGCCTCGAGCTTTTTCCAGCGCTTGTCGATGGAGAAGCAGGCGAAACTGGCGCAGCGGGCGCGGACGGTCTCGATGTGCTGGAGGTCGGCCGGGTCGTCGCTGAGGCAGCCGAGATGGACGTTCCAGGTTTTTGAGAGATGGCCGAGCAGATTCCAGGCGCGAATCTTCTCGCCGCGGTTGGGGGGATAGGGGAAACGATGGGCGATGAAGATGAGATTACGCATGAGGGGTGGGTACGGTAAGTAAGGAGGGAGAAGAGTCTTCTTTTTTTGGAAAAAAAGAAGCAAAAAAACTTTTGTCCGTTGGAATGGGGCCTTGGGGGCGAGGTTGGGTTTTGGCGGAGAGGGGTTTTGGGGCTTCGCCGTCTTTTGAACGATTTGTCCGGCTTTGCGGCGAAGCCAAGCGTGGATCTTTCGCTTCGCTCAGTGCGACGGCCAGCGGCCGCGCAGGGATGACGGGTGGAGGGGAGGAAACCGGGCGCCAAGGGGTAAAGTTTTTTGCTTCTTTCCTGCGCGGCGCCTTCGCCGTCGCAAGTTCACAAAAAGAAGACTTCCTGCCCCTTCCCTGCCGTCCACTAGCCCAGCCCCCGCACGATCGGGGGACCCAAAATCCCGGCGATGGGGAGGGGGAGGCGTTTCCAGGCGGCGATGAAGAGGCGGAATTTGGGGTTGAGGGGGTTGAGGTTCGGCAGTTCGGCGCCGGGGGCGAGGCGGTAGCGGTATTGCAGGGGTTCGGGGGTGAAGCCCCAGTTTTTCTTGAAGGAGAGCGCGCCGGTGCCGTGTTTGCTGCGGCCGAAATCGAAGATGCGGCAGCCGCGGGCGGCACCTCGGCGCATGACTTCCCAGTACATGAAGTCGTTGGCGGCGCGGTCTCGGGCGGCGCGGGTGCCGCCGCCGTAGTAGGGGATGACTTCGTCGCGGAAGTAGAAGTTCATCACCGAGGCGATGGCGTGCGGGCCGTCGATGATGGTGACGATGTCGATGGAGCCGGCGAATTCTTCCAGCATCACGTCGAAGTAGTGGCGGGCGAAGACGGGGGTGCCGAGGTTGCGCACACTTTCGGCGTAGATCGGATAGAGCAGGTGGGCGTCGTCCTCGACGACGGAGATCAGGCCGTTGGAGATGCCTTTGCGGACCATCGCGCGTTGTTTGCGGGGGATGGCCTTGAGGTTGGCGTCGTCGCTGGCGGTGATGGGTTTGCGGAAGGTGACGTAGAGGTCGTCGCGCTTGACCCAGCCTTGGAGGGCTTCGTCCGGCGGGGGGGTGCGGGTGCGGAACTCCATGACGGGCGTGCCGAGGCGGGTTTGGATGGCCTGGGCTTCGGCGAGGAGGGCGGCCAGGCTCTCGGCGTCGGTGGCGAGGGGGCCGCCATAGACGCAGAAGGGGGCGGAGACGAGCATGTCCCCGAACAGGGCGGTTTTGATGCGACCGAGGGGGAGGACGCCGGTGATGGCGCCGGCGCGCTCGGTCAGCAGGTAGTAGGTGGCGTGGCCGAAGCTGCGGGCGACGACGCGGCGCCAGCCGGCGCGGTGGAAGAAGGTGCCGTCGGGGTGGGCTTCGACGAAGGCGTCCCAGGCGGGTTCTTCGGCGGGGGCGAGGAGGCGGCAGGTGAGGGTCATGCGAGCACGAAGGGGAACACGCGGTCCATCCGATCCCAGGTGAAGTCGCGCAGCAGGGCTTCGAACTTGCCGGCCGTGCGGTCGAGGTTGACGTAGTGGCGGAAGCGGGAGAGGCGGCCGGCACCGGGGATGCGGGGCTGGCCGGGATCGAACTCCCAGGGGTGGGTGTAGAAGATGCCGGGCTGGTGGTCCGTGCGGTTCACCCGGCGCAGGCCGAGGCGGAAGGCGGCGTAGGGGAGCAGGCGGAACCAGCCGCCGCCGGAGCAGGGCAGGTTGCGGCCGAACATCTGCGCCGTGCTCATCGGCAGCTCCCACAGGGCGGTGTTGTGGGGGTGGAAGGGGGTGCGCGGGGCGTCGGGGTCGCCGTAGAGGTCGTGGCGGACGGGGTAGACGGAGGAGGAGTAGTGGTAGCCGGCGGCGAGCAGGGCCTCGGCGGCCCAGGGGGTGCGGGGGCCGATGGAGAAGGTGGGGGCGCGGTAGCCGGTGACGGCGACGCCGCCGATGTCTTCGAGGATGGATTTGGCGCGGGTGATGTCGTCGGCGAAGGCTTCGGGGGAGATGGTGTCGACGCGCTGGTGGCCGTAGCCGTGGCTGGCGAGCTCATGGCCGGCGGCGACGATGCGGCGGACCAAAGCGGGGTGGCGCTCGGCGATCCAGCCGAGGGTGAAGAAGGTGCCGTAGGCGCCGGCCTGGGCCATCTGGGCGAGGATGCCGTCAGTGTTGGCTTCGACCCGGCGCTCGAATGTGTCCCAGCGGTCGCGCGGGAGGGTGCGGGCGAAGGCTTCGACCTGGAAGAAGTCCTCCACATCGACGGTCATGGCGTTGGAGATGTTCATGGTTTGGGGGCCGCGAAGCCGTCGAAGACGTCCATCAGGCGTTGGAAGACGCGTTCGCGGCGGGCGACGGTCTCCTCCAGCGCTTCGATGCGGCGGAGCAGGGATTGCGGTTCGGCGGGCAGGGCGGCGGGGGTGGGGGACTCGCCTTCGAGGTCGTTCTGCAGCTCATTGGCCGTGCTTTCCACCGAGGCGCCGGTGATGGCGTAGCTTTCCTCCAGCGAGCCGTAGAGCAGCACGCGCGAGCAGAGGCGGTTGATGCGGCGGGGGATGCCGCCAGTGTGGCGGTAGATGGCGGCGTAGGCGGCGTCGGTGAAGGCGGGGTTGGCGGTGTTCCAGCCGACCGCGGTGAGGCGGTGTTCGATATAGGAGCGGGTCTCCCCGTCCGTCAGCGGGCCGAGATGGTAGGAGGCGAGCACGCGCTGGCGGAGCTGGTCGAGGTCGGGGCTGGCGAGTTTTTTGCGGAACTGCGGCTGGCCGAGCAGGATCGTTTGCAGCGTGGCCTGGCCGTCGCCGGCGAGGTTGGAGAGCATGCGCAGCTCCTCCAGCGCCTCCAGCGAGAGGTTCTGCACCTCATCGACCACGAGCAGGCAGCGGCGGCCGACGGCACGGTGTTCGGCCAGGAAGCCCTCGAACCGGCCAAGGAGCGCCACCTTGTCCTCGTCGCGGGTTTCCAGGCCGAAGGCGGCCATGGTCAGGCGGAACAGGTCGTTGCCGGTGAGCTGCGTGGTGCTGATGCGGGCCAGCGTGTAGGTTTCGCGGTCCAGCTCGCTCCAGAGGCGCTCGACCAGGGTGGTTTTGCCGGCGCCGACTTCGCCGGTGACGATGACGAAGCCCTCGCCCTGGGAGAGGCCGTAGATCAGATGCGCGATCGCCCGGCTGTGGCCGGTGCTGCTGAAGAAGAAGCGGCTGTCCGGCGTGAGCTGGAAGGGCATCGCGGCGTAGCCGTAGAATTTTTCGTACATGGCCGTTGGGGGTCCCGACCGGTCAGAATGTCTTGCGCAGGCCGGCGCTGACCAGGTTTTGCACCAGACTCTGGCCGGGTAGCGTCGAGCTGTTGTTGGTGTAGGTATATTCCAAACGGGCGCTGAGCGTCTGCGACAATACGAAGGTCAGGGTCGCGCCGACGCTGATGGTATCCTGCGAACTTTTGAATGTGCCGGTGGCGTTGCGGGTGCCGATCTGGGAATAGAGGTTGGCGCTGACGCCGGGGTTGATGTCGCGCTGGACCGAGACGGTGCCGAAGAGGCCAGTGGTTTTGGTGACAGCACCGCTGGTGGTGGCCACCGCGCCGCCGACATTGGTCGATTCGTCGCGGCGCAGGCTGAGCGAGACGACATCACGGTCGAGCAGGATGGTGGTGGTGATCGTCAGGCGGCGAGTGCGGGTGAGCGTGTTCGAACCGGCGCCAAAGAAATTGTTGGTGACCGAGATGGGAACGCCGGTCTGCCGGTCCACCGCCTGGCCGGTGGCGTCGAGGTCGGACAGGGCGATGGCGTTCTGGAAATCCTCAGCCCCGGTGGAAAGCCCCTCGGAATAGCGGCCGGACATGCGAATGCGGGCGGTGGGGGCGTAGCTGGCATCCAGCGAGGCGGAGTTCGCGCCGTCCCGGCGACCGTAGCTGACGGTGAGCTTGCTGTCGGGGTCGGGGGTGAGGCGCATGCCGCCGCTCCAGGTCAGGCCGCTGGTGCGGAACGGCGTGGTGCCGCCGTATCTGATGTTCTCGTAGCCCAGCGAGCCGATCACGGCGACGACGCGGGTGACCTTGTAGCCGAATTCGCTGCCGGCCTTCTTGCGCGAGGCGCCCTGCAAGGCGCCGCCGCCCTGGAACTCGCTGGCCATCGCCTCGGTGCGGATGCTGGTGCGGCCGAGGATGTCGCCGGTGACGAAGCTGGCATAGGTGGAGGTGCTGGTGGTCGGCCCGGTGGCGACGGGCTGGCTGAAGGCGTTGGCGGCGACGCCGCGCTGACCGTCGGTGAAGCTCTGGCGGAACGAGGTGCCGAGCTCGGCGATGCCGAGGTCGCCGAAGCGCTGCTGCCAGGTGGGGGCGACGGAGTAGCTGGTGGTCTGGATCTGGTCGTTGCGGGCGAGGTTGGTGGCCTGGCCCTGGCCGCCGTTGCGCGATTGGATCGCCGAGGTGCCGGTGACATCGACCCAGAGCTGGTCGCGGATCAGGATGGCCTTGCCGCGCCCGGCGAAGTTGGTGGCAATCGTGTTCTGGCTGGACGTCGAGAGATAGCGGCGGAGTTGCGGGGCGAGATTCAGGGTGCCCTCCAGCCTGGGCCCGGTGCCCTGGACGACCAGGCCAGGCGAGAGGATGGTGTAGAAATCCGACTTGAAGCGCCGCCCGCCGGCCCGTGCTGCCGCGAGCGTGCGTGGCACAGCATCGGTCCAGGCGATCGTGAGGTCGGCCGACGGCGTGACCGTCCAGCCCGGCTGGGTCAGGGCCGGGCCGCGCTGATAGGCACGGTCGAACTGCTTGCGCAGATCACCCGGACGGACATCGGCGCCGGTGGCGGGCAGGAGGCCCTGGGCAGCGGCGGGGGCGGCGGCGAGGAGCAGGATCAGGGTTGCTGCGAGGGGGAAGAAGGAAGAACCTTCTTTTTGTGAACAAAAAGAGGACTCTGCCCTCCCCTCGCCTTCCCGGCCCGCTCCACGTACAGCCGCCGGCATCGGTTGCAACGCCACTTAGGAATAGGTGCCGAAGTAATGATAGGCGCCGAAGGTGTAGCTGGTGGTGACCTTGATCTTGTTCAGCATCAGCATGATCGAGGGGCAGGCCTTGATAAGGTCCAGCGAGGCCATGACTTCCGACTTCTGCGTCTTTTCGGCTTCCACCACGAGAATGACCTGCCCGACGACCTGGGCGAAGGTGGAGGGGTCGGACGTGGAGAGGCAGGGCGGGGCGTCGAGGATGATGAGGTGGTTGGAGTAGCGCCGCGCCAGGCGCTCGATCAGCGAGGAGACCGGGCGGGCGACCGTGCCCTCCCCCATCTCGCCATCGAAGCGGCGGATGCCGACGGGCAGGACGAGCAGGTTGGGGATGGAGGTGCGCACCACCGTGTCCTCGATGCGCAGGGTGGCGCTGGCGGCGAGGTCGACGAGGCCGGGGCGGTCGCCGATGCCGAGCTGGTCGGTCAGCGAGTTCTGCTTGGCGTCCACATCGACGAGCAGCACTTCGCGCTGGGTGTGCTGGGCGATCGAGCCGGCGAGGTTCAGGGAGGTGAAGCTTTTGCCCTCGCCGGGGCGCGAGGAGGTGACCATGACGAGGTTCCCGGAGCCGCGGCCGGGGGTGTAGCTGGTTTTCAGCGAGCGCAGGATGGTGCCGACGGTGACGCGGAATTCCTCGGAGATGCGGGTGCGCAGCTTGCGGCCGACGACGAGGCCGGCGCGTTCGAGGGCTTCGAGGTCGAGATATCCGGGGGTGATCGCCGGGTCGCCACCGCGGGCGGCCGGCGAGAGCTCGGCGGCGACGCGCGAGAGGCCGCCGGGCGCCTCGGCGGCGATGCGGGCGAGCATGGCGTCCGCCGCGAGGGCGTTGGGGCCGGCGGCGGGCGACGGGCCGCCGACGGCGGCGGCCAGGGCGGCAGCGATCACCGGGGCGGCGTCAGTGGCCGGGGGGGCCTCGCCGGCGGCGGGGGGGATGTAGATCGGCGGCGGCAGGGCCAGCGCCTCCTCCTCGCCGGCGGGCGGCGGGATGGCGACGGTCTCGTCGCTGGCGTCGGGTGGGGGGGTGTTGACGCCGCCGACGCCGCGCAGGCGGGCGGCGACGCGTTCGACGAGGTGGTTGGGGCCCATCGCCATGTCAGAAACTGCCTGTCTGTTTCAGCAGGCGCAGGAGCAAGGCACCGTAGACCGATATCAGCAAGGTCAACGCCATCGCAAAGCTGAAGGCCGAAACGAGCCGGCCGGTGCGTGAGGTGACGGCAATGAGCGAAATGCTGCCGGCGACCGGCAGGCCGAAATCGCGTAGCTCGTCGAGCGTGTGGAAGGACTGGTCGAACTGGGCGAGCAGCAAGGCCAGCGCGAGGCCGCCCATGATGCCGGCGAGAAGCACGGCGGTGATCAGCAAGGCGCGGCGGGGGGCGACGGGGTTCTGCGGCACCTGCGGCGGATCGACGATCTGGATCTTGATCTTGTCGGCATCCGCTTCCGCCGCGGTGGCGATGCGCATGGCTTCCCGGCGGGAGAGCAGTTCCTGGTAGTTTTTCGAGACCACGTCGTAGTCGCGGTTGAGGTTGAGGAATTCGGCTTGCAGACCGGGCGCGCCGCGGGCGATTTCCTGCAGGCGGTCGCGCTCCATCGTGGCGTCCGCCAGCTGACGTTGCAGGGAGACGGTGGTGGCCTCGGTCTCGAGCAGGCGGACCTTCATAGGCTCGTAGAGCGGATTGGCGACGGAGCGGCTGCGGCCCGGCGCGGGGGCCGGGGCGCCGGGGGCGGCAGCCGCGGCGGCGGCGGCGGCAGTGGCCGCTGTGGCGGCGCCGCTGGCGGCAGCAGCCTGGGCATCGAGTGCTGCAACCGCGGCATTGGCGGTGATCTTCAGCGCGTCGAGCCGGCGGCGGGCGGAGATCACGTCGGGGTGCTGCGGGGTGTAGACGAGGGCGAGGTCGGCCAGCAGCGACTCGGCCTCCTTCACCCTGATCTGTTCGGGCAGCAGCGGGCGGGCCTGGGCGGCGGCGGCACGCTCGGCGATGGTGATGGGGATCTGCTGGTTGGCGGCAAGCGGCGGCTCCATCTCGGTGACCAGCAGCGGCGGCATGGAGGCGAGCTCGCTTTTCAGCATGTCGCGCTTGGTCAGCTCGTCCTGCAGGCGGCCCTGGAGTTGGCGGACGTTGATCTGGCCCTGTTCCAGCCGGGTGCCGCCGCCCTCGCCGGCGGGCAGGAGGTCGACGTATTTGGCGCGGAAATCGGCGCGGCGCTTTTCGGCCTCGCGGAGCTGGCGCTCATAGGTGGCGATCTGCTGTTCGAGGAAGACCAGCGCGTTCTGCATTTCCGAGCGGTTGCTGCCGGTTTTACTTTCGATGAACGTCGTCAGGATGGTCTGCACCACGTCGAAGGCGAGCTTGGGGTTGGTGTTGCGGTAGGTGATGGTGAACAGGTTACGGGTTTGCGGGTTGATGCGGATGGTGGAGCCGAGCTCGGCGACCATCGTTTCCAGATCGCCCGGGCCGGTGATCGAGAGGTCGAGGTCGGTGTTGGAGATCAGCTTTTCCAGGTTGGGGCGGCTGAGCAGGGTGCGTTGCAGCACGTCGAGCTGGGCGGGGACCTGGTTTTCGGCGGCGAGGCCGCGCAGCAGCGGGGTGAGCACCGCGTCGGCATCGACGTAGAGGCGGGCGCTGGATTCGTATTGGTTCGGGATGAAGGTCGTGCCGACCCAGCCCAGGCCGCAGACGAGCCAGGAGCAGACGATCGTCGCCCAGCGATAGCGCCAGGCGGCGCTCATCTGGCGACGGATGAGGATTTTCAGCTGGTCCATGGACAGACGCCCTCAGAACGCTTCAGGAAAAACCGGACTCAGTACCAGCTTTGCGGGATGATCAGCGTATCGCCAGGTCGCATTTCGACGTTCTGGCAGATGTCGCCATCCTTCAGCAGGTCGGACAGGCGCACCTTTATGGACTCCTGCTGACCGCCGACGCGACGGGCTATCACTGAATTGTTACCATTCGCATAGCGGGTGAGGCCCTTGGTGGCGATCATGACGTCGAGCACGGTCATCCCGTCGCGGTAGGGGATGGCGGCGGGCTCGGTTGCCTCGCCGATGACCTTCACCTGGCGCTCGAAGGGGCCGATGAAGGAGGAGACCATGATCGTGACGATCGGGTCCTGCACGTATTCCTTCAGCCGGCCCTCCAGCTCCTTGCCGAGCTGGGTCGGGGTTTTGCCGGCGGCGACGATGTCGGGGATCAGCGGCATCGAGATGCGGCCATCCGGGCGGACGGGGATGTTCGGCACGCTCAGTTCCGGGGCGCGATAGACATTGACGCCCAGCACATCGCCGGCGCCGATGACGTAGGTGCTGCTGTTGCCCTCGGCCGGCGGACCTGCCTGCTGTTCCGCGGCGGTGCGCGGCGCGGCGTCACCCGGTTGCATGACCGCGCGCT
>CAMCJI010000135.1 GCA_945874805.1 Asaia bogorensis | reverse complement strand
GCGCCACCATCCCCGGCCCCGCCATCCTCGAACAACCCGACGCCACCATCCTCCTCGAACCCGGCATGACCGGCCGCGTGGACCGCTTCGGCAACCTCATCCTCACCCCCACGTAGGGTGGGATGCCTCTTGCATCCCACCAGACCCCGAACCCCCACCGCACGTAGGGTGGGATGCCTCTTGCATCCCACCAGACACCGCACCCCCAGGAGCCCGAGATGGACCTCTCCACCACCGCCGTCCTGCTCTGCGACCTGCAGAACGACTTCCTCCACGCCGATGGCGCCTACGGCCGCGCCGGCCTCGGCAACCCGGACATCGCCGCCGTCGTCCCTACGGTTAAACCTCTGGTAGACGCGGTGCGCGCCGGCGGCGGCTGGATCGTCTCCACGCATTTCACGCTCATCCCCGGCCGGGACGGCGAGCCGATGATCTCCCCCCACCTCGCCAAACTCCGCCCCTTCCTGAAAAAGGGTGACTTCCTCCCCGGCTCCTGGGGCCAGGCGCTGGTCGATGAGCTCGCCCCCTCCCACCTCCCGGTCGAGAAGGTCGCCTTCTCCGCCTTCTACATGTCCCGCCTGGAATGGGTGCTCGCCCGCGCCGGCATCAAACACCTGCTCGTCAGCGGCATCGTCACCAACGGCGGCGTCGCCTCCACCGTGCGGGACGCGCATGTCCGCGAATTCCACGTCACCGTCCTCGCCGACGCCTGCGCCGCCTTCGACCGCCGCGTCCACGACGTCGCCATCGAATCCCTGCGCCCGGTGGCAACGGTCAGCACAGTGGCCGAGGCTCTCGCGGGCCTCAAATAGAGAAAGGACGAGGCAAAAATTCCCTTGCAGCGGAGAAACAAGAGTTAGTAAAACCACCCAATGAGCAACCTCACCAACCCCCTCAACGGCCTGACCGCCCGGCTCACCGCCGAGATCCAGGCCTATGGGCTGCTCGCCCCCCTGCTGCTCCGCCTGTTCGCGCCCCTGCTGCGCCTGCTGACCGCCCTGGAATCCCTGCTGCGCCGCTTCCACAACGGCACCCTGCCGCAGCCCCGCCCAGCCGCCCCGGCACGCCCCCAGCCCACCCGTACCGCGCGCACCCGCCACCACACCGCCCGGCCCGTCCGGAGCCCCGCGCGCAAACCGCAACCCGCCCGCGCCACCACTCGCCCTGCCACCGGCTGGACCACCGCGCCCGTCACGCCCGCCCGTCATCCCACGCCCACCCCGCGCCCCCGCTGCCGCGATTCCCCACGCCAGACTGCCTGAAAACCCGCCCCCCACGCACGGGAGAACCGCGCCCGCACTCGTTCCGTTCTAAAATCAAACCCAGCCGATCATCCACGCCCTGGCCACCGCCCATCGGTCCCCAAACCCCCGCTCCCGCGGCGCGTTCTCGATATTCCGCAGATCCCGCCGCGCCAGCACTGCCGGCAACCCCGCCGCCAGCACGGATTTCGCCATCGCCCCGCCGCCTTCCGCCAGCAGCGCCTGCCCCTCGGCCGCCAGCTCGCGCACCACCCGCCGCAGCGCCGCACCCCCCTGCCCGGCGATCACGGCATGAACATCCAGCCCCGCCGCCGCCAGCACATCCGCCGGCAGCAGGCACCGCCCCTGCCGAGCATGCGCCCCCACATTGCGCAGCAGCCCGGCCACCCCATACGCCGCCCCCAGCGCCTCCAGCTGCTGGCAGGTCCACTGATCCGCCCCGAGCATCCGCCCCGCCGTCACCGCCAGCCCGCCGGCACTCCCGCGCAGATAGGCCCGCCACGCCTCGACCGTCTCGAACGCCTCGTCCACCTCCGCCTCGCGGGCATCGATCATCGCCAGCAGATCCTCCCGCCGCAGCCGCCCCTCAGCGATCAAGGCCGAAAGCGGACTGGCTACCTCATGCCGCCGCTCCGCCCCCTCCACCACCTCGCGCCACCACTGCAACCGCATCAGCCCGATCACCGGCTGGCTCGCCACCTCCCGCGCCCGGGCCAGCTCATGATTGAACGCATACAGCACGAACAACGCCTCCCGCTGCTCCGGCGGCGCGAAGATCGCGGTGAGAAACCGGTCCGGGTCATGCGCCCGCACCATCGCCGGACAGGCCGACAACCTCATGTGTACAACCTCACGCTTGACGCGCCCCACCGCCGGTCATAGCTACCGCGGCACCAGAACACGCAGGAGACCAAGCCCATGGCATTCGAACTCCCCGCCCTCCCCTACTCCGTCAACGCGCTGGCCGCCGCCGGCATGTGCCAGGAGACGCTGGAGCTGCATCACGGCAAGCACCACAACGCCTACGTCACCGCCCTGAACGGATTCGTCACCGCCAATCCTGCCCTGGCCGGCAAGACCCTGGAAGAGATCATGGCGATCTCCTTCAGCGACGCCTCCATGGCCCCGGTGTTCAACAATGCCGGCCAGCATTGGAACCACATCGTCTTCTGGAACAACATGTCCCCCACCGGCGGCGGCATCCCCGGCGCCTTGGAGGCGAAAATCGTCGCCGACTTCGGCAGCGTCGATGCGTTCAAGAAGTCCTTCCTCGCCTCGGCCACCACCCAGTTCGGCTCCGGCTGGGCCTGGCTGATCCTCGGCACCGACGGCAAGCTGAAGACCACCAAGACCCCGAACGGCTCCAGCCCGCTGGCCACCGGCGAGGGCAAGGTGCTGCTCGGCTGCGACGTGTGGGAGCACTCCTACTACCTCGACTTCCGCAACCTCCGCCCCGCCTACGTCACCAACTGGCTCGACAAGCTGGCGAACTACGAATACGCCGCCGCCCAGCTCTAAGCCCACGCCCATCCAGCGCCCCCGTCCTCGGCCGAGGACGGGGGCGTTTGCGTCATAGGCCAGCCCACCTGCCGGAATGACGCCCGAGAGACGGAGTTTCTGCTATCTTTCCCCGGCAGAGACGGATTATCTTATTTTCGTCGGGTCATTGCGCCCGGTCGCCCGCACGGCACACATCGCCAAGAACAAATCTCTCTCCCGGCACCGCTGGCGCATCCGCGCCCGGCCGCCAGGGTCCGTTTGGAGGCTGCCGTGCAAACCATCCCGCGCCTGAAATCCCCCCTCACCCGCCGCATGGCGCTGGCCGCAGGCGCGCTCGCGCTGCTCGCTGCCCCCGCCTCGGCCCAGGTCGTGAAGGGCGGCACGCTGATCTATCTCGAGCAGCAGACCCACACCAACCTCTACCCCCCCGCCGGCGGCTTCTATCCGAACAGCGGCGTGCTCAACCAGATCACCGACAAGCTGACCTACCAGAACCCGCAGACTCTCGAGATCGAACCCTGGATCGCCAGCAGCTGGACGATCAACGCCGAGGCCACCGAATACACCTTCAAGATCCGCCCCGGCGTGACCTTCTCCGACGGCACCCCGCTCGACGCCGCGGCCGTCGCCGCCAACTTCGACACCTACGGCCTGGGCGTGCGCGACCGCAAACTCCCGGTCTCGGAGGTGATCAGCAACTACAAGGCCAGCGAGGTGATCGACCCGCTGACGGTCAAGCTGATCTTCTCCAAGCCCGCCCCCGGCTTCCTGCAAGGCACCTCGGTCATCGGCTCCGGCCTCGTCTCGCTGAAAACTCTGGCCCTGCCGTTCGACGCGCTGGGCGATGCCACCAAGATCATCGGCTCCGGCCCCTTCGTGATCACCAATCAAGTCCTCGGCCGCGAGATCACCTTCACCGCCCGCAAGGACTACAACTGGGGCCCGGCCAAGCACCCCCACCAGGGCCGCGCCAACATCGACGCCATCAAGCTGGTGGTCACGCCGGAGGACAGCGTGCGAATCGGCGCCCTGCTAGCCGGCCAGGCGCATGTGATCCGGCAGATCCAGGCCTATGACGAAAAGCAGGTCGAGGCGAAGAAGTTCCTGATCTACGCCCCCTCCACCCGCGGCATCAACAACAGCGTCGTCTTCCGCCCGGACAACCCGCTGGTCGCCGACATCCGGGTGCGGAAGGCCCTGCTGCACGCGACCAACGCGCGCGAGATCGTCGCCACCCTGTTCAGCGCCAACTACCCGCAGGCGACCTCGATCATCGCCAAGACCGCCCAGGGCTACGTGGACCAGTCCGCCAAGCTCGCCTTCGACCCCAAGCTGGCAAACCAGCTGCTCGACGAGGCCGGCTGGGCGATGGGCCCGGGCAACATCCGGGTGAAGGACGGCAAGCAATTCGTCATGACCACCTACGAATCACTCCCCCAGCCGCAGAACAAGGAGACGCTGCAACTGGTGGCCCAGCAGTGGGGCCGGGTGGGCGTGAAGCTGAACGTGCTGGCGGGCGATGCCGGCAGCCGCGTGGTCGACATGCTCGACCCGCTGAAGACCCCCGTCGCCCCCGCGATGGTCGGCCGTGCGGACCCGGACGTGATCCGCAGCCAGTACTACCCCTCCACCCGCAACGTGCTGCTGCAAAAGGGCGGCTTCGGCGCCAAGACGCAAAATTTCGTCGATGACAGGCTGAACGCCCTGCTCGACAGCATTGCCGCCGAGCCCGACCGCACCAAGCGCCTCGGCTACGTGGCGCAGGTGCAGGCCTATGTGATCGACCAAGCCTACGCCATCCCGATCTTCGAGGAGCCGCAGGCCTTCGCCGCCTCGCCGCGCGTCCGCGGCTTCGCCTTCGATGCGGTGGCCCGGCCGAGCTTCTACGGGGTCTGGATCGCAAAATGATCCGCTACGTCCTGGGCCGGATCGGTCAGGCCCTGCTGGTCCTGGCCGCCGCCTTCACCGTCGCCTTCCTGCTGCTGCAGGCGATGCCTGGCGACGCCGTGCTGATCAAGTTCCTCAGCCCGGAAATGGGGCTGACGCCCGATCAGCTGGAGGATATCCGCGCCTCCTACGGCGTGGACCAGCCGATCTGGCGGCAGTATCTGCATACGCTCGGCAATTTCCTGACCGGCAACTTCGGCACCTCGATCCAGGCCGGCGTGCCGGTGTGGGACAAGCTGGCCGTCAACCTGCCGCCGACGCTGGAACTCGCCGGCCTCGGCTTCCTGGCCGCGGCCGCCCTGGCGGTGAGCCTGGCCGTGCTGTCCAACCTCGCCAGCCTGTCCTGGCTGCGCAACACGATCACCTCGCTGCCCTCGCTGTTCATCGCCGTGCCGGCCTTCTGGCTGGGGATCATGCTGATCCAAATCTTCTCCTTCCAGCTCGGCCTCGTCTCCGTCATCGCCCCCGGCCCGATCGAGGGGCTGATCCTGCCGGTGATGACCCTGGCCGTGCCGATCTCCGCCCCGCTTGCCCAACTGCTGATGCGCAACATCGACCAGACGCTGACCCAGCCCTTCGTCGCCGTCGCCCGGGCCAAGGGCGCCTCGCATCAATGGGTGCTGTGGCGCCACGTCGCCCGCAACGCCGTGCTGCCGACGCTGACCATCGCCGGCGTGCTGTTCGGCGAGCTGCTTGCCGGCGCCGTGGTGACGGAGGCGGTGTTCGGCCTGAACGGTCTGGGCGGCCTGACGCAGCAGGCGGTGGGCAACCAGGACATCGCCGTGCTGCAAGCCATCGTGGTGATCTCTGCGACCGGCTTCGTGACGATCAACCTGCTGGTCGATCTGCTCTACCCCATCCTCGACCCCCGGCTGGCGCGCAGCGCCGGGCGGGCGGCATGAGCGGCAAGATCGTGGAGGCCCGCCTCTCGCCCATGTTCGACCTCGGCCGCCTGCGCCGCGTGCAGGTGGGCCTCGCCCTCGCCTGGGCGATGATCGCCCTGGTGGTGCTCTGGGCCGTGGCCCCCGGCCTGTTCACCGAATACTCCGGCACCGAGGGCGTCGCCGGCACCCAGCTGCGTGCGCCCAGCGCCGAGCATCTCCTGGGCACCGACGGCCTCGGCCGCGACCTGTTCGCGCGCATCGTCTACGGCTCGGTGCATACGCTCACCGGGGCGTTCGTGGCGGTCAGCGTCGGGCTGATCGTCGGCACCGCGCTCGGCCTGCTGGCCGGCAGCCGCGGCGGCTGGACGGATGCGGTGGTGATGCGGCTGGTGGATACGCAGCTCTCGATCCCCTCGCTGCTGCTGTCGCTGTCGATCATCATCCTGCTCGGCTTCGGCATCCTCAACGTCGCCATCGCCGTCGGTGCCGTCACCATCGCCCGCTTCGCCCGCGTCGCCCGCGCCGAGGTGGTGCGGGTGCGGCGCAGCGAATATGTCGAGGCCGCCTTCGGCTCCGGCGGCAGCTTCCTTGCCGTGCTCTGGCGCCACATCCTGCCGAACTCGCTGACCTCGGTGATCGCCCTGGCCGCGCTGCAGTTCGGCTCGGCGATCCTGGCGATCTCCACGCTCGGCTTCCTCGGCTACGGCGCCCCGCCGCCGACGCCGGAATGGGGGCTGCTGATCGCCGAGGGCCGGAACTACCTCTCGCGGGCCTGGTGGCTCACCGCCGCCCCCGGTATCGTCGTCGTGCTGGTGGTGCTGTCCGCCGACCGCATCAGCAAATCGATCGGCGGCACGAAATGACCGATGTTCCCCTGCTCGCCATCGAGGATCTCGCCATCGCCTACCGCAGCGGCGGAGAGGACACGCGGGTCGTCCACGGCGTCTCCTTCACCGTCGGCCGCGGCGAGGTGGTGGCGCTCGTCGGCGAATCCGGCTCCGGCAAGACCACCACGGCCCAGGCCGTGCTCGGCCTGCTCGCCGGCAACGGCCGGATCGAGCGGGGCGCGATCCGCCTCAACGGCGAGAACATCGCCGCCTGGTCCGGCAAGCGGATGGATGCGATCCGCGGCGCCCGCATCGCCCTGATCCCGCAGGACCCCGGCAGCTCGCTCAACCCCGTGCGCACCATCGGCGCGCAGATCGCCGAAATCTTCGCCATCCACGGAAAGAAGGCCGGCACCGCGGAGGTGCACGACCTGCTCACCCGCGTCGGCCTCACCCCCCCGGCCCTGCGCGCCGGGCAGTATCCGCACGAGCTGTCCGGCGGCATGAAGCAGCGGGTGCTGATCGCGATTGCGGTGGCGCTGAAGCCGGACCTGATCGTCGCCGACGAGCCGACCTCGGCGCTGGACGTCACCGTGCAGCGCCGCATCCTCGACCTGATCGACGACATCCGCCGCGAGGCCGGCACCGCCGTGCTGCTGGTCACCCACGACCTCGGCGTCGCCGCCGACCGGGCGGACCGGATCGTCGTGCTGCAAGGCGGTCGCATCCAGGAACAGGGGCCGACGTCGGACGTGCTGTCCGCCCCCAGCAGCGCCTATACCAGCCGCCTGCTCGCCGACGCCCCCTCGCTGGCCCGGCCGCGGGTGCGCCCGGCGATCGCCGCCAGCGAACCGGCCATCGTGGTCGAGGCTCTCGTGCAGGATTTCCCGGTCGCCGGCAGCCGCACCCCGTTCCGCGCGGTGGACGGTGTCTCCTTCACCGTCCCGCGCGGCACCACCCATGCCGTGGTCGGCGAATCCGGCTCCGGCAAGACCACCACGGCGCGCAGCATCGTCGGCTTCCAGAAGCCGACATCCGGGCGCATCCTGGTCGAGGGCACCGACATCGCCAGCCTGCGCGGCGAGGCGCTGCGGCAGTTCCGCCGCACCATCCAGCTCGTCTACCAGAACCCCTTCGGCTCGCTCGACCCGCGGCAGAGCATCCAGGAGATCGTCGAGGAGCCGCTGCTCAACTTCGACCCGCCGCCGAAGCCCGCCCGCGCCCAGCAGGTCGCCGAGATGCTGCGCCGCGTCGGCCTCAATGAGAGCTTCCTCGCCCGCCCCCCCGCCGCCCTCTCCGGCGGGCAGCGCCAGCGCGTCGCCATCGCCCGCGCGCTGATCCTTGGCCCGCGCGTGCTGGTGCTGGATGAGGCGGTCTCGGCGCTGGACGTCACCGTGCAGGCGCAGATCCTTGCCTTGCTGGACGAGCTGCAACGCGCATTCGGCCTGACCTACCTGTTCGTCTCGCACGACCTCGCCGTGGTGCGCCAGATCGCCGACACCGTGTCGGTGATGCATCAGGGCCGGCAGGTGGACGCAGGACCGATCGAGACGGTGTTCGCCAACCCGGCCAGCCCCTATACCAGGGACCTGATCGACGCGATCCCCGGCAAGCGCATGCCTATCCCGGCATGACGCGGACCATGCCAAGAAGGTTGAACCGATGAGCAAGCTGCCCGCCCTGCAACGCCTGGGCTTTTTCACCCGCGTTCTCGACCAGGCCGACCCGGCCGAGCGCTACCGCATGGGGCTCGCGCAGATCATCCACGCCGAGCGCTGCGGCTACGACTCCGCCTGGGTTGCCCAGCATCATTTCCACGAGAACGAGGGCGGGCTGCCGGCGCCGCTGATCTTCCTCGCCCAGGCCGCCGCCCGCACCAGCCGCATCCGGCTGGGCACCGGCATCATCACGCTGCCGCTGGAAATGCCGATCCGCGTCGCCGAGGATACCTCGGTGCTCGATCACATGTCCGGCGGCCGGCTGGAAGTCGGCGTCGGCCCCGGCGGCAACATGACCGCCTTCCGCGCCTTCGGCCTGGATAGCGAAAACCGCGGCAGCCTGATGGACGCGCATCTGGCCCTGCTGCGCACCGCCTGGGCCGGCCAGCCGCTGGTGGGCGGAGACGTGCTCTACCCCGCCAATCCCGGGCTCGACACGCGGGTGTGGCAGGCGAGCTTCGGCGTGTTCGGCGCCAAGCGCGCCGGGGCGGCCGGCGACGGGCTGCTGCTCTCCCGCACCCAGCCGCGCCCGGCCGAGGCGCCGGACATGACGCTGGCGGAGATGCAGAACCCCATGCTCGACGCCTATATCGCGGCCCTGCCCGTCGGCGTGGCACCGCGCATCCTCGCCTCGCGCAGTGTCTATGTCGCGGATGACCGGGAGGGGGCGCTGCGCTTCGCGGAGATCGGCCTCAGACGCGCCCGCGCCCGCCTGGCCGAAGCCGGCCACCCCGCCGCCGCCGGCCCGATCGAGGGGGTGATCGCCGCCTTCGACATCCATATCGGCACGCCCTCGGAAGTGCTGGACTCCCTGCTGGCCGACAGCACGCTGCAACGCGCCACCGACCTCGCGGTGCAGGTGCACTCCGTCGATCCGCCGCATCCCTTCATCCTGCGCTCGATCGAGCTGATGGCCGAAAAGGTCGCCCCCGCCCTTGGCTGGACCGGCGGCCCGCCCGACATGCGCCGCGTCGCCTGACCCTGGAGAACCCGCCATGACCGACCTCATCGACAGCCTCGCCGGAATCACGCCCGGCTCCGCGCTGGATGTCGCCCGCGCCCGCCGGCCCGAGGCGCGCAAGCACGCCCAGGCCAGCTACGCCGCCCTGTTCGAACCGGCCGAGCCCGGCGGGTTCAGCCTCGCTGAACGCTTCGCGGTGGCCGCCTTCGTCGCCGGCCTGCACAACGAAGCGACGACCGTGGCCCTCTACACCGGCAAGCTCGCCGCAGCCGCCCCCGCACTCGCCACCGCGCTCGCCGCCGAAACCGAGGACGCCAACGCCGCCGGCCCCTACGGCGCCTACCCCCACGGCCCGCTCAGCCGGGAGGACCAGCCCGGCCTGATCTACCGCGCCAGCGCCCCCGGCCTGCTCGGCCCACGCCTGACCGCCGCGCTGGAACACGCCCACATGCTGGTCTTCCACCCTCGCGACTCCTCAGCCGAGCACCTGCAAGCCCTGCTCGACGCCGGCTGGACGACGACCGAGATCGTCACGCTGAGCCAGATCGTCGCCTTCCTGGCCTTCCAGATCCGCCTCGTCCACGGCCTGCGCGCCGTCACGGCCCTGACCTGAACCGGAGGCTCCCGCCATGACCCGCACCGTCCCCGTCCCGCCGCACACCGTCCCCACCGTATTCACCCGCGCCCAGCTCGACTGGCTGCCGTGGCTGGAGCCGCTCGCCGAAGCCGAGCTGACGCCCCGCCACATCGCCGGTCTCGTCGATGCCGCCCGCGCCAAATCGCCCTATTTCCGCCTGCTCGCCCGCGACCCCGAAGCCCTGGAAGCCCGCACCCGCACCGACAAGGACATCTTCTACAACCCCGACGGCGGTCTTCCCCGCGCCGAGCGCGAACTCGCCGCTGCCGCCGCCTCACGGCTGAACGGCTGCATCTACTGCGCTTCCGTCCACGCCCGCTTCGCCGTCACCTACTCCAAGCGCGAAGCCGAGGTGGACCTGCTGCTGGCCGAAGGCGTCAAGATCGAGCTCGGCCCGCGCTGGAACGCCGTGGTCGCCGCCGCCACGGCGCTGACCTCCATCCCGATGACCTTCGGCCCCAGCCACGTGCAAGCCCTGCGCGACACCGGCCTCGACGACCTCGCTTTGCTGGACGTCATCAGCGCCGCCGCCTTCTTCAACTGGGCCAACCGCCTGATGCTCTCCCTCGGCGAACCGGCGGTCTGAGGGGAGGAAGACAAGGCCAGGTTGCCTGCCGGGACGATGGTCAACCAGATGGCTCGCATCGTCGAACAAGCCGCCACCCCCGCGGCGGCCTTCACCGCTCTGCCACAGGACGAACATCGAACAGTCACGGATCATCCGTATGGTGCGCGGTCAGCAATCCAGGGGAGGCCGCCATGGCCAAGGGTCTCGGACTTCATCGCCGCCTGCTTGGCCTCGCCGCCGCTCTGGCCCTGTCCCTCCCGGCCGGCGCCCTTGCCGCAGAGGTCGTGCTCTATAACGCGTCGGACACTGTCAACGACGCCCTCGTTGCCGCCTTCCGCGCCAAGCACCCCGCCATCACCGTCAAGTTCGTCTCCGGCTCCACTGGCCCGATCACCGAGCGGGCCATCGCCGAGAAGGCCAAGCCACAGGCCGACGTGGTCTATCTCGTCAACAACATCGCTCTCGAACAGCTCAAGCAAGCCGGCGTGTTCGAGCCATATGAGCCGAAGGGCTCGAAGATCGACGCCCAGTTCCGCGAGCCCGACGGGTTTTACATGCGCTACTTCGCCACCACCATGTGCATGGTGGTCAACCGTGCCCGGCTGGCCGAGAAGAAGCTGCCGATGCCCACCACCTGGGAAGATTTGATCAAGCCTGCGTACAAGCGCGAGATCGCCATGCCCTCGCCGCTGAAATCCGGCACGGGCCTGGCGATCCTCTCCACGTTCGCCGATGCCTTCGGCTGGCCGTTCCTGGAGAATCTCCACGAGAACATCTACCAGTATTCGGATGGTGGCTCTGGCGGCGCGGCCCTGGCGGGCAACGGCGAGGTCGCGATCGGCCTGACGTTCGACACCACCTGCTACGAGCTGAAGAACGCCGGGCGGCCGGTGGACATCGTCTATGGCCGCATCACCCCCAACGTCAGCGAGGGCGGCGGCCTGGTGGCCGGCGGGCCCAACCCGGCGGAGGCCAAGATCTTCCTCGACTTCATGGCCAGCGAAGATGCCGCGAAGGTGCTGGGCAAGGTTGTGGGCGCCACCGCGGTGCCGGGTTACGGGTTGGTCGATCTGAAGCAGATCACGTTGTGGCAGCTGCGGCGCCCGCTCGACGCCAACGGCTTTCGCCGCGAATTCACCGCGCGCTTCCAGCGTTGACGGCGGCGCCGCGGCTGCGGGTCGAGGGTGCGCGCCGGAGCTTTGGCGCCACGCGCGCGGTGGACGACGTCTCCCTCAGCGTCGGTGCCGGTGAGTTCGTGACGCTGCTCGGCGACTCCGGCTGCGGCAAAACCACCCTGTTGCGCATCGTCGCCGGCTTTGTCGCACCTGACTCCGGACGGGTGCTGCGCGACGGTGCGGACATCACCCGCCTGTCGCCCGCCGCGCGGCGGATGGGCTTCGTGTTCCAGTCCTACGCGCTGTTTCCGACCAAGACGGTCGCCGGCAATATCGGCTTCGCCCCGCGTATCGCCGGCGGGAGCGCAGCCGACGTTCGCCGCCGGGTGGAGGAACTGGCGGCGATCATGGAACTGGATGCGTTGCTGCATCGCTACCCGCACGAGCTTTCCGGCGGGCAACAGCAA
>CAMCJI010000134.1 GCA_945874805.1 Asaia bogorensis | reverse complement strand
TGACCCACGCCTGACTAACATCAAGCGTGCAAAGCCCCCACCTACAACAAACCAACACCCCATGATCCCGCCCGGCCAAGCCTGGGTCTACATCATGACAAACCGCCCCCACGGCACTCTCTACATCGGCGTCACCACCAACCTCCAACGCCGCTGCTGGGAACACCGCGAAGGCATCACCGGCGGCTTCACCACCCAATACGGCCTCACCCGCCTCATCTACGCCGAACCCCACCCCGACATCACCGCCGCAATCTGGCGCGAAAAGACCCTGAAGCACTGGGTCCGAGCCTGGAAACTCCGCCTCATCGAAGCCGCCAACCCCAGCTGGGACGATCTCTACGACAAACAGCTTTGACACACCTCAAAGCACCTCAAAGCACGGCACAGCCCCACCCCCCCACGTCATCCTCGGGCTTATCCCCCCTGCGCGGCAGCCACGCCCTTGCGTGGCGATAGCGGAGGACCCACGCCTAAACAGTCCCAACGACCCGACAAAGCGCGCCCACACCCCCCGCATCCCGCCCCTGCGGTTTCAGGCGATGACCGGCGGCGGAGGCGGTAAAAATTCCTTGCAACGGCCGCCGGTGTCCGTTAGTTAGATGAAATGCACATATCGGCCCACCCCACTCCGAAAGAAAGCCTCCAGGCCCGCCTGGTCGCAGACCTCCAGGCCTACGGCCTGCTCGCCCCGCTGCTCCTCCGCCTGCTCGCGCCCCTCCTGCGCCTCCTCGCCAGCTTCGACGGCCTCTTCGCCGCCTTCCGCGCCGGCACCCTGCCGCTGCTCCCCGTCGTCACCGCCGTCCCCACGCCCGCCCGCCAGCCCAGTCGCAAACCCACCCAGGCGCCCCGTGCCCGCCGCGCGTCCGCACCCCGCCGCCCGGCCGCCAGCGCCGCCGTCGCCCGCGCCAGGCACCGCCCCGCCACCACCCCAACCCCGCGCGCCGCGACCCACAGCCAGCCCGCCCCCATCAGCGCCCCCCGCCCGCGCGCCCGCGATTCGCCGCACGCCTGATTCCCCCTCCCTTTCGCCGCCCCCCCGCGCTAATCTGCCCCCACGGAGCATCAGACTCCGCTTTTGGGGAGACGACGCATGCGCATTCCGCGCCGCCATGCGCTGCTGGGGACGATCGCCATGCTCACCACCCCCGCCCACGCACAATCCGACCGTGCCGCCGCCTGGCTCCAGGCCTGGGACAGCCAGGGCCCCCACCGCACCGCCACCCCCGGCGACGAAGCCGGCGCCGACTGGCTCGCCGCCGAAGCCGCCGCCATCGCCGGCACCGACCCCAGCCTCGAAAACTTCGACCTCGCCCGCCTCGACCCGATGCTCGCCTATGTCGAGATCGACGGCGTCCGCATCCCCGGCGAGCAGCTTTACGACGCGCCGGACACCCCCTTCGGCGGCATCCACGGCCTCGCCGCCGGCCCCGAACAGGCCGGCAACATCGCCGTCATGGCCCTCCCCCCCACCGCCGTCTACGGCCCGGACTTCGCGAAACTCCGCCGCGAAAGCCTGCACCGCGTCCACATCATCATCACCCAGGGCGGCGCGCCCGGCCTCGCCATGTTCAACGCCGAATCCTTCCGCGCCCCCTACGGCCCGGCCTGCCTGCAACTCCCCAGCACCGCCGCCGCCGACGTCCTCGCCGCCGCCGGCCGCGGCGCCAGCCTGCGCGCCGTCGTCCGCAGCCGCCGCACTCCCGCTCTGGCCAGCAACGTCGTCCTCACCCTCCCCGGGCGGAACCGCACCGCGCCGAAAACCGTCGTCATGACCCCGCGCAGTTCCTGGTGGACGTCGACCGCCGAACGCGGCGGCGGCCTCGTCTGCTGGCTCGAAACCCTGCGCGCCCTGCGGGCCAACCCGCCCGCCGGCGATGTGCTCTTCACCGCCAACTCCGGCCACGAGCTCGGCCAGCACGGCCTCGACGACTTCCTCGCCCGCCGCCCCGGCTGGGAAAAATCCGCCACCTGGATCCATTACGGCGCCAACATCGGCGCCGCCGGCGGCAGCCTCACCGTCCAATCCCCCGCCGACGACCTGCGCGCCCTCGCCACCCCGCTGGCCGCCACCCTGGCCGACAAGTCCGAGCTCCCCCGCGGCGAAACCCGCGACATCCACCGGGCCGGCGGCCGCTACCTCACGCTGATCGGCACCAACTCCCTCTTTCACCTGCCGCAAGACCGCCTGCCCCACGCCGTGGACCTGCCGGCCATCACCCGCATCGCCGGCGTGATGGCCCAGGCGGTAGTGGCGCTCACCCGCTAGCCCCGGCATGATGGCGCCGAATCACGGAGCGCCATATGACCGAGCCTGACTTCCAGATCGCGATCGTCCCCGTCACCCCCTTCCAGCAGAACTGCTCCCTGCTGTGGAACACGGCGACGAAGCAGGCCCTCGTCATCGACCCCGGCGGCGACGCGCAGCGCATTCTCGATGCCATCGCCAAGTTCGGCCTGCACGTCCAGGCGATGCTGCTCACCCACGGCCATCTCGACCACGCCGGCGCCGCCGCCGAACTGCGCGAAACCCTGCGCGTCCCCCTCATCGGCCCCGACATCGCCGACAAATTCCTACTCGACGCCATCGAGGAGAATGGGGAAAAGTTCGGCATCCCCGGCCTGCGCAACGTCACCCCGGACCGCTGGCTGACGGATGGCGAATCCCTCGACCTCGCCGGCTTCCGCTTCCTCATCCGCCACTGCCCCGGCCACTCGCCGGGCAGCGTCATCTTCGCCGAGGAGGAGCGCCGCTTCGCCTTCGTGGGCGATGTCCTCTTCCGCGGCTCCGTCGGCCGCACCGACTTCCCCTACGGTGACGGCCCCGCCCTGATCGCCGCCATCCACGCCAACCTCCTCCCCCTCGGCGACGACATCATCTTCATCTGCGGCCACGGCGAGGCCTCCAGCCTCGGCGAGGAACGCCGCAGCAATCCCTTCCTGCGGGGGGCCGCCTGATGATCCGCGAAGAGCTCATCATGGTCTGCACCTGCGAAATCGCCGGCCGGGTGCGCGGCAAGGGCTTCCCCGTGCGCGAACTGCCCTCGCGCATGAAGAAGGGCGTGGGCTGGGTCCCCACCAACACGATGATCTCCGCCTTCAGCGCGATCTGGTCCACCCCCTTCGGCACCGGCGGCGATCTCGCCTTGATCCCCGACCCCGCCACCGAAACAAGGGTGGACTTCGCCGACGGCTCGGCGGCCGAGCATTTCTTCCTCGGCGACATCCGCCACCTCGACGGCACGCCGTGGGACTGCTGCCCCCGCGACTTCCTCCGCCGGGCGCTTGCCGACCTGCACGACGCCGCCGGCCTCACCCTGGTCGCCGCCTTCGAGCACGAGTTCACCTATACCGGCGTGCAGGACATGCCCGGCAACCCCTACTCGCTCGACGCCTTCCGCCGCCAGGGCGTCTTCGCCGAAGCCTTCACCGCCGCCCTGCGCGAAGCCGGCTGCGAGCCGGACAGCTTCATGGCCGAATACGGCCCGCAACAGTTCGAATTCACCGTCGATATCGCCGAGGGCCTGGCCGTGGCCGACCGCGCGGTGATCGCCCGCGAGATGGCCCGCGCCACCGCCCACCGCCTCGGCCACCGCGCCATCTTCACGCCCATCATCGACCCCGACGGCGTCGGCAACGGCGTGCACATCCATCTCAGCTTCAAGGACGAAACCGGCCGCCCCGTCCTGCACGACCCCGCCGGCCCGCACGGCCTCTCGGCAGTCGGCCGCCACTTCGTCGCCGGCATCCTGCACCACATGCCCGCCCTCTGCGCGATCACCGCGCCCTCGACCATCTCCTACCTGCGCCTGCGCCCCAACCGCTGGGCCCCGACGCATGCGACACTGCAGGAGCAGGACCGGGGTGCGGCAGTCCGCGTCTGCCCGGTGGTCCCCGGCCCGGACGTCGCCCGCCAGTTCAACGTCGAGTACCGCGTGGCCGATGGTGCGGCCAGCCCCTACCTCGCGCTGGGCGCCGTCGTCCGCGCCGGCGTCGATGGCATCCGCCGTGGCCTGGAACTGCCCGAACAAGGCCCGCCGCTCCCCGCCAGCCTCTCAGCCGCGCTCGACGCGCTGGAGGCCGACCCGGCCGCGGAGGGCTGGTTCGGCGCGAGCTACCTGAACGCCTACCTCATGCACAAACGCGGCGAGGCCGCGGCCCTGCAGCCGCTGACCGACGCCGAGCAATGCGCCCGCTACGCTTTGACCTATTGAGAGCCCCCATGACCCACCTCACCACCCGCGACGTCGAGATCGAGCCGGCTCACACCACCCTGCTGTTCATCGACGTGCAGAACTACTGCGCCGGCCCCGACGGCGATGAGTTCGCCGAGATGTCGGAAGCCGAGAAGGAGGAGAAGCTCGGCTGGTTCTTCCGGCAGATGCAATCCACCACGATACCCAACATGCAGGCCCTGCAGGCCGCCTGCCGCCGCGGCGGGATCGAGGTGATGTACACCGTCATCCGCAACCTCACCCGCGACGGCCGGGACCGCAGCCTGGACTACAAGATCACCGGCTTCTCCGTCCCGCCCGACAGCTGGGCCGGCCAGGTGATCGATGCGATCAAACCCGGCGAGGACGAGATCGTCCTGCCGAAGTCCTCCTCCAACGTCTTCCACTCCACCAACATCGACTACGTGCTGCGCAATCTCGGCACCAAATACCTGATCGTCTCCGGCATCGTCACCGACCAGTGCATCGACGGCGCCGTGCGCAGCGCCTGCGACATCGGCTACCTAGTGACGCTGGCCACCGACGCCTGCGCCACCTACAGCCAGGAACGCCACGACTTCACCCTGCGCGCCAACAAGGGCTACTGCCGCCAGCGCACCACCGCCGAACTGATCGCGGAGATCCAGGCGAAGACCGGCACCTGATATTTACATCCAACCAGCGCAGCGCTAACAAACCGTCCATGATCGCAACCACGCTCAAGCGCAGCATTACCAAGACGACGGCCTCCGGCCGGGCGTTTGGTGTGTCTGCGGTCTGAGCGCCGCGCTGGCATAAACCGAAAGCCCCGCCGGAGACGGACGGGGCCGGCCACCAGCCCCGTCCTTCCGCCCATCGAAGGACGAACGACATGAACGACGCTCCCCTGATCGCGCAAGGTGCCATGCTCCGCACCCGCACCCCCGTGGTCGCCATCGTCGGTGCTACCGGCGCGGTGGGCGAGGAGTTGATCGCCACCCTGCTCAAGCGCGGCTTCCCCTTCGCCAGCCTGCGCCTGCTCGCCTCGGCGCGCTCGGCCGGGCGGATGATGCTGGTCGGCGACCGGGAGATCCCGGTGGCCGAACTCACCGAGGACGCGTTCGACGGCGTGGATCTCGCGCTGTTCTCCGCCGGCGGCGAGCGCTCGAAGCAGTTCGCACCGGCGGCGGTGCGGGCCGGTGCGATCGTGGTGGACAACTCCTCGGCCTTCCGGATGGACGCCGAGGTGCCCTTGGTCGTGCCCGAAATCAATTCGGGTGCCCTCGCATCCCATCGCGGCATCATCGCCAACCCGAACTGTGCGGCGATCATCGCCGGCCTGCCGATGTTTCCGCTGCACCAGGTCAATCCGGTGACCCGCGCGGTGGTCACCACGTATCAGGCGGCCTCCGGCGGCGGGGCGGCGATGATGCAGGAGCTGCTGGACGCGACCACCGCCTATCTCGCCGGCAAGCCGTTCACGCCCAAGGTGCTGAAGCTCGACTACGCCTTCAACCTGTTCAGCCACAACACCGCCATCGAGATGGACAGCCTCTACAACGACGAGGAGATCAAGCTGGGCCGTGAGACCCGCAAGATCTTCGGCGCGCCCGATCTGGCGATTGCCGCTACCTGCATCCGCGTGCCGGTGCTGCGGGCGCATTCGATCGCGCTGAACCTGACTTTCGAACGTCCCTTCGCCCCCGCCGAGGCCCGCGCGATCCTCGCCCGCGCGCCGGGCGTGCGGCTGGTGGACGAGCCCGCCGCCAACCACTTCCCCACCCCGCGCGAAGCGTCGGGCCTGGACGAAGTGCTGGTCGGCCGCATCCGCACCGACCTGTCCGACCCCTCCGGGCGGTCGCTGGCGCTGTTCGTGGCCGGCGACCAGCTGCTGAAGGGCGCGGCGCTGAATGCCGTGCAGATCGCCGAGGCGCTGCTCCCGTGATCGCATCTGGACCGTTCTTCACCGCGGATTAACCGCGCAACGCCATCATGCCGGGCCACCTGAAGGGCCCGGCATGACCTTAGCCGACGCGCAGACCGCCCCCGTGCGGGACCGCTTTCTCGCCTTCGCTTTCGCCGCAGCCGAACTGCTGGTGGAGACGAGCGAGGATGGCGTCATCACCTTCGCCGCCGGCGCCTTCCGCCTGCGCTTTGGGCGCGATGGCGGGGCCTTCATCGGCCAGCCGGTGGCCAACCTGATCGCGCCGGGTGACCAGACCGGATTCGCCATGGCGCTGTCCGGCCTCACGTTGCGCGGGCGGCTCGCGCCGGTGGTGCTGCGCACCGCCGATGCGGCGCAGACGCCCTCCACCATCTCCGCCATGCTGATGCCCGGCCCGCCCGTGCGGGGGTGCTTCACCATCGGCGCCGTGCCGGTCGCCGCCCCCGAGCCGGAAGCGGCGAGCGGCATCCAGACCGGCAACCGCTTCCGCCAGGAGGCCGAGGCCCTGCTGCGCGCCGGCCATACCGGCACGATGGGCCTGGTGGAGGTGAAGGGCTGGGCGAACGCGCGCGAGCGGATGGCGCCGGACGTGCAGCGCAGCTTGCGCCTGGGCATCGCCGAGGTGCTGGGCAGCACCGTGCCGGGCGGCATGGCCGGCGAGATCGCCGATGGCCGGTTCGGCGTGGTCGCGCAGGGCGAGGGCGACATCGCGGCGATGGTGGTGCAGCTGGAGAAGCTGCTGCGCAGCATCCCCGCCGGGCGGATGACGAAGATCGAAACCGCCGACATCAAGCTCGATCGCGGCAGCATGGCAGCCCCCCAGGCCGCGCGTGCGCTGCGCTATGCGCTGTCGCGCTTTGCCGATGGCGGGGCGGCTGCGGCGGCGGCAACCGGGGCCAAGGGGGGGCTGGCCGGCATTATCGCCCAGGCGGAACTGCGCGCGCGCGGCCTGCGCGAGGCGATCGAGGGGCGGCGCTTCCGGCTGAACTTCCAGCCTGTCGTCTGCCTCGACACGCGGGTGGTGCATCATTACGAGGCGCTGCTGCGGCCGATCCCCACGCCGGGCAATCCGGCACAGACGACGCAGGATTTCGTCACCTTCGCCGAGGCGGTCGGCCTCTCCGAACTGCTGGACGAGGCGGTGCTGGATGAGGCGCTGAGCGCGCTGCGCAGCGTGCCGGGGGCGGCGGTGGCGGTGAACGTCTCCGGCCTGTCGATGCAGAGCACCGGATTTCGCGAGCGCATGCTCGCTTGCGTGGCCGAGCAGGGGGCGGCCCTGGCTGGCGGGCGGCTGCTGGTGGAGCTGACCGAGACCGCGGAGATCGAGGACATGGCCGGGGCAGCCGCCAGCATCGCCCAACTCCGCCGGGCGGGGGTGCCGGTGTGCCTGGACGATTTCGGGGCGGGGGCGGCGGCGTTCCGCTACCTCAAGGAGTTCGAGATCGACTACGTGAAGATCGACGGCGCCTATGTCCGCACTGCCTTGGTCAATGCCCGCGAGCGCGGCTTCGTCGCCTCGATGGTCGAGCTCGCGACCTCCGTGGGGGCCATTGCGGTGGCGGAGATGATCGAGACGGAGGAGCAGGCGGCGCTGATGCGCAGCCTCGGGGTCAAGCATGGCCAAGGCTGGTTGTTCGGAAAGCCGGGAATTCTGCCCGGCGGGCGGCGATAGGGCGACAGATGTGAATATCGAGAACGACGCGGCTGACGTTGGTTCGGTGTCCACTCGCGGATAGGCGGCTGTTTTGGAATGCCACCGCTTGAGGGGCGCAAGCGGCCTGGCGACGTGCCGCTGGCGTATCACGCCGAGACCACCCCCCGGTCACTCCTGCGGGTAGGCGGCGATGTCCATGAGCGCCGCACGGTCGCGCAGCTCGATGCCCGCCCGGCGGATGACGACCGCGCCCTCGCGTTGCAGCAATGCGAGATTGCGGCAGACCGTCTCGATCGAGAGGCCGAGATGGTCGCCGATATCCGTGCGGCTCATCGGCAGGTCGATGAAGCGGGCATTGCCCTGCGGCGCGCGGGCACCGATCTCCAGCAGGAAGGAGGCAATCCGCTCCACCGCCGTCTTGCGGCCGAGCATGACCATCTGCCGGTGCGCGCCGCCGAGGGTGACCATCATGAGGGTGCGCAGCTCGCGCGCGAAGGCCGCGTCACTGCCGGCATGCGCCTCGACGATCTGGCGCGGGTAGCAGCGCAGGGTGGTGTCGGTCACCGCCTCGGCATCGCTGTCATGCTGCTCGATGTCGTGCAGGCCGATCATTTCTCCCGGCAGCAGGAAGGCACCGACATGGCGGCGGCCGTCGGCCATGGTGCTGACCGTGCGCGCGCAGCCGGCGATGACCCGCCAGTAATACTCCGCCGGCTGGTTGCGCCCGTAGATGCCGCGGCGCCGGCGGACGCTGACGGTGGAGCCGGCCTGTTCCATCGCCCGGAAGAGATTCGGCGGCGGCGCGGCGCGGGCGGCAGGCGGCCGCTCGGCGAGATGGGCGAGCGTGTGGAAGGCGCCGTCCATCAGCGGGTGGCCGAGGGGGTGGGGAAAGGGCGGGCAGCGAACAGGCGGGGCGGGGGCAGCGGCATATTCGGACTCCCATGAATTCCGCCCTGGAGGAGCGGCAGGCCCGGCCGGGATCGAAGGCTCCGGACGGTTGCATCGTTTCTGTCATTGCGGGGTGCGCGATGGCATCGAGCAGCACCGCGTCGCGGCATGACCCATCTGAACCTTAACGTGGCGGCCAGCGCGTCCGGGAGGCTTGGATTATACTCAGAGGCCGCGCGGGCCGCGCATCGTTCCGCGCCACCCGTGCCGGGACCGGTGATGCAAAAGCCGGTGGCGCCGGGCGGTGCCACGGCGTATCGAACAGCGGGGCGCCGGCAACGGCAGGCCAGCGCCCGGCCCTTGGCGGGAGTGCGGGAATGCGCGGCTTTGGCGGAACCATCGGACAGGCCTGGCGCCTGGCCTTGCCCTATTTCGTCTCCGAAGAGCGCTGGTCGGCGCGGCTGCTGCTGGCCGCGGTGCTGGCGATGCGGCTGTCGCTGGTGGGGCTCGCGGTGGTGTTCAGCTTCTGGAACAACGCCTTCTACAACGCATTGCAGGACAAGGACTGGGACAGCTTCACCGCCCTGCTGTTCCTGTGGAAGGTCACACCCGGCGGCATCCTGCCCGGCTTCTGCTTCGTCGCGGCGCTGTACATCGCCGTCGCCATCTTCCGGCTGTATCTCACGCAGTGGCTGATCATCCGCTGGCGCCGCTGGATGACGGCGCGGCTGCTCGACGAATACCTCGCCGGCCAGGCTTATTGGCGGATCGGCCTGGCCGCGCGCAGCGGCGACGGCTACGGCACCGACAATCCGGACCAGCGCATCGCCGAGGACGTGCGGGAGTTCATCTCCGACACGCTGTCGCTGAGCATCGGGCTGATCTCGGCGGTGGTGACGCTGGCGAGCTTCGTAGCGATCCTGTGGTCGCTGTCCGGCCCGATCGAGGTGCTGGGCATGACCATTCCCGGCTACATGGTGTGGGTCGCCGTGGCCTATGCGGTGGCCGGCACGTGGCTGACGCATCTGGTGGGCAAGCCGCTGATCGGCCTGCGGTTCCGCGAGCAGCGGGTGGAGGCGGATTTCCGCTTCTCGCTCGCCCGCATCCGCGAGAACCTGGAGGGCATCGCCTTGTCGGGCGGCGAGGCGCAGGAGCATCGCCACCTCACCGCCCGCTTCGCCGCGGTGATCGCCAATACCCGCGCGCTGATGACCAGCACCAAGCGGCTGACGGCGCTGACGGCAACCTACGACCAGATCGCCACGGTGTTCCCCATCGTCGTCGCCGCCCCGCGCTATTTCTCCGGCGCCCTGCCGCTGGGCGCGCTCATGCAGACGGCGACGAGCTTCGGCCAGGTGCAGGACGCGCTGAGCTGGTTCGTGCAGTCCTACGGCAGCATCGCCTCCTGGCGGGCGACGGTGGAGCGGCTGGCGGCCTTCCGCGCGGCGCTCGATGCCGCACGGGCACAGGACGATGCGGGCGTGCGGCTGCGCGCCGGCGGTGGCGCGGATATCGAACTGCGCGACGTGACCCTGCGCCTGCCGGACGGGCGGGTGCTGCTCGACGACGCCGATCTGGTGCTGCGGGCCGGCGAGTCGGTGGTGGTCACCGGCCGGTCCGGCAGCGGCAAGTCAACGCTGTTCCGCGCGATCGCCGGCATCTGGCCGTTCGGCGAGGGGGCGGTCGCGCGGCCGGCGGGCACGCTGCTGTTCCTGCCGCAGCGGCCCTACATCCCGCTGGGCACGCTGCGCGAGGCGGTGGCCTACCCGGCCTCGGCCGACGCCTATCCGGAGGCGCGCATTACCGGGGCGCTGGCGGATTGCGGGCTGGCCCATCTGCTGGCGCGCCTGGATGAGGAGGACGCCTGGGGCCAGCGCCTGTCCGGTGGGGAGCAGCAGCGCCTGGCCATCGCCCGCGCGCTGCTGGCAGCCCCGGACTGGCTGTTCCTCGACGAGGCGACGGCCAGCCTGGACCCGGAGGGGGAGTCGGAGGTGTATCGGCTGCTGCGCGCCCGGCTGCCGGGCACGACGCTGGTCAGCATCGCCCACCGGCCGACGGTGGCGGCCTTCCACGACCGCCACATCGTCTTCGGCGAGCAGCGGATCAGTAGTCCATGAAGGTTCTGTAGGCTTCCGCCATGTCCTCGATCGCGGCTTCGTAGAGGGCTTTGCCGTGTTCGGGGGTGGACAGCGAGGGGTCGGAGCCGATGCGGCCGTCGGCGAAACGGGCGCGGTAGTCGGCGGCTTCGAAGAACTGCGGGGCGGTGGGGGCGATCTTCGGCGTCATCTGCGCGTGCTTGATCGCGTCCTGCTTGTAGTACTGGGCCAGCGCCACCTCGGCCGCGGTGGCGTGGCCGCCATTGGCGTTGGCATAGAGCTTGTCGGCCAGGGCCTTGCCGCGCGGCCCGCCGGACCAGAACACCATCCGGCAGCGGACCGGCTTTTCGGCGCGGCCGAGCGAGCGGGCGGCGTAGAGCTCGTCGAAGGCCGCGGTGACGGTGGCGACGTTGCCGCCGTGGCCGTTGATGAAGAAGAACTTCTCGAACCCGTGCCGCGCGAAGCTCTCCACCACATCCTGCACCACCAGCATCAGCGTGGACGGCCGCAGCGTCGCCGAGCCGGCGAAGGCGAGATGGTGCTGGGACATGCCGTAGGCCAGCGTGGGGGCGACCATGCAGCCGATCCTGTCGCCCACGCCCTGGGCCACGAACTCGGCGCAGAGATGGTCGGTGCCGATCAGGCCGTTCGGGCCGTGCTGCTCCACCGAGCCGATCGGCACGATGATGCCGCGCTGGGTGCGCAGATAGTCCTCGGTCTCCTGCCAGGTGCTGAGGGCGAGTTGCATGCGGGTGTCCTTTCGCGTGGGAGCGCGACTGTTCCGCTTCCCTCTCGCCCGGTCAATGCGGTGTATGATATCAGCGAGAGATGAACCGCCTCCCCGAGCTGGAAGCCGCCGTTGCCCGCGACCTCGCGCTGGTCGCCCATCCCCGCCGCGCCTGGCTGCGGCCGCGCAGCCTGGGCGGGGCGGGGGTGCTGGACGTGCTGGTGGTCGGCGCCGGCCAGGGCGGGCTGGCGGCCGGGTTCGCCCTGCTGCGCGAGCGGGTGGACCGCATCCTGCTCGTGGATGCCGCGGCTGTGGGGCGGGAGGGACCGTGGCGGACCTTCGCGCGGATGCCCACGCTGCGCAGCCCGAAGGACCAGACCGGGCCGGACCTGAACATTCCCTCGCTGACCTACCAGTCCTGGCATGAGGCGCGCTTCGGCGTCGAGGATTTCGCGGCGATGCGGCTGATCCCGCGCGG
>CAMCJI010000133.1 GCA_945874805.1 Asaia bogorensis | reverse complement strand
CGTCGCCTCCGGTGGCATTATGGGGTCATGAGTCTGCCCGCCGCCCTCTCCCCGTTGCGTCATCCGCTCTTCCGCATGATCTGGCTGGCCAATCTGGTCGCCTGGATCGGCTTTTGGATGCAGAACACCGGCGCCGGCTGGCTGATGACCACCCTGGCACCTGACGCGCTGACGGTCAGCCTCGTGCAGGCCGCGATCATTCTGCCGGTGTTCCTGCTCGCCCTGCCCGCCGGCGCCCTGGCCGATACGGTGGACAAGCGGCTGTTCATTCTCGGCACGCAGATATGGATGTCGGCGATGGGGCTGCTCCTGGCACTGCTGACCTATCTGGGCTGGATGGACAGCTGGCTGCTGCTGGCGCTGACCTTCGCCATCGGCGTCGGCGGCGCGATGAACAATCCAGCCCTCGGGTCGGTGATGTCCGAAGCGGTACCGAGGCGCGACCTCATCCAGGCGATTGCCCTCAACGGCGTGGGCTTCAACCTCACCCGCGCGACCGGGCCGGCGCTCGCGGGCTTCCTGTTGATCCTCACCGGCCCGGCTTTTGCCTTTCTGCTCAATGGCCTGTCCTACATCGCGCTGATCTTCGTCATGCTGCGCTGGCGCGGACGGCGGCCCGGCAGCAGCCTGCCCCGTGAGCCGCTGCTCTCGGCGATGCGCGCGGGCATGCGCTTTGCCAAGCACACGCCGGTGATGCGTGCGGCGATGCTGCGCTCGGCCGCCTTCTTCTTCTCCGCCGCCGCCCCCTGGGCGATGCTACCGCTGGTGGTGAAGCAGCAGCTCGGCATGGGTGCAGGCACCTTCGGCACCCTGCTCGGGCTGATGGGCGTGGGCGGCGTGCTGGTCGGGCTGTTCCTGCCGCAGTTGCGCGCGCGGCTGTCCCGCGGCAACACCGTATTTGCCTGTTCGCTCAGTGCCTTCATCGGCATGGGCATCCTGGGGATGTCCACCCACGTGGTGCCCGCCGGGCTGGGCATGCTGCTGTTCGGCATCGGCTGGGTGGCCGTCTCCGCGGTCACCCAGGGCGCAGCGCAGATGGCCTCCCCCGGTTGGGTGCGCTCGCGCTCCCTCGCGATCTTCCAGATCAGCTTCAACTTCGCGCTCGCCGTCGGCACTTTCTTCTGGGGCTGGCTCGGCACCCATGCCAGCCTCTCCACCGCGCTGATTTCCGCCGCTGCCGCCGGGATCGTCCTCGCCTTCGCAGCCCGCGTCTTCGATCTCGACGCCGAACCGGCCCCGCCGCCCGTCATCGCCCCCACCGCCAGCCCCGCGCCGGAGGCCGTGGCCCCCGAACTCGTCCGCCTCATCGACGCCGCCCAGAACCGCGTGCTCGAGACCATCGCCTACCGCATCAACCCCGCCGACCAGCCCGCCTTCCTCGCCGTCATGGCCGAGGTCCGAGACGTCCGCGGCCGCGGCGGCGCGCGGGACTGGCAGCTCTTCGAGGACGTCGCCCACGCCGAAGGCTGGCTGGAAGCCTGGATCGTCGAAAACTGGACGGACCACCTGCGCGAGGAGGGCCGCATGAGCGAGGCGGATCGCGCCATCCTCGCCCGCGCGCTCGCCTTCCATCGCGGCCCGCCCGAGCAGCCCCGCCGCTACCTGGCGGTGGAGCCGAATCGCCCACCCGTATAGCTTGTCGCGGCGCGGGGCCGTGGCTAGATTGCCCCCGATGACCGGGAACACAGCATGAACGACTTGTTTGGCGGCCCAAAAGCCAAGGCCGACTCCGCCGCCTATTCCGCCAAGGACATCGAGGTCCTGGAGGGCCTGGAGCCCGTACGCCGCCGCCCCGGCATGTATATCGGCGGCACCGACGAAACCGCGATGCACCACCTCGCCGCCGAGGTGCTGGACAACGCGATGGACGAAGCCGTCGCCGGCCATGCCAGCTTCATCGACGTCGCACTGGAGGAAGGCAATTTCCTCACCATCCGCGACAACGGCCGCGGCATCCCAGTGGACGCCCACCCGAAATTCAAACATCTTAGCGCCCTGGAAGTCATTCTTACTACCCTGCATTCAGGTGGCAAGTTCAGCGGCAAGGCCTACGAGACGTCCGGCGGCCTGCACGGCGTCGGCAGTTCCGTCGTAAACGCGCTGGCCGAACTGCTGGAGGTCGAGGTCGCCCGCGACCGCACCCTCTGGAAACAGTCCTACGCCCGCGGCAAACCGCTGACCAAACTGGAGAACGCCGGCGCGGTCCATAACCGCCGCGGCACCACCATGCGCTTCAAGCCGGACCCCGAAATCTTCGGCCCGATGCAGTTCTCCCCCACCCGCCTCTACCGCCTCTGCCGCTCGAAGGCCTACCTGTTCCGCGGCGTCGAAATCCGCTGGTCCTGCGCCCCTGCCCTCGTAAAAGGCAGCGACATCCCCGCCGAGGCCGTGCTGCACTTCCCCGGCGGCCTGCGCGACAGCCTGGAAGCCGACATCGCCGGCACGCCCCCGGTGATGCCGATCTGGTCCGCCGAAACCGACCTGCCGCTCGCCGCCGACGGCCAGCGCGCCGGCCGCGTCGAATGGGCCGTCGCCTGGCTCGACGGCGCGGAAGGCTTCCTGCACTCCTACTGTAACACCGTCCCCACCGCCCAGGGCGGCACCCACGAAGCCGGCTTCCGCTCCGCCCTCCTCAAGGGCCTGCGCGCCTGGGGCGAGCAGCGCAGCAACCGCCGTGCCGGCCAGATCACCGCTGAGGACGTGCTGACCGGCCTCGCCGGCAAGCTCTCCGCCTTCCTCCGCGACCCCCAGTTCCAGGGCCAGACCAAGGAAAAGCTGACCAGTCCGGACGCCGCCCGCCTCGTCGAAACCGCGCTGCGCGACCGCTTCGACCACCTCCTCGCCGGCGACCCCGCGGCGGCCGATACCCTGCTGGCCTTCGTCATCGAACGCGCCGAAGACCGCCTGCGCCGCCGCGAACTGAAGGACGCCCCGCGCAAATCCGCCACCCGCCGCCTGCGCCTGCCCGGCAAACTGGCGGACTGCTCGGTCGAGGACGCCGCGCGCACCGAAATCTTCCTCGTCGAGGGCGACAGCGCCGGCGGCTCCGCCAAACAGGCCCGCGACCGTGCCACCCAGGCCGTCCTCCCCCTGCGCGGCAAAATCCTCAACGTCGCCAGCGCCAGCACCGAAAAACTACGCCAAAACCAGGAGCTTAAAGACCTCATCGAAGCCCTCGGCTGCGGCGTCGGCGAACGGTTCGACCGCACCCGCCTGCGCTACGGCCGCGTCATCATCATGACGGACGCGGACGTGGACGGCGCCCACATCGCCTCCCTGCTGATGACCTTCTTCTACCGCGAACTCCCCGAACTCATCCGTCAGGGCCACCTCTACCTCGCCCAACCCCCCCTCTACCGCCTCACCCAAGGCGCCAAATCCATCTACGCGATGGACGACACGGACCGCGAGAAGAAGGCCAAACTCTTCAAATCCGGCAAGGTGGAAGTCAGCCGATTCAAAGGCCTGGGCGAAATGCCTCCCGCAGCCCTCAAAGAAACCACCATGGACCCGAAACGCCGCACCCTCCTGCGCATCACCACCCTCCCCGAAGCCCGCGCCCACACGGCGGACCGCGTCGAAAGCCTGATGGGCCGCAAGCCGGAGTTGCGCTTCGCCTTCATCCAGGAAAACGCCCGCAGCGTGGTGGATATCGACATCTGAATGCAGGCAAGCGACAGGACGGATTCTTCCTTTTTGTAAACAAAAAGAAGACTCTTACCTGCCCTATCCCTTCAATTCCCCCCGCGTCGGAAACGCCGGATAACACCCGGCCCGCCCCACCGCGATCCCTGCCGCCCGCTGCCCCGCGGCGACCGCCTCTCCGATCGACCGCCCCAGCACCAACCCGGCAGCCAAAACCCCGCAGAACACATCCCCCGCCCCGGTCGTATCCACCACCGGCACACGCTCGGCCGGCAAAACCACCGGATCAGGCGCCGCCAGAACGCATCCCGCCGCCCCCAGCGTCACCACACCCACCCCACCCACGGCCAAAGCCCGCGCCGCCTCAGATGGATCGCGCAACCCGGTGATCTCAAGCGCCTCCCCCGCATTCGCCACCACCACCGCACATAACGGCAGCAACCCACTGTAATCCCACCGAACCGGTGCGGTGTTCAACACCACGAACGGCGCCAGCCGCGCCGCCGCCAGCGTCACCTCCAGCGACAGGTTGCCCTGCATCAGCAGCACGTCCCCCGCTACCATGTCCGCGACAAAGGCTTCGGCCGCCGCCACGCCCAGCCCGAACGCGCAGGCCCCGGTGCTGACGATACAATTCTCCCCATCCGGCCCCACCAGCAGCGTCGAGAGATCGCTCGCCTCCCCGATATCGACGAACCGCGCCTCCATCTCCCTCACCGCGTCGCGAATGATCGCCGTCTCCGGCTCCCCCCCCAATGGCGCGAGGAACCGCACCGCCACCCCGCAGCGCGAAGCCACCACCGCCTGGTTGAACCCCTTCCCCCCGGGCGAACGCAAAATCCCGTCCGCCATCAAGGTCTCCCCCGGCACCGGCAACCGAGGCACCCGCAGCGTCGTGTCGATCGAGGCATTCCCGAGCACGAACAGCCGCCTCATGCCCCTTTTTTCAGGCACGGGCGCGCGCCGCCGCCTGCATGAAGAACGCCAGCCGCTCGGGATCCACGGGGTTCCACCACACGCCCCCCTCCTTCAGCCAGCTCGCGACGATCACCCCGTCCGCATGGGCGAAGATATCGCCGACATTGTCTGGATTGACCCCGCTGCCCACCACCACCGGCAGCGACGTCCCCTCCCCGATCGCCCGCAATTCGTCGATCGAGGCCGCATCCCCCGTCCGCTGCCCGGTGGCGATCGCCACGTCGGCGTCGAAGAACTCCACATCCCGCGCCATCTCCGGCACAGATCGATCAGAAACAATGGCATGCGCCCCGTGCTTCACATGCACATCGGCAAAAATCCGCACAGACCGCGCATGCAGCCAGGCCCGGTACCGCGCGGCCTCACCGGCCCGCCCCTCCATGAACCCCTCATTGGCCACATAGGCATTGGCCCATTGATTGACCCGGATGAACGCCGCACCGGCCGCTTTCGCCACCGCCAGCGCCTGGATCGCCCCGTTGGCGAGCACGTTCACCCCCGTCGGCAATCCCGCCGCCGCCCGCACCGCGGCCGTCATCACCGCCATGCACGCCGCCGTCTCCGGCCCGAGGTCCTCAGGCTTGGCGAACGGGATATCACCATGATTTTCAACGATAAGCCCATCCACCCCGCCATCGCGGTAGCGCAGGGCCTCCGCCACTGCGAAGCCCACCACCTCCTCCATCGCCTGCCCATCATAGGCAGGGCTGCCGGGCAGCGGCAGCGAATGGATCACCCCGATCACCGCCTTGCGGCAGCCGAACAGCGCCTCGATGGCATGCGGCTTCGGGCGGAAGACGGGCTTGGCAGGCATCGGGGCATCCCTTCTCGGCGATGCCCGTCTCTAGCAGATTAGCCCGCCTCAACCAGCCCGGCGCCGCCGCAGCGCCATCCCCACCAACCCGCTCGCCAGCAACGCCAGGGACGCCGGCTCCGGCGTGTTCTGCACGGGTGGCGCATCCAGCTGGTAGAAGCCATCGGTGATATCGGTGAGGGTGCCGGCATACAGCCCGCCATACCCGCCGGCCAGGACCGTCAGCGGCCCAGCCAGGGTCACGCCGGGGACAAAACTGGTGCCTGTATACATCATCCCCGCCCGCAGCCGCACGTCCGGCCCCAGGTAGATGCCATAGAGATCCAGCACGAACTCGCTGGTATTGGCGAAGATCTGCCCTCCCACGCCCGCCCCAGTCGCCAGCGACTGGGTATACCCACCCACGGTGATCGACAGGCTGATCTCCCCGGCGAGGCCATTGCTGTAGAACACATCATACGTGCTGTTGTCCGTGAACTCCGACAGCCCCGTCAGATCATAGGTGTAGGCCACCGACACGGCCTTGCCGACCATCGAGCCGCCGCCGAACTTGTTCTGCGTATCGATGCCACCCAGCATGACGCCGCTAAAACTACCTGAAATCGGCGCTGCAGCGGCGGGCACGGCCGCGAGCAGCGGCAGCAGGGCGGCAAAGGCAAGAAAGGGCTTCATCATCTTCTCCAAAGTCGGTGCGGTAAGGTAGTCGCAACTAGTAAGCAAGCCATGTGCCAGCCCATTTTCCTAATGTTATCAATGCCCACTACGATGCCCAGCCGCATCGTTGTAAACATCCCCGACAGCGCACCGGCCGCACCCAGCCCGATTCAATCCAGCTTTGCGCCTTGCGCATCACCGCGCGGGATGGCTGAATACGGTTTCAGCCGGATCGCAACCGGCCAGACAAAGGGAGCCACCCGCATGAAGCGCATCGCGCTGATCGCCACACTTGCCGCCGCCGTGTTTGCCACTTCGGCCGAGGCGCAGACGCCCCGCTCCGGCGGCGTCGTGCGGATGACCGCACCCTACGCCTCCTCCTTCGGCAGCCTGGACCCGCACATGTCCGGCCGCTCGCAGGATGGCCAGGTCTTCATGACCATCCACCGCACCCTCTACACCTGGGACAGTGCAAAGGGCGAACCGGTCCTCGAACTGGCGACCGAGGCGAAATCCTCCGCCGGCGGCACCGTCTGGACCTTCAAGCTCCGCCAGGACGCGTTCTTCCACAACGGCCGCAAGATGACGGCGGACGACGTGATCTTCAGCTTCACCCGCCTGATGGACCCCGGCAAAGGCTTCGTCGGCGCCCGCTGGGTCCGCCTCATCAAAGGCGCTGTCGCCGTCGAAAAGGGCGAGGCCAAGGCCATGGAGGGCATCCGCAAGATCGACGACAGCACCGTCGAATTCACCTTCCTGCAGAAGGTCGAGCCCGGCTTCCTGTTCTACAACTTCTCCACCTCGATCCTCCCGCAGGAAGAGGTCGCCAAGGCGGACTGGGCCTCCAACCCCGTCGGCCTCGGCCCCTTCAAGTTCAAGGAGCACATCCCCGGCTCGCGCCTCGTCGCGACCAAGTGGGAGAAGTTCTACAAGCCCGGCAAACCCTATCTCGACCGGATCGAATTCCCGATCATGGCCGAAGCCTCCGCCCGCGACATCGCCTTCCGCAACAAGGAAGTCGATACCTCCATCCTCGGCCCGGTGCAGTATGTCGCCTATCGCGGCGATGCCAACCTGTCGAAGAACATCGTCGAAGTCGCCGAAGTCTTCACCCGCGCGATGGTGATGCACAACGAAATCAAGCCTTTCGACGACAAGCGCGTCCGCCAGGCGATCAACCACGCCATCAACACCCAGATCATCGTCGAGCGTCTGGCCCGCAACAAAGCCTACCGCGCCGTCTCCTGGCTGCCGATCACCGTCCCCGGCTTCGACCCCGACATGAAGCCCTACGCCTACGACCCCGCCAAGGCCCGCGCCCTGCTCGCCGAAGCCGGCCTGCCGAACGGCTTCGAATTCGAATGGACGACCAGCCAGAACGAAAGCTGGGGCCTGCCGATCGTCGAAGCCGTCATCCCCATGCTGGCCCAGGTCGGCATCAAGGTGAAGGTCAAGGTCGTCGAGGTTGCCGTGCTGACGGACATCGCCCTGAAGGGTGAGTTCCAGACCTATATCGGCTCCAGCCAGACCGGGCCGGACGCGCTGCAAACCCTGCGCTGCTTCCACTCCGCCACCCCGCGCACCTCCTGCAACGTCAGCGGCTACAAGAACGCCGAGCTCGACAAGATGCTCGACGAGGCCGGCACCACCGAGGACCCGGCCCGCAAGCTGGCCCTGCTGAAGCAGGCCAACGCCCACCTGTATGACGCAGCGCCGGTGTGGTTCTTCAACTACAACAAAGCGGCGCTCGCCTATCAGCCCTGGGTGCACGGCCTGCAGGCCAACGCCACCGAGCTGGTGCACCAGTACCCGGAAGACATCTGGGTCGACGCCTCCTCGCCGGCCAAATAGCGAAGAAGGGGCCGGGCTCACCCCCGGCCCCAACCCGCCATGCTGCTGTTCATCGCCCGCCGCATCGCCCAGATGGTGCCCATGCTGGCGGCCATCGCCCTGCTGATCTTCCTGCTGTTCAGCGTCATCCCCGGCAGCTTCGCCACCGGCCAGCAGGACGAGGGCCTGGGGCTGGACATGGCGGTGGTGCAGCGCATGCGCGCCGAACTCGGCCTCGACGACCCGCTGCACGTCCGCTTCGGCAAATACGTGACGCAACTCGCCACCTTCGACCTCGGCACCTCCTTCCGCTCGCGCCAGCCCGTCGCCAGCATGATCGCGGCCCGCATCATCCCCTCGCTGGAATTGACCTTCGCCGCGATGGCCTTCGCCATCCTCGCCGGCCTGCCGCTGGGCTTCATCGCCGCCCTGCGTCCCGGCAGCATGATCGACCTCGGCTCCATGGTCGTCGCCGTCTCAGGCCTCTCTTTGCCGAAATTCTGGCTCGGCATCCTGCTGATGTACGTCTTCGCGCTGACCCTCGGCTGGTTCCCCAGTTTCGGCTACGGCAATGGCGGCTTCTCCCATCTCGTCCTGCCCGCCGTCGCGCTGGGCGTCAGCCCGATGGCGCTGCTCGCCCGCACCACCCGTGCGGCCGTGCTCGACATCATGAACGCCGACTTCATCCGCACCGCCCGCTCCAAGGGCATGAACGAATACCGCGTCGTCACCTGGCACGTCATGCGCAACGCCTGGGTGCTGGTGCTCACCACCATCGGCCTGCAATTCGGCTCGCTGCTGGGTCAGGCCGTCGTCGTCGAAAAACTGTTCGCCTGGCCCGGCATCGGCTCCCTGCTGGTCGACAGCGTCTTCCAGCGCGACATCCCCGCCGTCCAGGGCTGCATCCTGGTGATCACCCTGTTCTTCCTGGTCATCAACACCTCGGTCGACATCGCCTACAAACTCATCGACCCGCGGATCAGGTACTCATGAAATTCCGGGCCAATCTGATCATCGGCGGCGGCTTCACCGCGCTGTCCCTTTTCGTCGGCATCTTCGGCCCCTGGCTCGCCCACACCGACCCGGTGATGGACGCCAACCTGATGAACGCCGAGCTCCCCCCGAACGCCGAATTCTGGTTCGGCACCGACCAGCAGGGCCGCGACATCTGGAGCCGCGTGATGTACGGCGCCCAGATCTCGCTGACCGTCGGCGGCGTCTCCCAGCTCATCAACACCGTCATCGGCACGGCACTCGGCATCACCGCCGGCTACTGGGGCGGCTGGTGGGATGATTTCGTCAACGGCCTGACCAACCTGATGCTCGCCATCCCCTCGCTGATTTTCGCGCTCGCCATCATGGCGATCCTCGGCCCGGGCCTCACCTCGCTGCTGATAGCACTCGGCCTCACCAACTGGTCCTTCACCTGCCGCATCAGCCGCGCCCAGGCGATGTCGCTGCGCGCCCAGGGCTATGTCCAGGCCGCCAAGGTCCTCGGCTACTCCGACTTGCGCATCATGCTCACGCAAATCCTCCCCAACGCCCTCGGCCCGATCATCGTGATCGCCACTTTGGGCATCGGCGGCACCAACCTGGCCGAGGCCGCCCTCTCCTTCCTCGGCCTCGGCGTCCGCCCCCCCGCGCCCAGCTGGGGCAGCATGCTGTCGGACGCGCGCGAGACCATCACCACCGCCCCCTGGCTGAGCCTGTTCCCCGGCTTGGCCATCTTCCTCACCGTCCTCGGCCTCAACCTCCTCGGCGACGGCCTGCGCGACATCCTCGACCCGCAATCGCAAAGCCGGCGGGCATGACCGACACCCTGCTGGAGGTCGAGGACCTCCGTATCGGCCTCACCACCGAAGCCGGCACCAAATCCGCGGTCGAGGGCGTCTCCTTCTCCATCGCCCCCGGCGAGACCCTCGGCCTCGTCGGCGAATCCGGCTGCGGCAAGTCCATCACCGCCCTCTCAGTGATGGGCCTCCTCCAACGCCCGCTGAGCCTCACCGGCGGCAAAATCCGCCTCGCCGGCCGCGAAATCCAAAACCTCCCCCCCGCCGAGATGCGCAAGCTCCGCGGCCGCCGCATCTCCATGATCTTCCAGGAGCCGATGACGGCCCTGAACCCCCTCAAACCCGTCGGCCGCCAGATCGCCGAAATGTTCGTCCTGCACCAGAACGCCAGCTGGTCTGAGGCCGAACGCAAAGCCGTCGAAAGCCTCGCCCAGGTCCGCGTCCCCTCCCCCGAACGCCGCGCGAAGGACTACCCGCACCAGCTCTCCGGCGGCATGCGCCAGCGCGTGATGATCGCCATCGCCCTCGCCTGCGAACCCGACCTGCTGATCGCCGACGAACCCACCACCGCGCTCGACGTCACGGTCCAGGCCGAAATCGTCGAGCTGATGCGCGAACTCTGCGCCGCCCGTGGCACCGCCATCCTGATGATCAGCCACGACCTCGGCCTGGTCGCCGACATCTGCCGCCGCGTCTGCGTCATGTACGCCGGCCGCATCGTCGAACGCCGCGTCTCGGAGGAGGTGTTCACCGCCCCGCTCCACCCCTACACCCGCGGCCTCGTCGCCTCGCTGCCCCGCCTCGGCCTGCGCGCCGCGCACGGCCGCCAGCGCCTGACCGAGATCGCCGGCCTCGTCCCCGCCATCTCCGCCTTCCCCTCCGGCTGCCGCTTCCACCCCCGCTGCGACCGGGCAGACGCGCTGTGCAGCACCACCGAACCGCCCACCACCGACCTGCCGGACGGCGGGCTTGTCAGGTGCCACCATCATGGCTGAACCGCTGCTCGAAATGGCGGACGTCGCCGTCCACTTCCCCCTCGGCGGCGGCCTGCTCCGCGCCCCGCAGATGCTGCGCGCGGTCGATGGCGTCAGCCTGACGCTGAACGCCGGCGAATGCCTCGGCCTCGTCGGCGAATCCGGCTGCGGCAAATCCACCCTCGCGCTGTCCATCCTCGGCCTCGTGCAAACCACGGCCGGCCGCATCACGCTCGCCGGCCGCGATGTCGCCTTCGACGCCGTCGGCGACCGCCGCCCGCTGGCCCGCGTCGTGCAAATGGTCTTCCAAGACCCCTACGCGAGCCTCAACCCCCGCCAGACCGTCCACCGCACCCTGGCCGACCCCCTGCGCCTGCACGGCGTCAGCAACGCCGGCGAAGTGAACGACCGCGTCGCCGCCATGCTCGCCCAGGTCGGCCTGCGCCCGGAACACGCCGAGCGCTACCCCCATGAATTCTCCGGCGGCCAGCGCCAGCGCATCGGCATCGCCCGGGCCCTGATCCTCAAACCCAAAGTCGTGATCTGCGACGAACCCGTCTCCGCGCTGGACGTCTCGATCCGCGCCCAGATCATCAACCTCCTGCTCGAACTGCAGGACACCCTCGACCTCGCCTACATCATGATCAGCCACGACCTCGGCGTCGTCGAACACATGAGCGACAACGTCGCCGTGATGTATCTCGGCCGCATCGTCGAATACGGCCCCTGGCGCGCGATCTTCGAACGCCCCGCCCACCCCTACACCCGCGCCCTGATCGCCTCGATCCCCGACCCGCTGCATCGGTCCGAACACATCCGCGAGCGCGCCCGCGGCGAAATCCCCAGCCCGCTCAACCCGCCCAAAGGCTGCGCCTTCCACACCCGCTGCCCCCACGCGATCGACCAGTGCCGCACCGAACCCGGTCCGCCGACCACCCTGCACGCGGCAGACCACCTCGTGCGCTGCTGGCGGGCGGGGGAATTGGCCTCTCCCGCCTGAGAGGCCACCCCGGCCGCTCCTTCTATCTCCGGCGATGCGCGTGCACGACGATGCTGTCATCGACCCGCAGAAAAACCGTCCCGCCCGCCGGAATCGCCCGACGCACCGCCTTGGCCCAGTCCTGCTTGTCCGAACCGGCCTCCTCTGCCACGGCGGCCATATACCGACACCAATGGATCGTCTTTCCGTCAGCCCCCATCCCACCGGCGCGGAACGTCGCCATCCTGCCATCCTTGATCCAGGGATCGCAGACGGAGACCTCCCCCTCGAACTCCTGCGGCAGCCGATGGACGGGAACCTCGAGCCTCGCCGGGCCCTCCCAGTCGCTATGCCCCCGGTCCCTTCGGATCGGCTTCGGCTCCAGCCATTTCAGGAACCGCGCCGACGATCCAAGGATGAAGAAGGAATGGTTGCCGTTCTCGAT
>CAMCJI010000132.1 GCA_945874805.1 Asaia bogorensis | reverse complement strand
CCAGGAAGCACAGATAGGGCGGAACCAGCGGCAGCACGCAGGGGCTCAGAAACGAGAGAACGCCAGCCCCGAAGGCGCCAGCGATCGAAATGTCAAACACGCCGTGACCCCTGGCTTAAACATTCAAAGAGCACTATATTTAGGCGATGTTGGCAAGAGCACATCGTTGGATTCCCGGCCTGGCCCTGTTTGGAGCGATGGTGCTGTCGGCCGCACCTGTCCAGGCGGCCGTGGAACTGGTGATGTTCGAGGCGCCCGGCTGCGTCTGGTGCGCCCGATGGAACAGCGAGATCGGCGCGGTCTATCCGCGCACGGCAGAGGGCCGGACGGCGCCGATCCGGCGTGTGGACATCGCCCGCGCGGACGAGGCATGGCTGGCCAAGCCGGTCCGCTACACGCCCACGTTCGTGCTGCATGACGGCGGGCGCGAGGTGGGCCGCATCACCGGTTATGCCAATGACGCCGCCTTCTGGGGCCTGCTCGGCGCCATGCTGGCGCGCATCGCCCCACCGGGCCGGCCCTAGCCATGCCGCCGTCTCCGACCCTCGCGCCGGCGCGCCCGCCCGCCGATGCTTCGCCTGCATCACCCGAACCGGCGCAGTTGAAGCACAAGGCGCGCAAGGCGGCCGAATTCCTCAAGGCGCTCTCGCACGAGAACCGGCTGATGCTGCTCTGCCTGCTTGCCGAGCGCGAGCACACGGTCAGCGAATTGGAGGACCGCCTGTCGCTGCGCCAGGCGATGGTGTCCCAGCAATTGGCCCGGCTGCGCCTCGACCAGCTTGTCACCGCGCGGCGTGACGGCAAGGCGGTCTATTACAGCCTGGCCAGCAACGATGTGCGTCAGGTCATCGGCGTGATCTACGACATCTTCTGCAACCGTCCCTCGGCCTGATCCCAACCGACAGGCAGGATTTTGGTCTCGCTGGAATGAGGGCAGGGTGTGCTGACCAAGCAACAGCAGGCTTTTCGGCGAATGGCCCAGCGTGTTCGGCGATGCTGAGATGACCACCGCCCTGCTCGACCGCCTCACCCACCACTGCGACACTCTTAACCCCCAGGTAGCGGAGAGGATTGGCCGTTCGTAGAGAAACATCAGCGTTCGCAGTGAGATCCAAGACCCCGGTCATCCGCGCAAGACCTCATGAAGCGTGCGCTTTTCAGTGCCGCTGATCCGACCGGAGAGTGGATTGGCAGAACGGTGCTGGTGTGGAAGTTGCGGTTCGAACTCTTGGCCCGGACGCTGGGAGTCTTTGCTCATTCCTTGCTTGCTTCCTTCACGAAGCCTCCCCGATGCCCGCCGAGTCCGACGTCATGTTGGCCAGTACTTCGGCGATGTGGCGGACGTGGATGGGGGAGCCTTCGCGGGAGAGTCGGCCGGCGATGTTGAGGAGGCAGCCCATGTCGCCGGCGAGGAGGGTGTCGGCATTGGTGGCGGTGATGTCGCGGGTTTTGTCGCTGGCCATGCGGGTGGAGATATCGGGGTATTTGACGCAGAAGGTGCCGCCGAAGCCGCAGCAGATTTCCGGTTCGGCCATTTCCGTCAGGGTCAGGCCTTCGACGCTGGCGAGGAGTTGGCGCGGCTGGTCTTTGATGCCGAGTTCGCGCAGGCCGGCGCAGCTGTCGTGATAGGTGACGGTGCCGCGGTAGCTGGCGTCCACGGTGGTCATGCCGCGGATGTCGGTGAGGAAGCTGATGAGTTCGTGGGTTTTGCCGGCGAGCGCGTCGGCTCGGGCGCGGGTGTTGGGGTCGTCGTCGAACAGGTGGGGCATGTGGTGGCGCAGCATGCCGCCGCAGGAGCCGGAGGGGACGACGACGTAGTCGTAGCCGGAGAAGGCGTCGAGCACTTGGCGGGCGATTTCGCGGGTGGTGGCGCGGTCGCCTGAGTTGTAGGCGGGTTGGCCGCAGCAGGTTTGGGCGCGCGGCACTTCCACCTGGCAGCCGGCGGCTTCCAGCAGGCGGATGGCGGCAAAGCCCACGCTGGGTCGATGCAGATCGACCAGGCAGGTGACGAACAGGGCGACGCGGGGCCGGGCAGCTGGGGTGTGGGTGCTGGACATACCCTTATTCTAGGGTGCCCGGCGGGAAAAGCGAGACATCCGCGCCGGTGCGGGCGGCGGCTGCGGCGATGTATTGCGGGTCGATCTCGATGCCGATCCCGTCGCAGCCTTCCCGGGCGGCGGCCAGCAGGGTGGTGCCGCTGCCGGCGAAGGGGTCGAGCACGTTGGCACCGGGGCGGCCGTGCAGGCGGATGCACCAGGCTGGCAGGTCGATGGGGAAGGTGCCGGGATGGTGGAACTTCTCCGATTTGCTCTGCACGGTTTCGTAGGGGATGAACCACGTATTGCCCCGGCAGCGGAGATCCTGGGTATGGCCGCGCCGGGCGATGTTGGATTTGTCCTTGAACGGCACGCCGATCGCCAGCCGGTCGATCGCCACGTCGCCGTCGCGGGTGAGGTGGAAGATGTGTTCGTGCGCCTGGTTGAGGAACCGGCCGCTGCGTACCGGCTTGTAGTGGCCGACGGAATCGGCGGGCAGGGCGATGGATTTCACCCAGGTGATGTGGTTTTGCAGCACGAACAGCGCGCGCAGCCGCACGATCAGCTCGAACGGCAGCCAGGGACGGGTGCCGCTGCCGGCGATGTTGAGGAAGAAGGAGCCGTCTGGCTTCATCACCCGCCGCAGCGCGGTGGCGACGGCGACCATCCAGTCGAGATAGGCGGCTTCCTCCAGCGCATCGCGATAGGCGGCGTAGGCGAGGCCGATGTTGTAGGGCGGGGAGGTGACGACGACGTCGACGCTCGCCTCGGGCAGGCTGGCCAGCACGGCGAGGCAGTCCCCCTGGATCAGGCGGAGCGCCACCTCAACGCTTCGGCAGCAGCAGGTAGATCGCCCCCTGGGCGCGCATGCGGCCGGCGCGGTCTTCGGCGTCCTTCGTCCAGCCGTAGAAGATGTCGGCGCGGACGGGGCCGCGGATGGCGCCGCCGATGTCCTGGGCCATCATCAGCTGCTGCATCGTCTCGCCGGTGGCGGCGTCGCGTGTGTCGATCCAGATGGGGGCGCCGAGGGGCAGGAAGGCGCGGTCGACGGCCACCGAGCGCATCGGCGTCAGCGGGGCACCCATCGCGCCCGGGGGGCCCACGTCGGGGCCGGGGTCGGGCAGCTCGCGGAAGAAGACGTAGCTGGGGTTGCTGTGCATCAGGCCGCGCGCCTCCTTCGGGTGGGCGGCGAGCCAGGCGCGGATCGACTGCATGGAGACCTGCTCCAGCGTCATCTCCCCGCGGTCGACCAGCACGCGGCCGATCGGCACGTAGGGGTGCCCGTTCTGCCCGTCATAGTTCAGGCGCACGATCTTGCCGTCTGGCAGGCGCACGCGGCCGGCCCCCTGGATGTGCAGGAAGAAGGCGTCGACGGGGTCGGCGAGGTAGAGGAGCTCCAGCCGCTTCTTCGCCAGCGCCCCGCCATCGATCTGTGCGCGGGTGAGGTAGGGGCTGTTGCGCGGGCTGGGGCCGAGGTCGGGCGGGCGGCGATGGACGGCCGTGTGGTAGGTGCGGTCGGACCGGCGGCTGCCGCGCACTTCCGGCTCGTAGTAGCCGGTGAACAGCGCGGTCGGTGCGCCGTCGTTGCTGACCAGGAAGGCCTGGAACCGGGATTCGAAGAAGGCGCGCGCGGCGGCGTCGTCGCCCGGTGGCAGCGCGCGGGCGGCGGCGCAGGCGTCTGCCCATTGCCTCGGGTCGCCGCCGAGGCGGGAGGCGTCGCCCTGGCCGCCCAGCGGGGCGCCGGGGGCCGCGTCCATGCGGGCGCAGCCGGCCAGGAAGGCGGGGATCGCCCGCGCCTGCCGGTCCGCCGCCCAGCCGGGGATCTGGGCGTGGCGCAGGGGGGTGAAGCCCGGCCCTGGGCCGGAGGGCACGCTGACGCCGCGCGGCGGTTCGACCGGCGGGGCGCCGGCGGTAGGGCTTGGGCCGGGCGCACAGGCAGCCAGCGCCGCGACGCCGGCAAATGCCAGCGCCCGGACCAGGGAACGCATCAGGCGCTGCGGGCCGCGGCGAGGCGCCATGCCGGGTCGGCGCTGCCGAGCTCGCGCTCGAACGACCAAACGTCCGTGATTTCGGTCACCGCATCGGTGCCGGCCACCGGCATCCCGTCGCGGCCGAGGGTGAGGTTCACCTGATCGGAGACGAAGGTGACGGTGATCGTCGCGTGGCGCTCATGCAGCACGGCGGCGGTGATGGTGGCGCTGTTGATCGCATGGATTTCGGTGCGCTGGGTTTCCGCCGCGGTTTCGCGCCCGCTGATCGCGCCCTCGAACGCGCGGTAGGTGTCGTCGGCCAGCAGCGGGCGCAGGCCCACGCGGTCGCCGGCGGCGAAGGCGGTGACGATCAGGCGGAACGCGCCCTCCGCGCCATCGAGGAAGCGGGCAGGGTGGAAGCCCGGCTCCACGCGCGCCATATCCGCCAGCACCTGGCCGGTAGCGCTGCCGGGATCGGGCAGGGCACGGGTCGGGCCGGGCGGTGCGTCCGCAACCGGGCGCGGCGGCTCGCCCATGGGGCGCGCTGCCGGGTCGGCGATCGGGCGTTCGAAGCCCTCCCGCTTGCCCAGGATGCTGCGCAGGCGCAGCACCAGGAACGCGGCTATCATGCCGAACAGGACAATATCGATCGGAAAGCTGCCGCTGGCGCCCATCATCGTCTCCTGCCCCGCGACGGCGGGACCTTTGAAGATGTAGGCAACCGGCTGCCGCTGCACAATGCGTATCATGCGTGCAACCCGTTGCGGCGGCGGGCTGGGGGCGTTAATTCCCGCTCATGATCCTCCTCCGACACGGCCAGAGCGAATTCAACCTGCATTTCGCGGTGAGCAAGCGCGATCCCGGCATCATCGACCCCCGGCTGACCCCGCTCGGCCATGAGCACGCCACCCAGGCCGCCGAGGCCCTGCGCGGTGAGAAGATCAGCCGCATCATCGTCTCCCCCTATACCCGCACCCTGCAAACCGCCGAGCCGATCGCCCGCGCTTTGGGCGTGCCGGTGGTGATCAACCCGATCGTGCGCGAGCGCTACGCCTTCGCCTGCGACATCGGCACCCCCCGCGGCCAGCTCGCGCGGGACTGGCCCCAATACGACTTCTCCCATATCGACGATATCTGGTGGCCGCCGCTCGAGGAGCCGCATGAGGGCATCATCGGCCGCGCCGCCCGCTTCCGCGCCGAAATTGCCGCCCTGCCGGACTGGCAGGACACGCTGGTGGTCAGCCACTGGGGCTTTCTGCTGTCGCTGACCGGGCTGAGCATTGCGAACGGGCAATGGCTGCGCTGCGATCCCACAACCGCCCCGCCGGCAGACGTGGTCTGGCGGCACCACTAGACTCTGTGCTACCGGGCTGTCGCATTTTATGGAGAGACCCATGTCCGACACGGCGACCAATCCCGCGCCCGGCGTCCAGCCGCCGCTGACGGTCAACATCCAGTACATCAAGGACCTGTCCTTCGAGGTGCCGAACGCCCCGCAGGTGTTCACCACCCTGCGCACCGCCCCGCGCGTGGACCTCAACCTGGACGTCCAGGCCCGCCGCGTCGTCGAGGGCCAGGAAGTGTTCGAGGTGGTGCTGGCCATCCGCGCCGACGGGCAGGACCCGGCTCCGGCGACCAACGGCGAAGCGCCCGGCCGCGTGTTCCTGGTCGAGCTCGCCTATGCCGGCGTGTTCACCCTCAACGGCATTCCCAACGAGCAGGTGGAGCCGGTGCTGCTGGTGGAATGCCCGCGCATCCTGTTCCCCTTCGCCCGCAACATCCTGGCCGAGATCACCCGCGATGGCGGTTTCCCGCCCGTGCTGATGCAGCCGATCGACTTCCTGTCGCTGTGGCAGTCCCGCCGCAACCAGGCCGGCGCGCCGACCGTCGCCAGCTGATCAGGCTGCGAACCGATTGATATCGAAGGCGTCGATGGGGGTGCTGGTCGATCCGGTATCGATCAGCTCCGCCATCACGTCGCCGACGCCCGGCCCAAGCTGGAAGCCAGCGCCGCAGAAGCCGAAGGCATAGAACAGCCCGGCCACCCGCCCGCTCGGCCCCATCACCGGCAGATCGTCGGCGATATAGCCCTCGATGCCGCTCCACACCCGGATGATCCGCAGCGCCGCCAGCGCCGGCACCAGCCGCCTTAGCTGGCCGAACTGCTGCAGCGTCACCATCGGGTCCACCTGCGCGCGGATCGTGTCCAGGTTTACCGGCCCATGCCCGGTGCCGCCGATAACGATGTTGCCGCGCTTGACCTGGCGCAGGTAGATGATCTCCCGCACCTCCTTGCTGCTGACGCCCAGCACGGGCTCCAGCGCGTAGGGCACCGCCTCGGTGACGGCCATCTGCGGCGCCTTCGTGCTTGCCGGCACCGGCTCGCCGAAGCGTTCGGAGAGCCGCGCCCCCCAGGCCCCGGCGGAGACCTGCACCGCCGGCGCGCGCCAGATGCGGCCATCGGCGGTGGCGACGTGGAAATCCTCGCCGATCCGGTCGATCGCCAGCACTTCGGCATTCTCCACCACGACCGCCCCGGCGCGCACGGCGGCGCGGGCGAAGGCGGGGGCGGCCAGGCGCGGGTTGGCGTGGCCGTCGAGCGGCGCATAGCTGCCGGCGATGGCATCCGGGCCAAGGAAGGGAAAGCGCTGGCGCAGCATGTTGGCGCTGAGCAGTTCCAGCTCCAGCCCGTAGGGTTTCGCGCCCTCGGCATAGGCTTCCATCGATTCCACATGATCGGCGCGGTAGCCGACGCGCAGATGGCCGCTGGGGAGGAACTCCACGTCCTCGCCGATCAGCTCCGGCAGCCGCCCCCATAGCTCGCGCGCGCGGTTGGAGAGCGGGAGCTGCGCGAAATAGCGGCCCTGCCGGCGGACATTGCCGAAATTCGTGCCGCTGGCCTGCTGGCCGACCAGCCCGCGCTCCAGCAGGATCACCGACCGGCCGCGCTGGCGCAGGAAGAAGGCGGTGGCCGCCCCCATCAACCCGCCGCCGACGATGATGACGTCCGCGGCACTCATGGCGCATCCACCACGGTGGCGATGGGCAAGGGCCGCACCGGCGCCTGGCCGCGCAGCCGCCCGACCTGATCGAGGGGCACGCTCCGCGCGGCGGCGACGATGGCGGCCGAGGCCTGGCCGCAATACCGGCCCTGGCAGCGGCCCATGCCGACGCGTGAGAACGCCTTGGCGCGGTTCACCTCGGGTGCGTCGAGCGGCCCGGCGGCGCGGCGGAGTTCGCCGGCGCTGACCGCCTCGCAGCGGCAGACCGGCGTCTCGTCCGGCAGACTGGCGGCGAGATGCGACGGCCAGGGGAAGGCCGTCATCAACCCGCGGCGGAACCGGTCCATCACCTGCTGCCGCCGCCGCAGGGCGGCCACCTCGGCGTCCGGCACGGGGATGCCGAGATCGGCCAAAGCCGCAAAGGCCGCGAGCCGCCCGGCGATCTCCGCCCCGTCCGCGCCGAGAATCCGCACCCCGTCGCCGGCCAGATACACCCCGGCGACGCTGCTGCGCCCATCCGCGTCCTGCACCGGCAGATACTGCGCGCTGTCGGCATCCCAGGCGAAATCGCAACCTGCGAGGTCGGCGAGTTGGGTTTCCGCCCGCAGATGCCAGCCGAGGCCGACGGCGTCGCAGTCCACCCGTAGCTCCCGCCCGCCTGCCAGCCGCACGCGCAGGCCGCTCACCCCGTCCGTGCCGTCCACCGCCAGCGGCGTCACGCCCCGATGCACCGGCACACCCGCCCGGTGCAGGCGCCACAGCAGCGCCGCGCCCTTGGCCAGCACATCCGGCCGGGCGGCCATCAGCGGCAAAGCGCGCAGGCTCGCGCTGAGCGGCGCGGTATCGAACACGCCGGCTACCGCCACCCCCGCCTGGGCGTATTGCGCCGCGACCAGATAGAGCAGCGGCCCGCTGCCGAGGAAGGCAACGCGCTGGCCGATCGCACAGGCCTGCGCCTTCATCGCGATCTGCGCACCGCCGAGGCTGTAGACGCCCGGCAGCGTCCAGCCCGGCAGCGGCATGATCCGGTCGGATGCGCCAGTGGCGACGATCAGCGCATCGAACGCCAGCGCCTCGGCGCGGCCGGCCTGCACGATGTGCAGCACGCCCTCCCGCACGTTCCAGGCGAGGGCCTGCGCCCGGTGGTCGATGCGCCCGGCCAGCGCGTCGAATGCGGCATGCACAGCGGCCGCGCGCGGGGCCTCGGTGCCGTAGAGCTTGTCGGCTGTTCGGGTGAAGCCCTCGGGCTGGCGGCGGTAGATCTGCCCGCCGCTGCGGCGCCCCTCATCGATCACGACCGGCCGCACGCCCGCGCCGACCAGCGCCTCCGCCGCGCGCGTGCCGGCCGGGCCGGCGCCGATCACTATGACTCGAGGCGCCATGCCGCCTCCTGCGTCACGATGCGCATGCCGGCGGCAACCTCGGTGGCGCAGGCCTGCAGCCGCTCGCCCTCGGCGGTCCAGACCCAGCAATCCTGGCAGGCGCCCATCAGGCAGAACCCGGCCCGCGGGCCATCGCCGAATTCGGAGACGCGCAGCGCGCCCCGCTGCGTCAGGATCGCCACCAGCAGCGTGTCGCCAGCCAGGGCGGTGGCCGGCGCGCCGTCGATCTCGAAGGCGACGGCGGGGCGATCCGCCTCGCCCAGTCGGTGAAAACGGGTCATTGCGTGAAGATCGCAGCCCGCGCGGGGGGTGGCAAGGCGTCAGCCCAGCGCCTGGTTGATCAGCGCGAAGCGGTGCATCGGCCCCGGTTCCACCGGCGTGCCGCGCAGCATCGGCACCGCCGGCCCGGCATCGGCCAGACCCATCCCGGCGAGCCAGGGGCCGAGGCCGGCGGCGTCGTCGATATCCACCCGCAGGAAGCCGCCAGCCTGCTCCGCCGCCAGATGGCCGATCAACTGCTGCGCCGTCGCGCCGTCGCGCGCCACCACCGGGCCGATGAGCTGCCCGCGGCCGAAGCGGCGCAGCCCCGCATACCCCGCCCCCTCCAGCACCACCACCGAACCCACCGTCAGCAGCGCCGCCAGCGCCGCCCGCCGGTCCACAGGCCCATCCATCGCGGCAAGCAGGTCCAGATCTGCAGTGGTGGCCGCCCGCAGCCCCGGCACCGGCATCATCGCCCCCGGCGCCACCACACCATGGAACTGGCGCACCAGCCCGGTCGCGCGGAAGCCGAGCTTCTCGTAGAGCGGCAGCCCCGCCTTGGTGGCGTGCAGATGGATGCGCCGCCCCTCCAGCGCCTCCATCACCCGCCCGGTCAGCAGCCGCCCCAGGCCGCGCCCCTGGGCGGACGGCGCGATGATGATCATGCCCAGCGCTGCGTCCCCTGCCCCAAACCGCCAGCCCATCGCGGTGCCCAGCGGTCCTGCCGCCGCCTGGGCCATGAACCCAAAGCCGAGATCGAAGGCGAAGCGCCAGTCCTCCGCCCGGTGCGGCCAGCCCACGGCGGCGGTCATGCCCGCGCAGAGTGGCAGGTCGTCGTCGCGCATCGGGCGGATGGCGTCTGCTGGCATCGCGGTCTCTCCTGTGCGACATCTGGGGCCTCGTAACGAAAGAACACGGCAATGGCACCCCGGCGGCCGAAATACATCAGCTTCGACTGCTACGGCACCCTCACCAACTTCCGCATGGCCGAGGTCGCCCGCGCGACCTTCGCCGACCGGTTGCATGCGGCGCAGATGGACGTCTTCATCGCCGATTTCTCTGGCTACCGGATGGATGAGGTGCTCGGCGCCTGGAAGCCCTATGCGGACGTGCTGGACAGCGCGATCCGCCGCACCTGCGCTCGCCACGCCATCGCCATCACCGATGCGGAGGCCGGCCAGTACTACGCCGCCGTCCCCAGTTGGGGCCCGCACGCCGACGTGCCTGCGCCGCTGGCCCGCGTCGCCGCGTCCTACCCGCTTGTCGCCCTTTCGAACGCCGCCAACGAGCAGATCCACCACAACATCGCCCTGCTCGGCGCGCCCTTCCACGCCGTGCTGACCGCCGAGATGGCGCAGGCCTATAAGCCGCGCTACCGCGCCTTCGAATTCATGTTCGACACGCTGGGCGCCGACCCCGCCGACTTCCTGCATGTCTCCTCCAGCTTCCGCTACGACCTGATGGTGGCGCACGACCTACGGATCGGCCGGCGCGCCCATGTCGGCCGCGGGCATGAGCCTTTCGCACCCCACTACGGCGCCACCCCGATTGCCGATATCGGCGGGCTGCCGGGCCTGCTGGGGCTGTGAAGCTCCTCCCCTACTGGCAGGAGACGGCGGAGGCCTTCACCGGTGCCGAGGCCGGGCCGCTGCCGGCGAAAGTGGACGTCGCCGTCATCGGTGGCGGCTTCACCGGCCTGTCCGCCGCCCTCGCGCTGGCCCAGCGCGGCGCCAGCGTGGCGGTGCTGGAAGCCGGGCGCGTGGCCGCCGCGCAATCCGGCCGCAACGGCGGGCATGTGAACAACGGCCTGGCGCACGACTTCGCCGGTACCGCCGCCAAGCTGGGCCTGGACCGCGCCCGCGCCCTTTATCACGCCTTCGACGCGGCGGTGGACACGGTGGAGCGCATCGCCACCGAACAGCAGATCGCCTGCGACTTCCGCCGCGGCGGCAAGATCAAGCTCGCCGCCAAGCCGGCCCATTACGAGAGCATCGCCCGCGGCTTCGACCTGCTGCACCGCGAGGCCGATGGCGACACCGAACTCCTCCCCCGCGCGCGGGTGCGCGAGGAAATCGGCTCGGACGCGTTCCACGGCGCGCTGATCTACCGGCGCAGCGCGCAGATGCACATGGGCCGGTTCGGCGCCGGCCTCGCGGACGCCGCCACCCGCCACGGTGCGCGCATCTGGGAGGGCGCCCGCGTCACCCGCATCACCCGCCTGCGCGGCGCCGCCCACCGGCTGGCCACCCCGCGCGGCGATGTCGAGGCCGCCCAGGTGCTGCTGGCCACCGGCGCCTCGCCGGACGCCCCGCTGTATTTCCGCCGCCGCATCATCCCCATCGGCAGCTTCATCATCGCGACCGCGCCTCTGACGCCGGAGCAGATCGCGGCCACCATGCCGACCCGGCGCACCGCCACCACCACCCAGAACATCGGCAACTACTTCCGCATCTCGCCGGACAACCGCCTGATCTGGGGCGGCCGCGCCCGCTTCGCCCTCTCCAGCCCGGCCTCCGACATGAAAAGCGGCCTCGTCCTGCAAGCCCAGCTGCGCGCCACCTTCCCCCAACTCGACGCCCCGATCGAGTATTGCTGGGGCGGCGTGGTGGACATGACGGCCGACCGCATGCCCCGCGCCGGCGAACATGACGGCCTGTTCTACGCGATGGGCTTCAGCGGCCACGGCGCCCAGATGTCCGTCCACCTCGGCCAGCAGATGGCCCGGGTGATGGCAGGTGATGCCGCCGCCAACCCCTTCCACGGCCTCGACTGGCCGGCCGTGCCAGGCCATTTCGGCCCGCCGTGGTTCCTGCCGTTTGTGGGGATGTATTATCGGTGGAAGGACCGGGTGGGGTAGGAAGGAAGCATCTTCTTTTTTGAAAAAAAGAAGCAAAAAACTTTTGTTCATGGCCTCGCCGCCAAGCCGGGAAGATGGCTCTCAAGGCGGCGAAGCCATAAAATCACCTCACCGCAACACGCAACCCCGCCGTCAAAGCCCCCAACCAACGGACAAAGTTTTTTTGCTTCTTTTTGTTCACAAAAAGAAGACGCTTGCTTGCCTTCCTACCGCGTCTGCTCCGCCTCCAGCCTGCGGCACGCCGCGCGCAGGAAACTCGGGTTCAGCGGCTGGGTCTGGAAGTTGCGGATGGCCGTGTAGATGTGGCGCATCACCATGTCGACCACTTTCAGGCGGGCCGGGTCGCCTTCCGTGCGCACGTCGACTTGCAGGTCGGTATCCATCTGGCCGTCGTTGGCGATCATGCGTTGCAGGATGCCGAGCTGGGCGCGGCTGTCTTCGATCTGCGGGTAGTGCATGATGGCCGCGATGCATTTGGCTGCGCGTTCGTAGCGTGGGCCGTTGGTGAACCACGCCGGCGCGTTCTGTGCCTGCGCCGCCCCGGACAGCAGTACGAGGCCGAGGGCGAGCACGCGGATCATGGTGCGGGGTAGGAGCGGGGGTAGATCACCTTGTCCGCCGGCCCTGGCGGCTGCGGCGGGCCTTTGCGGCCGCAGCCGGCCAGC
>CAMCJI010000131.1 GCA_945874805.1 Asaia bogorensis | reverse complement strand
GACACCCATCACACCAAAACGTCGATCATCGCGGGGCTGGTGAACATCGAAGCGGGGTTCATGCCATTCTGAAAAGCCCGACAGATTGGCCCGGTGCCACGAACTGGTGGTCGAAATAGGCCGCAGACTTTCGCAACAAGTCTAATGCTCGGCATCGCCCTGATCGACCTCGGACGGTTCGAGGAAGCAGCAGCCTGCCTGCACGAGGCAGTGGCAGCTTCTCCCGACAACTCCGCATTCCGCCGCGCCCTCGCGACCGCCCTGGAACGCGGCGGCGATGCGGCGGCGGCCGCATCGACGCTTGCCGAGGCCGTGGTGGACCTTCCCGCGAATGTAGAACTTCGCACGGCGGGCATCATGGTGGAAATGCGCCGACGCGCCTTCGCCAAGGCCGCAGCCCTGGCCGAGCAGGCCAGACGCGAAGGGGCGATCGATGCCTGCGTGATGGGGCTTATGGGTCACGCACTCTCGAGCCTGGGCCGGCATGCCGATGCCGCATCGGCCTACAGGGAGGCGCTGAAGCTCGGGCCGGAAGACCCATATGTCCGGCATCTCGTTGCCGCTGCCGGCGTTCTGCCGCAGGCGACCCGCGCGCCCAAGGCATATCTCGAGACGGTTTTTGACGGTTATGCTTCGCGCTTTGAAGCGCATCTTATCAGCCTCGGTTACCGCGCACCGGGCCTATTGCGGGCAGCCTTGCTGGCGCACCTGCCCCCGTCTGACAAAGGCACACAGATTGGTCCGGTGCTTGACCTCGGGTGTGGCACCGGCTTGGTTGGAGTCGTCTTGTCAGACCTCGAACTTGGCGGCCTCGTCGGCGTCGATGCCTCCAACCGCATGCTCGACGAGGCGCGGCGGAAGGGGCTGTACTCGGAACTCGTGCATGGCGATCTGGAGTCGATGCTGCATATCAGCACGAACACTTGGCCTATCGTGATGGCGGCCGATGTTCTGTGCTACTTCGGGGCGCTGGATGGCGTGATGAAGGCCGTCCATGCGCGTCTGCTCCCTGGCGGCCTTTTCCTTTTCACCGTCGAGGAATTGGCGGTGGAGGACGCGGACTGCCCGCCTTGGCAACTCGGGCGGCAGGGCCGCTACGCCCATCGTCAGGAGCATATCACTTTGAGCGCCGCAGCCGCCGGCTTCAGGGTGGTCGAGCTGCGCCAAGAGATCTTGCGCTATGAAGCGGACGCGCCAGTAGGCGGGCTCCTCGCCGTGATGCAGCGGGTCCGTCATGACGGTTGAGCTCGCACTTGAAAGGCTCCGCGCGGGCGAAACGGACGCGGCGCACGATGAACTGAAGAAGGCGGAGATCGCGGCGGACCCCCGCTGCCTCGCCGCACTCGGCATGGTGCATCTGGCTGCTGGCGACAGCGCGGCCGCACTTGGGACGCTGCGTGCCGCCGTCGCAAGTGGTGATCGGCAGCCGGCCACCTGGCTCAATCTCGCGCTGGCGGAAGATGCCGAGGGCGATCCCATGCACGCTCGTCAGCTGATGCACCGATTGACGGAGGAGCATGACGGCTGGGATGAGCCGTGGCTGCGACTTGCCGAAAGCCATCGCCGTCGTGGTGAACTAGCCGAGGCCACAGCGATGTACGACCGCGCCTTGACAGCAAATCCGAGAAGGCGGGAGTCCCTGGTGGGACAGGCGGCGTTACGCATGCAGGCCGGCCGGGCTATCGATGCGCAGATGTTGCTACTGCAAGCCTGCGGGCGCGAACCCGGTTCGGCGGAGAACTGGGATGCGCTCGGGTTGTCACTGATGATGACCGCGGATCCCAAGGCAGCAGAGACCGCCTTTGCCTCTGCACAGGCTTTGGCACCACGCGATACGGCAATCGCCATTCGGCGGGCCGAGGCCGCGCTTGAAGCCGGTGTGGGCGTGATGGAGCTCGCCCGGCTTGAGGCGGCCTGCCACGATGACCCGTTTGATGCCACATCACTGACCGCTCGCGGCGTGGTGCTCGGCCGCCTTGGTCAGCGCCAAGATGCGATCGGGATCCTAGAGGCGGCCGCGACGCTTCGGCCCGACTGTGCCGAGACGATCCAAGCGCTGGCACATGCCTACATGCAGGCGAACCAAGTGGCGCTCGCCGCCTCGACTCTCCGGGAGGCGGCAGCATTGTTGCCGCACGATCCGGGAATCCAGAACAATCTGGCGGCGGCACTGATACGCCTGCATCGGTACCGTGAGGCGCAGGACGTTCTCGAAGCACTCGTGGCTACTCATGGCGAAAGCCCTGGCGCCTTGTGCAATTTGACCAACGTCCGGGTTGCATTGGGGCTTCAGGCTGCCGGGCTCTGCGCGGCGCGGCGCGCCGTCGAGCTAGCCCCCCAATCCGGCATTGCTTGGCGGGCGATGGGCAATGCCTTGGCCTACCATCCAGATGTCACCGCCGCCAGCTTGCTGGCAACCCAGCGCCGGATCGGCGAGACGCTCGTTCGCATCCCTGGGACACCCCTGCAGAACGAGAGAGACCCTGCCCGCCGAATTCGTATTGGTCTGTTGTCGCCTTCTCTGCGGACCCATCCGGTCGGCTGGCTGACGGTTGCTGCGTTCGAGGCACTCGACCCCACCGCGTTCGATCTAGTGTGCTTTGGCCAGGCAGCATCGGCTGATACGATCCAACGCCGCTTCGCCGCTGTTTCCAGCGCGTGGCACGAGGTGGATGGCCTGCCGCATGCTGCGGTCGCCGAATTGGTCCGGAGCGCAACAATCGATGTGTTGATCGATCTCGGCGGCTACGGCGATATGGGAATGCTGCCGGTTTCCGCACAACGTGTGGCACCGGTGCAGGTAAAATGGGTTGGTGCGCAGGCACATTCGACCGGCCTCGCAGAGATGGACTGGTTCATCACCGACCGCTGGGAAACGCCGCCCGAACTCGCAATGCACTATAGCGAAAGGCTCCTGCTGATGCAGGACGGCTACGTCTGCTACTCTCCGCCCGCCTACGCTCCGGACGTGGCGCCGCTGCCGGCGCTGGCGTCCGAGCAGATCACATTTGGCTGCTTCAATAACCTGGCCAAGATTACCCCTGTGGTGATCGCAGCCTGGGTGCGAATCCTGCTACGAGTTCCCGACGCACGACTGGTGCTGAAGGGTCACCAATTCGGAGATCGGGCAACCTGTGCCCGATTGACCGCAGAGTTTGCGGCGGGTGGAATCGCCGCCGGCCGTATCGAGATGCGCGGCAGCGCACCGCATCGCGACCTGCTAAATGAATACGGCAAAATCGACATCGTCCTCGATCCCTTCCCGTACACAGGTGGGCTCACGACGTGCGAAGCACTTTGGATGGGGGTCCCAACCGTTTGCATGGCCGGCGAGACTTACGCAGCGCGGCACTCCACAAGCCACATGTCGAATGTGGGCTTGGCGGATTGGGTTGCGAACAGCATTCCTGGCTACGAAGCTTTGGCAGTCGCCAAGGCCGAGGATATCCCCGCCTTGGCGGCTCTGCGCGAAGGGTTACGCACACGTGTCAGAGAAAGCCCGCTCTGCGATGCACGCCGCTTCGGTGCCCAGTTCGGCTCGGCGTTGCGCCGCATCTGGCAGGATTGGTGCGATCAGCGTTAGTCTGTATCAGACAACGGCAATAACCTCCACCTCGATTTTCCATGCAGGGTTGGCCAGACCGCCAATGATCAACGTGCTGGCTGGCTTGCGCTCACCCAGCGCTTCAGCACGACCGACACGACTCGCGGCGAGATCAGCATGGTCAGGCAATATCGTGACGATCTTCACGACGTTGTCGAGCGTCATGTCGGCAGCGCGGAGCTGCGCCACGATATTGGCCCAGACGAGACGACTCTGCGCCCCGACATCGGGCGGCACAGTGCCGCTGACATCCATACCGACCTGGCCGCTGACATAGAGAGTGCGCGAAGCACCCGTCACCTCCACCGCTTGGCTATACTGGCCGGCCGGGGCAGGCGCATCGGTCGCATTGAGGTGGCGAATCTGCATAGGTTTCCTCCGATTTCGGAAAGGCAGCGAGTGTCGTCCGGGCAAGATTGTCACTGCTGCCACGCCGATTTGCAATCGGCAGTCAACTGGGACCTACCTACTCGCCGGCAGCATGTCGGATAGATTGGTGTCGTTCACCAGGATTTCACGGTCCGCATAGTTGATGTACCAGACCACCTCCCTGCCGTCCTGACGCCCGATGCCCTTAAGGAAGATCAGCACCGGCAGTGCAGGCTTGAGGTCTGGAATGGCGTTCGCGCGACGGATCAGGGCATCTAGTCCGTTGGCACGGATCTTAGCCTCACCGCTGAACTGCCGGCCGGGCGCAATTTCGATCGCCCCTTCGCCGCTCAGTTTCATGGGCCCAATCTGAATGGCAAAATCCTCGATCCCGAGGGAGAGGCGCCCTTGTTCCAGCAGTTCGTCCGCCGCAGTCTCAAAATCGAAGCGATCGGGAGAGGCATCCGCGGCGCGGGAGAGCAGGTCGAGCAGTCCTGCCTTGGAGAGCCCGGAGAGGCGCGGCGTGAGTGAGAGGCCGCGCGGCAGGACATCGCGCATCGGCCCAGGCGGGATCTGCGGCGAGTCGAACCCCTCCAGCAAAATGGGGAAGCGAATCTCGGCCACACCGTTCGGGGCTGACATCGAGAAGCCGAGCGCCATCCGTCGGAGGCTGCCGGACTGATCACCCACCTGGAGCCGCGCATTTTCCCAAACCTGCTCGCTGCGCAGCGACTGGAAAACGACGCCAAGTTCGCCAATGACCGTGCGCAACGCAGCCTTCTGTGGGGGGGAAAGCGGCACCTTCCCACTGCGGGGGCCACTTCCGCCTGCCAACCCGATCAGTTCCTGAAATGCGCGATTGGCAGCACCCAGCCGGGTGAAATCGAACTGGTCCACCCCGCCAGTCACGCGGATACGGTCAACGGATAAGCGCGTTGGCTTGCCGTCAGGCCCTTGTTCGGTCGTGATATATCCCTCAATCACCGACTCACCGTTCATATTGACGCGCCCCGCGCCGGCGGGTTGCCAAACGGAATGCGACGTCACGATATCAGCGTGGGAGAGTTGGCGCCCGCCGTCTGCTTGGATTGCGACATCATACTCGAGCAACCGTGTGTCGAGCGTCGAGGTCGTGGCCAGTGACGGATCGATGGTGCCGCGAACGCTCTGTTCGGAAACATTGACGGTCATCTCACTTGGCGTCCCCTTCGGGCCCTTCGCCACTCTCGCTGACAACGGCATCGATACATGCGCGTTCTCGACCGCATAACGCCCACCTTCGAGAGGCTTCAGCATTAGCGAAATACTACCCGGAACCAGGCTCACCGCCCCCTCTGCAATCGGGCCGCCGAACGGGAGTTCGAGCGCCAGAACGTCGCCTTGCGCCACGACGCGCAGCGAACTGGCCGCAAGGCCAAAGAACGAGCCAAACTGCCGACTTACCCACTCGCGTAGATCGATTTCCACCAAGCGCGCTTCGACCTCGGTAGTGTTGGCGAATCCAGGTGTTGCGGCGAGTGCCACCGCGATAACCGCAGCAAGACACCAACGTGGCGTTGACAGCATATGCTCGGCTCCCCGGTGGATATCTTGATGCAGCACACTAGCTCGAAACGAGACGCGCTTGCACACCGGGGATTAGCAAATCTCAATGAGCCTGCCATGAACGTTCATCTTGCGTGCAAGCGCGTCCTGGAAGATAGGGTAACACCAAGCCCCAGCACGAGAACCTCGCCCATGTCCGACCCACTTCCCACACACCGTAAGGTTGGCGACCCGCCATTGTTTTTTGAAGCTCATATATTCGTGTGCTGCAACCGGCGGCCTGACGGCCATAAGCGCGGTTCCTGTGCAGCCAAGGGCTCCGAACGGCTGCGCGACTATATGAAGGCGCGCGCCAAGGAACTAGGACTGGGACGTGTGAGGGTGAACATGGCAGGCTGCCTAGACCGCTGTGAACTCGGGCCCTGCATAGTCATCTACCCGGAGGGTATTTGGTATCGTATTAATAACGAAATCGATGTGGATGCGGTGTTACAAGCCCATTTGCGTGATGGTGGGCGGGTAGATCATCTCATGCTACCGGCGGAATGAGCAGCCAGGACACCATCTTTGCGCCGGCCACAGGTGCTGGCAGGGCTGCCGTCACCATCGTCCGGCTAAGTGGCAACCGCGCCGAATCCATCCTCGCCACGCTGTGCCGCCCCCCCCTCCCGCGCCGTGCCGCCGTAAGGAACCTGCGCGGTCCGGATGGGGAAGTCCTGGATCGCGCCTTGGTCTTTCGATTCCCCGGGCCGCACAGTTACACGGGCGAAGACTGCGTCGAGTTGCATCTGCACGGCGGGCGCGCAGTTCTTTCGGCCGTCGCCGGTACCCTGGCAGCGTTGGGCGCGCGCCCCGCGGAACCGGGGGAATTCTCGCGGCGGGCATTCGTGAATGGACGGATGGATCTGCTGCAAGCTGAAGCGATCGCCGACTTGGTAGAGGCTGACACTGAGGCGCAGCGCCGCCAGGCATTGCGGCAAATGGGCGGCGCGCTTGGGGCTGTCTATCGGGCGTGGGCTGATAGGATGCTGGCGCTCCTCGCACGCCAGGAAGCCCTGATCGACTTTCCCGAAGACGACCTTCCGACCGACATCCTGCTGCATGACATGGCTGAGATTTCCGCGCTCCAGTGCGCCGTGGGTGCCCATTTGGATGATGGACGCCGCGGAGAGCGACTGAGAGAGGGACTTGTTTTTGCAGTGGTTGGCGAGGTTAACGCCGGCAAGTCAACGCTGGTCAACGTGCTGGCCAAGCGCGAGGTGGCCATTGTATCCCGCCATCCCGGCACAACACGGGATGTTCTGGAAGTGCTGATCGATTTGGGTGGGGTGCCCGTCACACTGCTCGACACGGCCGGGTTGCGCGAAACGTCGGACGAAGTGGAGGCCGAAGGCGTGCGACGCGCCCGTGCCCGCATGGCAAATGCCGACGCCATTTTGCGCGTCACCACGGCCGGAGCATCGTTGATCGAGCTTGCGCCCACCTCGGCAGCGATTGTTGATATCGAGTCTAAGATCGATCTTGTCCCACCCCGCCGACCAGGCACATATGCTGTCAGTGCAACGACGGGTTCAGGCCTTGAGACGCTGCATCAGAAGCTTGTATCTCTCGCCCAATCACTCACTCACTCGGATGGCCCCCCCCCGCTGACCCGAATACGGCACCGGTCCGCCTTGACCGAGATGCTGACCTGCCTCGATGCCGCCGCGACCTTACCGCTTCCCGAATTGCGCGCCGAAGAGTTGCGGCTTGGCCTGCGCGCCATTGGGCGAATCACAGGCGCGGTAGGTGTTGAGGACATGCTCGATTCTCTCTTCCACCAGTTCTGCATAGGCAAATGAGAACAAATCACTTCGATGTCATCGTGATCGGCGGAGGACATGCCGGATGCGAAGCAGCGGCTGCAAGCGCTCGGATCGGGGCCAGGACCCTCCTGATCACGCATCGCCGCACGACGATTGGGGAATTGTCCTGCAACCCCGCAATCGGCGGCATCGGCAAGGGCCATTTGGTGCGGGAGATTGATGCACTCGACGGTCTTATGGGCCGCATCGCTGATCGGGCCGGCATCCATTTCAAGGTCCTGAATCGCAGCAAGGGCCCGGCCGTTCATGGCCCGCGCGCTCAGGTGGATCGACGCCTGTATCGCGAATCCATGCAGGCGGCTCTTGCAAGTCAGCACAATCTGGCGATCCGCGAAGGATCCGTGGATGATCTTGAAACCGATACATCTGGAGCACTTGCCGCGGTGATCTGCGCCAATGGCGAGCGGTTGACCTGCGGCGCCGCAGTGCTGACGGCGGGAACGTTCTTGCGAGGTATGATCCATGTCGGCCAGAACAGCCAGCCAGCCGGCCGTGTGGGTGACGCCCCCGCCGTCCGTCTCGCCGAAGCGCTGCTCCGACGGGGTCTGCCCCTGGGCAGGCTCAAGACCGGCACACCACCTCGACTTGACGGTCTAACTATCGACTGGGGCTCGCTGGATCGCGACTACGGAGATGCCGAACCCGAGCCATTCAGCACAATGACGGCGCACATCAACAATCCCCAGATCTCCTGCGGCGTTACGGCCACTACGTCAGCCAGCCACGACGTAATCCGAGCAAACCTCCATCTCTCCGCCGCCTATGGTGGCCAGATATCCGGAAAGGGCCCTCGCTACTGTCCCTCGATCGAAGACAAGGTGGTCCGGTTCGCCGACCGGAACCACCACCAGATATTCTTGGAGCCCGAAGGGCTTGACGACGATACCGTCTATCCAAACGGCATTTCAACAAGCCTTCCAGCATCGGTGCAAGCGGAACTGCTGGCTACAATCCCTGGGCTTGAACGCGCGCAGATCGTTCGGCCGGGATATGCGGTCGAATATGACTTCATCGACCCGCGCGCGTTGGATGCTAGCTTGCAGTTGAAGACGATGCCGGGTCTGTTCCTGGCTGGCCAAGTCAATGGAACCACTGGTTATGAAGAGGCGGCAGCACAAGGTATCATGGCTGGCATCAATGCCGCCCGCCGATGCAGTGGACAGCCACCCGCACATATTGATCGGGCGATGGGCTACATCGGCGTCTTGATCGACGACCTGACCACCCAGGGTGTCACAGAGCCATACCGCATGTTCACATCCCGATCAGAGTATCGACTGACCTTGCGCTCGGACAATGCAGATCTCCGGCTTACTGATCTTGGCAAGACGTGGGGCTGCATAAGTGCTGAGCGCGCCGCAGCCTACACAACCCACACTGCCCAACTCGAGGTCGCCAGAAGCCACGCCGCGAGCGAAGGGCTATGGCCAGCGGAGTTGCGCCGCTTGGGTGCGGTTGTGCGAGCGGATGGCCAGTTCCGGCCCGTAATGGCACTGCTTGCCTATCCGGACGTTCCTCGATCCCTCATCGAGACCGCATTCCCTTGGCTCCAGGCCCTCCCTCCCAGGATAAGAAGCGCTTTGGAAGCCGAAGCCATCTACGCTGGTTATCTTGGTCGACAGAGATCTGAGATACAACAGTTCCGGCGAGAGGAGGCAGTCGCGCTACCGAGCAGCTTTGATTTTGGAGCCATTGGGGGCTTATCAGCAGAAATCCAGGAGAGACTTACCCTCGTGCGCCCGACCTCCATTGGAGCCGCAGCAAGGATACCTGGCATGACACCCGCCGCGGTTGCCGCGATAATCGCCCACTCACGGCGCGAAAGAGTGAGAGCGGATGGTTAATCGCGCGCCTGGCAACAAAGCCATGTGTTTCACGTGAAACACTCCCCCGGCTACCGTAACGATGTTTCACGTGAAACATGGGAGAGACTCGAAGCCTACGTCAGTCTTCTGTTGCGGTGGAACCGCACCATCAATTTGATCTCGCGCTCAGACGAGGCACAAATATGGTCGCGCCATATCGACGACTCGCTCGACCTGACACGCCTACTGCCATCAAGCTTCTCCCATGCGACAGACCTCGGGTCGGGGGGCGGATTGCCAGGCCTCGTTCTCGCAATAGCGACAAACCATCCGTTCCACCTGATCGAGGCAGATCAACGCAAAGCGGCTTTCCTGCGCGAGGCTGCGCGGACCGTCGGCGCGGCAGTGACCGTCTATGCGAGCCGCATTGAGGCAGCAGCTCCGCCCCCGGCTCCAGTGATTACCGCCCGGGCTCTCGCGCCGCTTTCGCAGCTCATCACATGGGCCCTGCCACACCTGGCTCCCCACGGGGTCTGCATCTTTCCCAAAGGCAGGGCATCAGCCGCTGAACTGTCGGACGCACAGAAGGAGTGGACAATGCGCGTCGAAACGACACCAAGCACGCTCGACCCGACCGCCTGCATCTACAGCATCAGCGAGATCGCCCGTGCCAACAACGTCCATTGATCCGCAAGCGCCACAGTCGCACCGCTTGCTCTGCCCAGTCTTGGCAATAGCCAATCAGAAGGGTGGCGTCGGCAAAACAACAACAGCGATCAATCTCGCCACAGCCCTGGCCGCAGGTGGAGAACGTGTTCTTCTCGTTGACCTCGATCCGCAGGGGAACGCGTCAACCGGCCTGGGAATTGCCCGCTCGGATCGCCAGAACGGCAGCTACGCCCTACTCGTTGAGGAAGCTAACCAAAACAGCACCGTGCGCAGCACGTACATCCCAAATCTTTCGCTAATTACGGCAGAGCCAGATCTGGCAGGCGCCGAAATCGAACTTGTCAGCCTCAACCGACGTGAGTTCCGATTGCGCGATGCACTCCAGGAGATTACGCGCAGGGGAGACCACACGCTGATCATCATCGATTGCCCGCCAAGCTTGGGGCTCCTCACTCTGAACGGCCTGGTCGCCGCCGATTCTGTAATGGTGCCGCTGCAATGTGAGTTCTTCGCGCTTGAGGGAATATCACAACTCATCCGCACGATCGACCTCGTCCGCCGGGGACTTAATCCCGCACTAAGGCTAGAAGGAATCGTGCTGACGATGTTTGATCGGCGCAATAACCTGTCTGATCTCGTCGCGTCTGACGCACGAGGTTTCTTCGGGCGCGATGTCTATGACACTATGATCCCGCGCAACATCCGCATATCCGAAGCGCCAAGTCATGGTAAGCCAGTGCTTCTCTACGATTTCCGGTCTCCAGGAGCCCAGGCCTATGTGAAGCTCGCGCAGGAATACCTTCAGCGACGTGGGCGTGATGCCGAACTGCACAGGACACAAAGATCATGAGCGCCAAGGAAGCAGGATCGCGCCTCGGCCGTGGCCTCGCCGCGCTGATTCGGGAAACCGACAGCACTTCGCCGTCACCAGGTAAGACTGGCCCAGCGCTCATACCCGTTGAGTATCTCGAGCCAGGACCGTTTCAGCCTCGAACAACGATGAATGCGGAGCACCTCGCCGCTCTCGCGGATTCAATCCGCTCGCGCGGACTTCTGCAGCCCATCCTTGCCCGCCCACACCCACTGAAGCAGGGACACTACCAGATAATCGCAGGCGAACGACGCTGGCGTGCCGCGCAAATCGCCGAATTGCATGACGTTCCCGTGCTCGTTCGGACGCTTTCCGATGAGGAGGCGCTTGCAGCTGCACTCGTCGAGAATCTTCAACGCCAGGATCTCGACGCGATCGAAGAGGCCGAAGGCTATCAGCGGCTCGTCTTAGAGTTTGGCAAGACGCAGGAGGCGCTCGCGGAAGCTGTCGGAAAGTCGCGTAGCCACATCGCCAATACGCTGCGGCTGTTGAATCTCGCTGGACCGGTTCAGGCCGCAGTGCGCAATGGAACGCTTTCCGCCGGCCATGCTCGCGCCCTGCTCGGCCATCCCGAGCAGGAGAAACTAGCGCGTGAGATTATCGCGCGTGGGCTCAACGTCCGCCAAGCAGAGGCCCTAGCAACGCGCAGACCACACCGCCCACCGACAAAGACCAATGCGGTCACGAACGACGAAACCGAAACCGCAGCTCTGGAGCGCCATCTTTCCGATCGGCTGGGTCTCAAGGTCGTGATCGAGTTCGACGGCAAAGCCGGGTTCGTCAAGATCAGTTATCGGACGCTCGATCAACTAGATGCCCTGGTGGAAGCCATCGGCCGCGGCTGACCGACAATCAGTTCACGCAATCGCACAAGCGCCTCTCCGACGCCGATTGCGTCAATATCCTTGGCTTGTCGCAGGAACGACATGACGGCAAGGCCAGTCGCGATAGCCTGGTCGCGCGAAGGGTCCTCCCCACGACGGTAGAGGCCTGCAGCGATCGAATCCTGTGCCTCCTCATACGCAGCTATCGCCATCCGTGCGCAGCGAAGAACCTCCTCGTCTTCAGCGGGGAAAAGCCCTGCGGCGCAGCGGGAAATGGACGATAAAACATCGATCGCCGGGAAATGGCCGCGATTGGCGAGGCGCCGCCGAAGAAAAACATGACCATCGAGCATGCCCCTGACAGCGTCAGCCACCGGGTTCACCTCATCGCTTTCATCAAGAAGCGCCGTAAAGATACCCGTTATCGCGCCCCCTGACACTTCGGTTTTGGCACCTGGGCCGATGCGCTCTAGCATACGGGCCAGAATGCGGCGCGACAATCAGTGTGAGAACGCGCGACAATCAAGATGAGAAAGTTCTCTGACGCTTGCGGCGTAGGGAGGGCGTAGCCCGACCGGAGGCGCAAGCGTCGGAAGACTTGGCCTGCTCTCCCGCGGGGAGCGCGGGCGGTCTGT
>CAMCJI010000130.1 GCA_945874805.1 Asaia bogorensis | reverse complement strand
ACCGGCGCCGGGCCGTAGCCGACCGCAAGACCCTGCACCCGCAGTTTGGGTTCCGCCATCTGCTCAGAACCCCACGGCATTGGCGCAGATGGCGAAGATCGCATCGACCACGATCACGCCGACGATGCCGACCACCACCGCGGTTGTCGCCGCCCGGCCCACCTCGGTGGAGCTGCGCCCGGCGGTCAGGCCGATACGGCAGCCGGCGATGGCGATCAGCACCCCGAAGGTGATGCTTTTGGTGAAGCCGAACACCGCCTGCCCGGCGCCCACCGCTGCGACCAGCTGGGTGCTGAAACTGCTGGCGGTGACATCGAGCATCAGCACCGCCACCAGGAAGCCGCCGAAGATGCCAACCGCACTGCCGTAGAGATACAGCAGCGGCATCATCAGCGTCAGCGCCAGGACGCGCGGCAGCACGAGGTAGTCGTGGACGGGAATGCCGATCGCACGCAGCGCGTCGATCTCCTCGCTGCCCTGCATCGTCGCGATCTCCGCCGCATAGGCGCCGCCGGTGCGGCCGGACAGCACGATGGCCGTCATCAGCGCCGCCATCTCGCGCACGACGGCGACGCCGACGAGATTGGCGACATAGATGTCCGCCCCGAAGCGGCGGAGCTGCACGGCGCCGACGAAAGCGAGAATGGCGCCCACCAGGATGTTCACCACGGTGACGATCGGCAGGGCCGCGACCCCGGCCTCGTACAGGCAATCCATCAGGTCCACCCGGCGCATCCGCGCGCGGCCGCGCAGGGCGGCGCCGGTGCGCAGGATGGTCTCGCCGACGAAGGTCACCACCGCCCCGCCCTCCGCCCAGGCGGCGATGCAGGCGAGGCCCACGCGCTCGACGAAGGGCGGGGCGGCCGGGTGGGCCGGCGGGGTGGGAATGGGCAACATCAGGTCGAGCAGCCCGCGCGCGGTGGGCGGAATCCCGGCCGGGTCGAAGGCGGCGCCGCGCGCCAGCGCGTCCTGACGCAGGGCGGCGAGGAACACCAGCAGCGCGCTGTCCCATCGGCCGAGCTGGTCGGATTGGAAGGCGAGGCCCCCGCCTTCGGCCGCGGCGCTCACCTTTGCCGGGGCGGCCGCGTCGGGGGGGCGGGATTCAAGCGTCCAGTCGCCTTGCAGCACCACGAGCGTCGTCGCGTCGCTGCGCCGTGTCTGCCATCCCTGGTCCGTCTGCGTCGCGGCGTCGGTCATGGCCGGTGGCTCCCCGATGGAACATGGCGGGCTTCCCGGTCACGTCGTCGAGCCTGTTCCTAGCCCTCGCCGTGCGCCAGCGGCAGCCTCGGGAACTACGCGCGGCGCGGTGCGCAAGATGGGTAGTTTCCGCCGCTTCTGCCGCTGCCGGCTTGCCGTAGGTTCGCTGTTCCGTTGCTTCGAGACAGGACGCGCGCTTGCCATTGCCGCCCACCCCCGACCCGCCGGCCTCCCCCACCCCGCCTGCCGCCGGCCCGCCACGGCGCAGCGCGATCTGGCGCGGCATCGGCATCGCCGCCTTGGCGCTGGCGGCCTGCGGCACGCTGGGCGTGCTGCTGTGGGACTGGAACTGGTTCCGCCCGCTGGTCGAGGCGCAATCCTCTGCCGCACTCGGCCGCAAGGTCACGCTGGAGGGGCTGGAGGTGCATCCCGGCCGGCGCACGCTCATCATCGCCCACGGCGTGCGGGTGGCCAACCCCGAGGGGTTCGAGGGCCCCGACCTCGCGGTGTTTCCGCGCCTGCGGGTGACCTTCGATGCCGAGACCTGGGTGCGCACCCGGCAGATCGTGCTGCCGCTCGCCGAGGCCGAGCGCCCCGTCTACAGCTTCGTGCAGAAGCCGGACGGGCAGAACAACTGGACCCTCAAGGTGCTGCCGTCGCTCGACGCCGACCCCGCCGCCCCGCCGCCCGTCGTCGTGGGCGATCTCGTCATCAACGGCGGCACCGGGCGGGTGCAACTGGCCCGCGTGGGGGCGGACATGGAGGTCAACATCTCGACCGGCACGGAGGGGGGCGCCGAGGGGGCGACGCGGACGCTGGTGATCGATGCGAAGGGCAGCTACGCCAAGCTGCCGATCACCATTCACGCCGTCGGCGGCTCGCTGCTGAGCCTGAGTGACACCACGCTGCCCTATGCGGTGGACCTCACGGTGGCCAACGGCCCCACCCGCATCACCCTGAAGGGCACGCTGCGCAACCCCACGGCGCTGGCCGGCGCGGACCTCGACATGGTGCTGACCGGGCCGGACATGGCGCTGCTGCTGCCGCTGACCGGCATTCCCATCCCGAAGACTCCCTCCTACGAAGTGGCCGGCAAGCTCGGCTTCGGCGAGGGGCTGATCCGCTTCACCGCGATCAAGGGCCGCGTGGGCAGCAGCGACCTGCACGGCGCGCTGGAGATCGATCCGCGCCCGGACCGCCCCGTTGTCAGCGGCGCGCTGACCTCGCGCCGGGTCGATCTGGAAGACCTCGCGGGCTTCATCGGCTCCGAGCCTGGCCGCACCACCACCCCCGGCCAGACCGCCGCCCAGGTGCAGAACGTCCAGCGCGCGGAGGACAACCCGAAGCTGCTGCCGACGACGCCGATCAATCTGCCCCGCGTGCGCGAGGCCGACATCCACATCACCTATGTCGGCGCCAGCGTGCTCGGCCGCAATGTGCCGTTCAACACCTTCTCGACCCGGCTCGACATCGACGACGGGCATATCCGGCTGACCGACCTGAAGCTGGGCGTCGGCGGCGGCACCATCGCCGGCACCGTCGACCTCAATCCTGTGGGGGACGCGCTGGACGCGGATGCCCATGTCACCCTCAACCGGGTGAATCTCGGCCCGCTGCTGCAGGCGGCCGGCTGGGGCAGCGGCAATGGCCCGATCGACGGCGAGGCAAAGCTGAAGGGGCGCGGCGCCTCGCTCTCCGCCATCGTCGCCCAGGGCGACGGCATGCTGCGGGTGGTGATGGCCAAGGGCGGGGAGATCAACGCCCTGCTGCTCGACCTCTCCGGCGTGCAGCTCGGCCGCGCTTTGCTCTCGGCGATCGGCATTCCGGAGAAGGAGCACGTGGTCTGCATGCTCGCCGATTTCACCCTGCGCCGGGGCGTGCTGACCAGCCGCACGCTGGTGGTCGATACCACCGATCACGTGATCACCGCTGGCGGCACGATCGACCTGGCGCGCGAGCAGATGGAGATGCGGGTGCGCACCCTGGCCAAGCGCCTCTCGATCGGCACGCTGGCCGCCCCCATCCTGATCCGCGGCCCGTTCAAGGACCTGCGCTACCTGCCGGACGCCGAATTCGCCGCGCGCGCAGGGGCCGCGGTGGGGCTGGGCCTGCTGTTCCCGCCCGCCGCCCTGCTGCCGATGATCCATCTCGGCGTCGGTGACGTAGCGCCCTGCGCGGAAGTGCGGAACTAGGCATGGCGAGCCACCTCGTGCCGATCCCCAGCTGCAACAGCGGCGCGAAGCTGCTGAAAACCGTGGCGGAGGCGGTGCAGTGCCCCGCCGCAGGGGACAGCGGCCTGCGCGCCGCCCGGGCGGAGGGCTTCACCCATGTGCTGACGATGGATGCCGACGGCCAGCACGACGCTGCAAGCATCGGCAGCATGATGGCGCTCTCCCGCGCCCATCCGGACGCGATGATCCTCGGCCAGCCGGTGTTCGACGCTTCCGCCCCGCTGGTGCGCGTGCTCGGGCGCCGGCTGTCGAACTTCTGGGTGGATGTGGAGACGCTTTGGGGCGGCATCGGCGGCTCGCTGTTCGGCTTCCGCGTCTATCCCATCGCGCCGCTGCTGGAGATTTTCGAGACCACGCGCTGGATGCGCCGCTTCGATTTCGACCCCGAGGCGGCGGTGCGGCTGGACTGGCGCGGCGTGCCGGCGATCAACCTGCGCACCCCCGTGCGCTACTGGCACCCCGACCAGGGGGTGTCGCATTTCAGTTACCTGATGATCCCCCGGCTCGCCAGTTCCAGCGCCAGCCCGCGGGTGGCGCCGTGCAGCCCGGCCTTGGCCGCCGCATAGTTGGTCTGGCCGCCGATCAGCCCGCCATGCACCGCCACCGCCTGGCAGGCGTATTCGATGCCGCAGACCGCCGCGCCTCAGCGTTCGACGCAGAGGGCAACGCCCATGCCGCCGCCGATGCACAAAGTGGCGAGACCCTTCTTCGCGTCGCGCCGCCCCATCTCGTGCAGCAGCGTGATCAGCACCCGCGCGCCCGAGGCGCCGATCGGGTGGCCGATGGCGATCGCCCCGCCATTGACGTTCACCTTGCCCGTGTCCCAGCCCATGCCCTTGTTCACCGCCAGCGCCTGGGCGGCGAAGGCCTCGTTCGCCTCGATCAGGTCGAGGTCCTCGTGCCGCCAGCCGGCGCGGGCCAGCGCCTTGGTGCTGGCCGGGATCGGGCCGGTGCCCATCACCGCGGGATCGACCCCTGCGGTGGCGAAGCTGGCGATGCGGGCGAGCGGGGTCAGCCCGCGCCGCGCCGCCTCGGCGGCCGACATCACCACCAGGGCGGCCGCCCCGTCATTGATGCCCGAGGCGTTGGCGGCGGTGACGGTGCCGTCCTTGCTGAAGGCCGGCCGCAGCTTGGCCATGCTCTCGGCCGAGGCGTCATGGCGGATGTATTCGTCCTGGTCGACCACCACATCGCCCTTGCGGCCCTTGATCGTCACCGGCGCGATCTCGGCGGCGAAGCGGCCGGCCTTCTGCGCGGCGGAGGCCTTCTGCTGGCTGGCCAGCGCGAACTCATCCTGCTCGGCGCGGGTGATCTGGAAGGCGCGGGCGACGTTCTCGGCGGTGTTGCCCATGTGATAGCCGTTGAAGGCGTCCCACAGCCCGTCCTTGATCATGGTGTCGATGAACTGCATGTCGCCCATCTTCTGCCCGGCGCGCAGATAGGCGCCGTGCTGGGACTGGCTCATGCTCTCCTGCCCGCCGGCGATGACGATATCGCTCTCGCCGCTGCGTATCTGCTGGGCGGCGAGCGCCACGGCGCGCAGGCCGGAGCCGCACACCTGATTGATGCCGAAGGCGGTCTTCTCATCCGGGATGCCGGCGGCCCGCGCGGCCTGGCGCGCGGGGTTCTGGCCCTGGCCGGCGGTGAGCACCTGGCCGAGGATCACCTCGTCGATGTCGCCCGCCTCGATCCCGGCGCGGCTGATGGCGGCCTGGATGGCGGCGGTGCCCAGCACATGGGCGGGAACGGAGCCGAAGGCGCCGCTGAAGCTGCCGACGGCGGTGCGCGCCGCGGATACGATGACGATGTCGTCCATGCCGGTGTTCTCCCTTGCGGATCACTGCCCGCCTTGCGTTGGCCGAGCATACCGCAGTGCAGCAGGACTCTCAAAGCCCGCGTACCCAGCCCGCCAGCGGCGCCCATAGCGCCCGCTCGGCGGTGGCCCCGCAGACCATGCCGATATGCCCGGCGGCCGGGCTGTGGCGGACGGCACCGGGGATGAGATCGGCCAGCGGTGCGGCACTCTCGGGCGGCACGATCCGGTCGCGGGCGGGGATGGCGACGAAGGCCGGCATGGCCAGCCGCGCCGGGTCCACCGCCGCCCCGGCGATGCGCCACTGGCCGGCCGCCGGGCTGTTGGCGCCATACCAGCCGGTGAGGCATTCGCGCGCCACCGGGGCTGCCAGCGGCACGCCGTCGCCCAGCCAATCCTCGATGGCCACGAACATCTCCGCCCGCGCGCTGTCCTGGTCGAGGCTGGCGAAGCCGCGGTACTTCTCGGCGATGCTCAGGGGATCGAGCATGGCGAACAGCACCTGCAAGGCATCGATCGGCAGGCTGCCGGACAGCGCCATCATCGGCTCCAGCAGCGGCGCGAGCTCGGCCAGCCGGCGGGCGCGGGCGGCATCGCCGGCGTGGAAATCCCAGGGCGTGGCCAGCAGCGCCAGTGCGCGCACCCGGTCCGGCCGGCGCAGCGCCGCGGCGGCGGCGAGCAGCCCGCCCATGCAGTAGCCGGCGAGCACTACCGGCTCGTCAATGGCGCCGAGTGCGCGCTCCAGCCGCCCGGCTACATAGTCCGTGAGCGTGAACGCCCGCTCCGCCGGCCCGGGCCAGCCCCAGTCCAGCAGCAGCGGCCGCAGCCCGGCTTGCGCCAGGTGCCGCAGCATCGAGCGGCCCTCGGCGAGGTCGAGCACATAGGCGCGGTTGACGAGGCTGGGCACGAACAGCACGGCCGGGCCGCTGCCGCCATAATCCAGCAGCCGCGTCTCGCCCTCGTGCCAGATCGCCGGTGGATCGCGCAGCCGGCGCGCATAGGGGTGGCGGCGATAGGCGGCGATGCCGTGGATCAGGGCGGCATCCTGCGCCAGGGCCGCCGCGAACTCACCTGGGCCTGCGGCGAGGCTTTCGAGCAGAGCTTGGGGCGTGAGGTTCGGCGGCGAGCCGTGCTTCGAGCTCTGCCACGCGGCGGGCGAGGTCGTCGATCTGAGCATCGCGAGGGTCAGGTGCAGCAGCAGCGGGCGCGGCCCGCGGCGGGGGGTCATCGCGCGGCGCCGGCCAGGGCATGGCATCGACCAGCCGCGTGGCCGCCGTGGCCCACAGGCCGAGCAGCAGGGAGAAGCCCTCCTGCGCCTCCCGATCGGCGGCCAGGCCCGACAGTTCGCTTTGCACGATCGTGATCCAATCGCGCGCCAGCGCGTGCAGGTCTGCCCCGTCCTTGGCGTCCGCCATGCGTCATCCGCCCTCCGGGGGGGACCATACCGGGGGCGGGGGCGGCGGGAAACCGGGAAGTCGTCACGCTTCGACGCTTCTGTGTTGCAGCGCGGCATGCTATGCAAAGACAACATACCCGCCAGGGGAACAGGATGTCGCAGACCAGCCAGCCGCAGGCCGCCAGCACCGCAAGCGAGAAACCGCCGGTGGTCGTGAAGAAATACGCCAACCGCCGCTTGTACAATACTGAGAGTTCCAGCTACATCACACTGGATTCGCTGGCGGAGATGGTGCGTGAAGGCCAGGACTTCGTGGTCTATGACGCCAAGACCGGGGAAGACATCACCCGCTCGGTGCTGACGCAGATCATCGTCGAGGAGGAGGCCAAGGGGAAGGCGCTGCTGCCAACCGGTTTCCTGCGCCAGCTCATCGGCTTCTACGGCGATTCGATGCAGACGGTGGTGCCCAAGTATCTCGAACAGGCGATGGGCGCCTTCGCCCACCAGCAGGAGACGCTGGGCAAGGCGATGCAGCAGAGCATCGGCCCGTTCTTCGCGCCCAGCCTGGAAGAGGTCGGCCGCCAGAACATGGCGATGATGGAACGCGCCATGAGCCTGTTCACCCCCTTCCTGCCCGGCCCGCCGGCGGCCCCGCTCAGCCCGCAGGAGGAGGAGGTCGCCGCGCTCCGCGCCGAAGTGGCGCTGCTGCGCGAGCAGCTCGCCAAGGCCCACGGCGGCAAGGGGTGAGCGGAATGGCCAGCTGGCCGCAGGCTCAGGGGGTCTTCCGCCTCGGCGATATCCCAGCGCAGAAGGGCGGGGTGATCCGCAATGCCCGCATCGTCTGGAAGACGCACGGCACGCTGAACGCGGCGCGGGACAATGTGATCCTTTATCCCTGTTCCTACTCTGCCCAGCATCCGGGCATGGAATTCCTGATCGGGCCGGACGGCATTCTGGACCCGACGAAGTGGTTCATCGTCATCCCCAACATGTTCTCCAACGGCCTGTCCTCCGGGGCGGCCGACCAAGCGGACTGGCCGGTGGTGACCTATCACGATCTGATTCAGGCGCAGCACCGGCTGCTGGCCGAGGTGTTCGGCGTCCATCATCTCGCCGCCGTCTACGGCTTCTCGATGGGCGCGCAGCAGGCCTATCACTGGGCTGCGCTGCATCCGGATATGGTGGAGCGGGCCTTCGTGCTGTGCGGCAGCGCGCGGACGGCGGTGCACAACCAGATCTTCCTGATGTCGCTGATGCGCACGCTGGAGGCGGCACCCGAATATACGGCGAACGGTCAGTTCTCGGCCGAGCCCCGCCGCAGCCTGCGGGCGTTCGGCACGATCTATGCCCACATGGCGCTCAGCCAGGATTTCTACCGGGCCGACCTGCATCGCCGGGTGCTGGGCGCGCCGGACCTCACGACCTATCTGCGGACGGATTGGGAGGAGCGCTACTACACCATGCGCGCCGCCAACCTGTATGGGCAGCTGGTGACGTGGCTGCATGGCGATATCAGCGACAACCCGCTGTACGGCGGCGATCTCGATGCGGCCCTCGGCGCGATCAAGGCGCGGATGGTGTTGCTGCCCGGCGAAACGGATCTGTATTTCCGCGTGGCGGACAATGCGGCCGAGCTGCCGAAGCTGGCGAACGGGGTGCTGAAGCCGATTCCGAGCATCTGGGGGCATCGGGCCGGCAATCCGAACCCGGCGGTGATCCCCGACGACTTCGCTTTCGTGCGGGACGCGGTGCGGGCTGAACTCGCCTAGGTTTTGATCCGCAGCGGCACGAGGCAAAGCGCGGCGAGGGCGGCCAGGGCGCCGGCCAGCGCGATCGTGGCTGTGCCGGACCAGCTGTCGATCAGGGGGGCGATCAGCGTCGGCGCGATGGCCGAGGCGATCAGGCTGGGCATCGCCAGCTTTCCCAGTAGGGCAGCGTAGCCGGCGGGGCCGAAGAGCGCCATCGGCAGGGTGCCGCGGTTGATCGTCAGGAGGCCGTTGCTCATGCCGTAGCCGAGGGCGAAGATGATCGCGGCGGGGGGGCCGGCGAGCACCAAAGCCAGCGCGCCGGCCGGGAGCAGGATGCTGCCGAGGCGGGTGGACCAGAGCGGGTTGAGGCGCTGGCCGAAGGTCATCTCCAGCACCCGGCCGGCAACCTGGCCGGGGCCGAAGAGGGAGGCGAGGGCAACCGCGGCGGCGGTGCCGAGGCCCACGCGCTCGAAGATCGCAATGGCATGGACGGACATCACCGAGGAGATCACCGCGCGCACCGTGAAGTAGATGGCGAGCAGGATGAACACGCGCCGCGCGGCGGCCAGCACGCCGGGGTCGCTCGCGCAGTTGGGGAGCGGCAAGGGCGGGTCCGTCGGGCGGGGGATGAAGGCGAGCACCAGCGGCAGGTTCAGCGCCAGATGCAGGGCGGCATAGAGCAGCACCAGCCCGCGCCAGCCCAGCGGTTCGATCAGCGCACTGCCGGCGGGCCAGGCGATGGTGCTGGCGAAGCCGGCGATGAGGGTGACATGGGTGATGATCGGGCGGGAGGCCTGGCCATAGAGGCGGCCGATGGAAGCGAAGGCGGCCTCGTAGAGACCCATCGCCATGCCCACACCGAGCACGATCCAAGCCACATACCAGCCGAGCACGCCAGGGGTGAGGGCCAGGCCTACGGAGCCGGCGGCCATGATCAAGCTACTGGCCGCCATCAGGCCGCGGCCGCCGATCTGGTCGATCACCTTGCCGATGCGCGGGGCGCAGATGCCGGAGACGATCAGGGCCAGCGAAAATCCGCCCAGCAGCATCGCCCGCGAGGCACCGAGATCCTCGGCCGCCGCACCGGTCACCACAGCGGGGAGGTAGAAGGTCACCCCATAGGCATAGGTCTGGGTGACCCCCAGGGTCAGCGCGATCCGTCGTTCCGGCTTCATGGGGGCGACCGTATCGACGCTGTCGGCGGCGTCAATCCTTGCCGGGGCTGATCCAGATCATGGTTTTGCGCGAGCCCCGGGCGCAGGCTGCGGCAACGCGATCCTGGGAAGGGAGCCTGCCACATGATGATCCGACACACCGCCGCCTTCATCGCCGCTTTGCTCGCAGCCGGCCCTGCCTTGGGGCAGGACATGGCCGCCGGGCAGAAGATCGCAGAGACATGGTGCAGCACTTGCCACGCCATCACCGCCACGCCGCAGACGCGCAGCAGCGACGGCGTGGCGGGCTTCGCCGCCATCGCCGCCATGCCCTCGACCACCGAAATGTCGCTCGCCGCGTTCCTCAACACGCCGCACGGCCGCATGCCAAACTTCATGCTCAGCCGCGCGGAAATCGCCGACGTGTCGGCCTATATCATCGGGTTGCGCGGCAAGCGGTAGTCAGCCGGCACCCGGTACGATCGGTAGTCGGAACAGACCCAGCGCGCGGAACTCGCGGCGCAGGCGCGGCGGCAGGAACCGCTCGCCCGGCAACAGGCCGGGAGGATAGGCGGGCGGCGGAGTCAGCGGCACCGGCAAGGGCTTCGCGCGGGACTTGCGCGCGCGCTTGGGCAGACGGAGCCATTCCGGCAGCTCCACGCCCAGCATGCGGGCCAGCGGACGGAACAGGCGGCCGGCCTGGGGAGCGGCCTCGACGAGGGCGCGCGCTTCGGGGTCCTGCAGCAGGGCATGAACAGCACCGCCCGCAGCCCCGGCAGCCGGAACCATCTGCACCAGCCAGCCGCGACGCGCCGGCAGGCGCAACCCGGGCTTCGCGACCGGCTCGCGGGGGGCGCTTGCGGGGCGGGGCGCAGGGGCGCGCAGGGTGCCGGCCTGGTGCTTTTGGGAGAGCCGGTCGAGGCGGGCAATCAGCCGGGTCAGGCGGGCGCAAACCAGCAGCACAATCGGCGTGACGGCGGGATGGCGCACGGAATGGCGGGCAATCGCCTCCCGCAGGCCATAGAAGCCGGTGAAGATCCGGTAGAAACGAAGCGCCAGGGTGGTCAGAGGTTCCATGGTTGGATTTATAACTAACTAAGTTAGTTATGGCAAGGTTTTTTTGGGCGGGAAGGGTGGGTGAAGGGAAGGCTGGGGACAGGCAGGGGAAGGCAGGGGAAGGCAGGGGAAGGCAAGGTCTTCTTTTTGTGAACAAAAAGAAGCAAAAAAACTTCGTTCGTTGGTGGGGGGCGGGCTCTCTGAGGGGGGGGCTGTCGGGATCGGATTTTATGGCTTCGCCGGGTTGGGAACAGATTGTGCAGCTTGGCGGCGAAGCCAGGAGGGCAATATCGGTTCTCCGACTCAGAGACTGAGATGGAGGATTCGAAGATGGGATTGGGATGATTTCGGGGAAAAAAATACTGATTTTGGTCGGGCGAAAATAAATTTCGACTGGCCCAGATATCGTCAGGCGTGGGTCCTCGGAACAAGTCCGAGGATGACGGGGAAGGGGAAAATTACGAGAAGGAGTAAAAGTTTTTTGCTTCTTTTTTTCAAAAAAGAAGATGCTTGCCTTCCTGTCCCTTGCCTTCCTGTCCCTTGCCTTCCTCCCCTTCCGCTGCCTGCTTTCAGAGAAACGTCGCGATCTCGGGCAGGGGTTTTTTCAGGCCGCCGGCGGTGGGGACCTGGCAGCCTTCGGCGGGGTGGCCGACGATGAGGAGGATGGTGGGTTTTTCGTGTTCTGGGCGGCCGCAGAGTTCGTTCAGGAAGTTCATCGGGCTGGGGGTGTGGGTGAGGGTGGCGAGGCCCGCGTGGTGCAGGGCGGCGATGAGGAAGCCGGTGGCGATGCCGACGGATTCGGGGACGTAGTAGTGTTTGATTTTGCTGCCGTCGGGGTTGAGGCCGTGGCGTTGGGCGAAGATGGCGATCAGGACCGGGGCGGTTTCGAGGAAGGGCTTGCTGGCGTTGGTGCCGAGGGGGGCCAGGGCGTCGAGCCATTCGCCGGGGGCGCGGCCGTGGTAGAATTCGTATTCCTCCTGCTCGGCCATTTGGCGCAGGCGGCGTTTGCGGGCGGGGTCGGTGATGACGGCGAAGTGCCAGGGCTGTTGGTTGGCGCCTGAGGGCGCGCGGCCGGCGGCGCGCAGGGCAGCTTCGATGACCGGCATGGGCACCGGGCGGTCGCTGAAGTCGCGCACGCTGCGGCGCAGGCTGATTTCGGCCAGGAAATCTGCCGCGCGTGCTGTCATCTCCGCCGCATCGAAGACCCGCCGGTCCGGCAGGTCCTGCATCTCCGGGCCTTGCATGGTCAGGCGGTGGCGGGTTCGACGACGTCGAACTTCATGCGGGTGATCTTCGAGACGTCGATGCCTTCGATGCGGATGAGGCGGGTGGAGCCGGCGCGGGCGGGGGCGTGCAGCTCGCCGGGGTTGTACATGAAAGCCATGCCGGGGGTGAGGGTGTAGCTGCGGGTGGCGCGGACGCGGCCGGGCGTGTCAGGGGTGGCGGGGGTGACGAGGTCGTAGTCGGTCATCACCGTCTCGCCGGTGCCCTGGCCGTAGATCGCCCAGCTCGGGCCGTGGTCGTGCGGGGCGCTGCCTTTCGCGCCCTTGTAGGAATGGGCGAGGATGCAGAAGCCGAGGTCGGGATCTTGGTAGAGC
>CAMCJI010000129.1 GCA_945874805.1 Asaia bogorensis | reverse complement strand
CGACACCCATCACACCAAAACGTCGATCATCGCGGGGCTGGTGAACATCGAAGCGGGGTTCATGCCATTCTGAAAAGCCCGACAGATTGGCCCGGTGCCACGAACTGGTGGTCGAAATAGGCCGCAGACTTTCGCAACAAGTCTATTGTGAATTGCGGACCTGAGCTACGCCCCCACCGCATGATCAACATGCCGGGGCGTGCAGGAGGGCGAGGTATTCCCAAACGATTGTCGCCGCTGCCAAGGCAGTGATTTCCGACACATCGTATGCGGGTGCCACCTCGACGATATCCATGCCGACGAACCGCAGACCCACGAGGCGGCGCAGGATCGCCTGGGCCTGCCAACTGGCCAGACCCCCCACCTCGGGGGTGCCGGTGCCCGGGGCGAAGGCCGGGTCGAGCGCGTCGATATCAAAGCTCAGATAGCAGGGCTGTTCACCGACAACTGCACGGATACGCGCGGCAACCCGCTCGGGCCCGATGGCATGCACGTCCAGGGCGGAAAGGATGGTCACGCCCCGGCCGGCCGTCCAGTCCCAAACCTCTCGCTGCACCGGCGAGCGAATGCCGATCTGGATGGTGTGCTGTGGATCGATCAGCCCCTCGTTGATGGCGTGAAAGAACACCGAGCCATGGCCGAAAGTCTGGCCGAAATTGTCGGGCCAGGTGTCGACATGCGCATCGAAGTGGACGAGCGCGAGCGGGCGATCGTGGCGGGCGCGAAGGGCGCGCAGCAGGGCGAGGGTGATGCCGTGTTCACCGCCCAGACAGATCAGGTGCGCTTCCTCGGCGGCCTGTTCGGCGATCAGCCGCAGGGAGGCGGCGATGTCACCCAGCGCGATGGCGAAATCGCCGCGATCGGCGAGGTCGAGCGTCGCGGGGTCCACCCAGAAGCCGGGGTGCGCGCCGTCGAGCAGCATACGGCTCGCACGGCGGATAGCGGCCGGACCCTCCCGCGTGCCGGCGCGGTTGGTGGTGCCGATATCCAGCGGCACCCCTGCCACGGCGAAGGCGGCCGGGCGGGGCGAGATGGGCAGGCCGAAAAAGCCTGGGGGGGTCGCGAACGTAGGTATGCCGGCCATGAACCGCTCCTGCTGCGTCCGGGGGGGGGGCGCTGGCGCGGTCTACAGGCATCCCTCCCCCACCGGCAAATACGCAGCGATGACGTTTCGCCTTGCCAGCAGGTCCGCGATGGCATTGTTCGGGCTATGCGACAGCAAGAGGCGCCAATGACCCCGTTTACCGACACGAGCACGGCCGGCCCGCTGGTTGTGAGCGGCCAGATCATGGCGATGCGGCTGTTCGACGTCGCTTACGCCATCGATCTCGTCCGCGCGGAGGCGCTGTGGACGCGCCATATCGCCGGCGGCGCCAGCCGCACCCGGCTGGCAGTCACACCACCGAAGGCCATGGCCTTCGGCGTGCCGCCGCTGAGCATCGCCCTTGAACCGGTGAGCCTGCTCATCAATGGGGTGGCGATCACGGCGACGATCACCGCCAGACTCTATGAGTTTGGCGCGGTGACTCTCGCGCTGCGGGTGCGTGCGGACGGGCTGCCGTGGCGGGACTTCGCCGACCGGCTCAATGCCGTCGACCGCAGCCTGGCCGGCGCGGATGGCGCCGCCTTGTGGAGCAAGGCGCTCGGCTCAGTGCGCGGGATCGTCGGCGAGGCGCTGGAGCGGCCAGCCGCGCTGGAATTGACGGAGGACTATCTCATCGGGCTGGTGCATGGCTTCGACACGCCGTTGACCGCCAGCGAACTGCTCGCTCGCGCCGATCTCGTGCCACTGCTCTCCGGTGAGACCCGCCCGCTGTCGGAGGCGGCGCGCGGCGACCTGCTGCGGCGGCGCTTCTCTTACTACGAGGACGATCTGGTCGTGCTCACCTGGGACCGCGCCTTCATCTACGAGCCGCGCGGCGACAGCGACGTGGCCGACGTGCTGGAAGTCGCCAACGTGCAGCTGCTGGAAATGCGCTACTACGACGAGTTGCTGGACGATGAATTGCCGCGGATGAACGACCTGGTGGAAACCGCACGCGGCGGCCTGAATATACTGGCCGCCCGCCGCTATGCCGGGCTCGCCCGCAAGCTCTACACCCTGGTCGCGGACGTCACCGAACTCACCGAGAAGGTGGACAACGCGCTGCAGGTCACCGAGGACGTCTATCTCGCGCGCGTCTATGCCGCCGCCCTCGAACTGTTCCGCGTCGAGCTGGTCACCGCCGCCGTACACCGCAAGCTGGCGATCATCCGGGAGACCTATACGGCCCTCTACAACGAAGCCTCGAGTGCGCGGACCGAGCTGCTGGAGGTTGCAATCCTTCTGCTGATCTTCATCGAGCTGGTGCTCGCCCTCACGCGCTGAAGTCTGCGGCCACCCCGGCGACGGCCAGGACGGGGCATCACCCGCCCTGGCCGTGCTTGAAGACCCTCAGGCCGTTGCCAGACTGGCCGAGAAGCTGCGCGCCCGCGCGATGGTGTCGTCCAGCTCGGACCAGAAGCGGCCCTGCAACTCGATGTCGCCAACCACACCCGCCGGGAAGACGCATTCCGCCGCGATCGTATCCCAGGGGATGGTGCCCCAGCCCATCGGCAGATGCAGGTCGCCAGCGCCGAAGGCCAGGTCTTCGGTGAGGGTGTAGGCCCAGAAGTCCTTCGGGCGGCCAAAACTGTCATGCAGATGCAGATGCTTGGAGAAAGGCGCGAGCGCCTTCGCCTCCGGCATGAAATCGACGCCCATCTGGCCGCAATGGATGTAGCCGTGGCTGACGTCGAAGGTCGCCCGCACGTTGGGGTGGTCGATCAGCGCGAGCTCCGCCGCGAGGCGGGAGGGCAGCGCGGTGTGGCGGGCGTGGTCATAGGTGAAGATGCACTCGACGCAGATCACCACGCCCGCATCGCGCGCCATGTCCGCCACCGCGCGCAGGGCCTCGCGCTGGCGCTCATAGGCGAGCTCGATCGCCGATCCCATCTGCGGCCGGCAGAAACCGGAATGGATCACCAGATGGATAGAACCCAGCGCCTGCGCGCATTCGATGTTCGCCTTCAGCACGTCCAGATGCAGCGGCAGCAGATGCGGGTCCTCCATCAGGTTGATGCCCAGATGGCCGTGCAGCGTGGTTTTCGTCGTGCGGTCGGCGACGATGCTGACAACCTCGGCAAGGCGGTGCTTGAGGATGCGCGCACCGACAACCATGTCGATCTTGTGCAGGGGCAGTTCAACATACTCCACGCCGCGGGCCAGCGCCGCCTCGATATTGGCGCCGAGATCGGCGTAGTTCGGATGCTCACAGGGGATCGACAATCCGACGCCCAGCAGGGAAGTGTTGGTCATTTTCGGTCCTGTCTCTGACAAAATGGCGGGATAGTCGGCCTACTGGCCAATCCGGAAGTTCTCGGTCCGGAAGTCCATCGATTGCAGTGCCGACCACGTCCAGCGGATGTCGCGGCGCTTGCCGTAGAGCAGCGTGGTCTGGTGCAGCACGGTGTAAGCGGGGTCGTCGCGCTCGGCGATCTGCAGCATCTGTGCGAAGGCGGCGCGGCGCTCGGCGGGCAGAACCGAGGTTTCCAGCGTCGTGCACAGCGCATTGAAGGCGGTGTTGGTGTATTCGCCCAGGCGCTGCTGCCCGCCGTTCTGGCAATGCTGGTTGACGATGGAGGAGACCGGATCGTTGAACGGCGCCGAGTTCGACCAGTCGCGCACCGCCCGCGTCGGCCCCGGCTCGGTGATCTGGCCCCAGTTTTCCTTCATTTCGAGCTGCACGTTCAGGCCGACGGCGCGCCACATCTCGACCAGCACCTGCGCGGTCGGTACCTGGTTGTTGTAGTAGTTGTTGAGCACGCGATAGGGGATTGGCTCGCCCTTGTAGCCGGTCTCGGCGATCAGCTTGCGGGCCAGGGCCGGATCGTACTGCGGCACCGTCCAGTCGGCGATCAGCATCGGGCCGTAGTAGTCCCACTGGAGACCCTTGGGCACCTGCGTGCGGCCGAGGAACAGGGTATCGACGATCAGCTGGCGGTCGATCGCATGTGTCATCGCGCGGCGGATGCGGGCATCGCGCAGGGCCGCGTGATTGCGGTCGAACACGATCAGACGGTGGTTGGTGATCGGCCCGCCAACCACCTCGAACTTCGGGTTGGCCTGCACGACCGCGATCTGGTCCGGCGGCAGGTCGGTGACGAAGTCGAACAGCCCGGAGAGCAGGCCGTTCACCCGGGCGGACACGTCGGGTGCTACCACAAACCGCAGCGTGCGGATCGGCGGCTTCCCGCCCCAGTAGCCCTCATGCGCTTCCAGGATGAGCATGTTGTCGTTGCGGAAATCGACGATCTTATAGGGCCCGGTGCCGATCGGGCGGCGCGCATAGGCAAGCCAGTTCGCCGCCTGCTCCCAGCCCTTCTTCGAGATGATGTCAGAGCCGTAGCGGGCGATCCGCCCCTCCATCGTCGCATCCGGCACGCGGCTGGTGATGCGCACTGTCAGCGGGTCGATGATCTGCACTTCGCCGAGGTTGGGCCACAGGCTGCGCCCGCTGGCGACGGCCTCGCGCGGGGGGAAATTGGTGTTGGCCGGGGTCGCGTCCGCCGGGATGCCATCACCGCGCCAACGCATCGGCGAGAAGGTGAAGGCCACGTCCTCCGCGGTCATCGTCTCGCCGTTGTGGAACAGCACGCCCGGCCGCAGGTTCAGCTCGATCGTGCGATCGTCGATGCGGCGCCATGCGGTGGCCAGCGCCGGCTTCTGCGGCAGGTTCACATCCTGGCGCATATTGTCGATCAGCGGCTCGACCACGGAATAGACCACTCGCGCGCCAACGTTCGACTGCTCGCGCAGCACGTCGAGCGTGCCGGATGTCGCGATCTGCTGCACACCCACGGTGATGTTGGGCCGCGTGTCCTGTGCCGCGGCAGTCCCCGCCAGCATCATCGCCAGCCCGATTGAAACGATTCGCACTCTTGCCCCCTACGCCTGTCGTGGCAACGGGTAGCGATGTTCTGTTTCGTTCGTGCTGATCAGCGATGACAATCAGGTGAAATCAGCGCGCTGGCTCGATGAGGGGCCGGCCAGTCCGTCAGTAAGGTCGCCGCCCGGGGGCCGGAAACGGCTGCTCCAATCCATCCACCGGCATATTGCGGCCGTTGATCCAGTGCGCGCGCGGCGAGGCCAGGAACACGACCACGTCGGCTACCTCCTCGCCGGTGCCCAGCCGGCCCATCGGGAAGCCGCCATCGACATAGGCGGCGTAGCCATCCGGTTCGGTCAGGCGATACCGGTCCCAGCCGTTCCCCTCGATCAGGATGGAACCGGGCGATACGGTGTTGACGCGGATGCCCTGGCCATTCAGGTCGAGCGCCCATAACTCGGTATTGAAGATCAGCGCCGCCTTGGCCGCGCCATACTGGCCGCTGCTTGCCAGCTGGGGGGTCCAGCCGGAGATCGAGGCGACATTCACCACCGCCGCGCCCGCCCGCCCTGCCATGTGCGGCGCGGCCAGGCGCATCATCCGCACGGTCTGCACCACATTCAAATCAAGAGCGTTGCGCCACTGGTCATCCGTGCTGTCGGCGATGCGGCGTCCGCCACCGCCGCCGCCCACATTGTTGATCAGCACGTCGATACCGCCATGCACGTGCACCGCTTCATCCACGAGGGCTGCCGCCTGCCCTGCGTCCGTCACATCGGCAACCACCGTTGTTACGGATGCCGCTTTGCCCAGGCTCGCGGCGGCCGCCTGCAGATCCGCAGCGCTGCGTGCCGAGAGCACGAGGTGGCACCCTTCTTCCGCGAAGCATTTCGCCGTCGCCAGCCCAATCCCCCGGCTCGCTCCGGTGATGACGACGACGCGCCCGGAAAGCTTCAAGTCCATCCGATTACCCCCTCAACGCCGCCCAGATAGGCCGGGTGCGGCTGGAATCCAGCCGCACCCGCACCTCATGCCGCCAGGATCAGGCCAGATCGAAGCGGTCGAGGTTCATCACTTTCGTCCAGGCCGCCACGAAGTCGTGCACGAACTTCTGCTCCGCGCCGCTTTCCGCATAGACCTCGGCGAGCGCCCGCAACTGGGAGTTCGACCCGAAGACGAGATCGACGCGGCTGCCGGTCCACTTCACCGCGCCGGTGGCACGGTCGTGGCCCTCGAACGCGTCTTCAGCGTCCGAGACCGACTTCCAGGTGATGCCCATGTCGAGCAGGTTCACGAAGAAGTCGTTCGTCAGCTTCCCCGCCTGCCGGGTGAACACGCCGTGCGGAGACTGCCCCGCATTGGCACCGAGGACGCGCAGACCGCCGACGAGGACGGTCATCTCCGGGGCGGTCAACGTCAGCAGTTGCGCCCGGTCGACCAGCATCTCCTCGGCGGTGACGGGTTGGCTGGCTTTCAGGTAGTTGCGGAAGCCGTCCGACACCGGTTCCAGGACGGCGAAGGAATGGGCATCCGTCTGCTCCTGGGTGGCATCGGTGCGGCCGGGGGTGAAGGGCACGGTGATCGCGTGGCCGGCCGCCTTCGCCGCCTGCTCGATCGCCGCCCCGCCGGCCAGCACGATCAGATCGGCCAGCGAGAGCTTCTTGCCGCGGGTCTGGCCGGCGTTGAACGCCGCCTGAATGCCTTCCAGCGCCGCGAGCACCTTGGCCAGCCGGGCCGGCTCATTGACGGCCCAGTCCTTCTGCGGGGCGAGACGGATGCGTCCGCCATTGGCGCCGCCCCGCTTGTCCGACCCGCGGAAGGTCGAGGCAGAGGCCCAGGCGGTGCCGACCAGTTCGGCAACCGACAGGCCGGCGGCTAGCACCTTCTCCTTCAAGGCGGAAACGTCGTGCGCATCGACCAGCGGATGATCGGCGGCCGGCACCGGGTCCTGCCAGATCAGCGCCTCGGCCGGCACCTCGGCACCGAGATAGCGGGCGCGCGGCCCCATGTCGCGATGCGTCAGCTTGAACCAGGCGCGGGCGAAGGCGTCGGCGAACTGGTCCGGATTCTCGTGGAAGCGCTTGGAGATCGGGCCGTAGATCGGGTCCATGCGCAGCGAAAGGTCCGTCGTCAGCATCGTCGGCGCGTGGCGCACCGCCGGGTCGTGCGCGTCCGGCACGGCATCGGCGGCGGCACCGTTCTTCGGCTTCCACTGCCAGGCGCCGGCGGGGCTTTTCACCAGATCCCACTCGAAGCCGAACAGGGTGTCGAAGTAGCCGTTGTCCCAAAGCACCGGGTTCGGAGTCCAGGCGCCTTCCAGGCCGCTGGTGATGGAGTGCACGCCCTTGCCGCTGCCGAAGCTGCTCATCCAGCCGAGGCCCTGTGCCTCGATCCCGGCGGCTTCCGGCTCGCGGCCGACATGGGAATCCGGGCCGGCGCCGTGGGTTTTGCCGAAGGTGTGGCCGCCTGCGATCAGGGCCACCGTCTCCTCGTCATCCATCGCCATGCGGGCGAAGGTCTCGCGGATGTCCACAGCCGCGGCCAGCGGGTCGGGCTTGCCGTTCGGGCCCTGCGGATTGACGTAAATGAGGCCCATCTGCACCGCGCCGAGCGGGTTTTCGAGGTTACGTTCGCCGCTGTAGCGCTGGTCGCCGAGCCAGGTGGCTTCCTTGCCCCAGTAGATGTCCTCCTCCGGCTCCCAGATGTCGGCACGGCCGCCGCCGAAGCCGAAGGTCTTGAAGCCCATCGACTCGAGGGCGACGTTGCCGGTCAGGATGAACAGGTCGGCCCAGGAGATCTTGCTGCCGTACTTCTGCTTGATCGGCCACAGCAGGCGGCGCGCCTTGTCGAGGTTGGCGTTGTCCGGCCAGCTGTTCAGCGGGGCGAAGCGCTGCGAGCCCTCACCGCCGCCGCCGCGGCCGTCCGCGATGCGGTAGGTGCCTGCGGCATGCCACGTCATGCGAATGAAAAGCGGCCCGTAATGGCCATAATCCGCCGGCCACCAGTCCTGCGAATCCGTCATGAGCGCATGAAGATCCTGCTTCAGCGCCGCGAGGTCGAGCGACTTGAAGGCCTTGGCATAGTTGAAGCCGGGGCCCATCGGATCGGTGAGGGAGGAGTGCTGGTGGAGAATCTTCAGGTTCAGCTGGTTCGGCCACCAGTCCTTGTTCGACCTGCCGCCGAACGTTGCAGCGGGGCGAACGCCGTGCATCACCGGGCACTTGCCAGCGCTCTGGCCGTCGTTTCCGTCCATTCTCTCTCTCCTTGATCGACTGAGGTGCAGCTATCTAGCCGCATCCGCCTGATAAAAACAGACGCCATGTCCTTACGGATACGATAGACAGGGCCTATGACCAGCGAACCGCCGATCCGATGAACCTCCGCGATCTGCGGTATCTGCTGTCCCTGGCCGAGCATGCGCATTTCGGCCGCGCCGCCGAAGCCAGCGGCATCAGCCAGCCGACGCTGTCCGTACAGGTCCGCAAGCTCGAAACCCTGCTCGGCGTCACCTTGTTCGAGCGCACCAGCAAGGCGGTGGTGCCGACGGCCGCTTGTGAGCAGCTGATCGTCCATGTCCGCGCCGCAGTGGCGGAGGCGGAGGCGATCTTCACCGTCGCGCGCAGCCTGCGGGATCCGCTGGCCGGGCGATTCCGGCTGGGCATCATCCCGACACTGGCGCCCTACCTGCTGCCCCTGATCTTTGCACCACTGCGCGCCGCACTGCCTGCGCTGGAGGTGGAGCCGTGGGAAGACCAGACCACTGCGCTGCTGCACCGGCTGCGCACGCACGAACTCGATGCCGCCTTGCTGGCGACCGAGGTGGATGGGCAGGACCTCGCCAGCCTCAAGCTCTTCGACGAGCCCTTCCTCGCGGCGTTGCCGCCCGAACATCCGCTGACTGCGCGCGACGTGCTGGCGGAGGCAGATCTGGCGCGCGACATCCTGGTGCTCGCCGACGGCCACTGCCTGCGCGAGCAGGCGCTGGCGGCCTGCGGACAAAGCGGTGCATTGGGAGGCACCCTGCGCGCATCAAGCCTCGCGACCCTGCTCAACATGGTGGCCGCCGGCTACGGGACGACGCTGATCCCAGGGCTGGCGGCCGGGGCAGCGCAGGATGCGGGGCTTGTGCTGCGGCCGCTGGCAGCACGAGCCCGACGGACGATCAGCATCGTCTGGCGTGCCCAGTTTCCGCGGCCCGCGGCAGTAGCGGCCGTGGGCGAGGTAATCGCCGGGCGTCTGCGCGCATTCGCAGAAGGCGCAGCGATGGGGGCCGTGTAGGTATTCAGTGTTACGCCGATGCGTCGGCGACCCGCGTACGGATCAGCCTGTCCAGGCTGGGGAAGTTGCGGTCCAAATGCCGGTTGCCCTCGGCAAACAGCGCCTCCTGCATTCCGGCCCGCATACCCCCGCCGGACGTCTCGCCATACCCGGCGTGGAGGGCTTGCACCACGTCAAGGCCGGTGACGACGTGTCCGAAGGGCGCAAAGCCCGGCTCCCAATCATTCTGCGCAGCATTGTCGCGCAGATTGACGAATACCTGGGTTGAACGTGTATCCGGCCCGTTATTCGCGAAGGCGACAAAGCCCAGCGTGTTCGACTGGATCAGCCTGTCGTCCGGGATCGCTCTGCTCCGCCAGGCCTGCGCTACCGCCGGCTCGCCCGCGATGCCGAACTGTGCCCATTTGCCTGCGACAACGCGGAAAAAGCGCGAGTCGTCGTAGTAGCCGCTCTGCACGAGGGCGAGGAAACGGTCGGCACCGTGCGGTGACCAGGGCCGGTGGACCTCGATTCCGAAACTGCCGGCTGTGGTCTCGAGCGTCACCAGAAATACGTCTGGGGCCCGAGCGTTCAGTGCGATCTGCGCCATCACAATCTCTCCTCCGGAACCTGCACGCGCAGCGCGGCCGGGCCTGATTCCAACGCTACCCCAACCGTACGACCAAGTTGTGCACGGCACCGTCGTCAGTCAATGCGACCACCAGAGGCCGCACCACCACAAGCTCGCCATCGAGGCTTGCCCCGCGCACACCCAGCTCCACCCCGCCCGGGTTTTCGACGCGGATGTGCCAGACGGTCGTGCCGTGGCGGTATGTCGCATCAAAGCCTGGCCACGCGGCTGGAATGCATGGCTCAATCACCAGCGTCTCCCCCTGCCGGCGCAGGCCGAGAATGGATTCGATCCCCGCGCGCTGCATCCAGCCACCCGAGCCGGTGTACCACGTCCAGCCCCCACGCCCGACATGGGGCGCTGTGGAATAGACGTCGGCAGCGATGACGTAGGGCTCGACCTTGTAGCGCAGCACCTCCGCCGGGGTGCGCGCATGGTTGATGGGGTTGAGCAAGGCAAACAGCTCTGCTGCTGCGGTGCCCTGGCCCAGCGCCGCGAAGGCCATGACGGACCACAGGGCCGCGTGCGTGTACTGCCCGCCATTCTCGCGAATCCCCGGCGGATAGCCCTGGATGTAGCCGGGGTCCGGTGCCCCGGCGTCCGGCGTGCCCACGCCGAACGGCGGTGTGAACAGCAGGGCGATGCCATCGGCCGGCCGGATGAGTTCGCTGGTGACTGACTCCATCGCCTGTGCCGCGCGGGCCGGATCGGCCGCCCCGGAAAGCACCGCCCAGGACTGGGCAAGCGAGTCGATGCGGCATGCGCTGCTGCCGGCCGCCCCCAGCGGCGTGCCATCATCGTAGAAGCCGCGACGGTACCACGCGCCGTCCCAACCCTCGCGCTCGGCGGCGGCGCGCAAGGCCAGGGCATGGGTGCGCCACACAGCAGCGCGTGCCGGTTCGCCACGCGCCTCGGCAAGCGGGGCGAAGGCGTCCAACGCCGTGCAGAGCAGCCAGGCGAGCCAGACACTCTCCCCCCTGCCCTGTTCGCCGACGCGGTTCATCCCGTCGTTCCAGTCGCCCGTCCCGATCAGTGGCAAGCCATGGGCGCCGACCGCCAGGCTCGCATCGATGCCGAGGGCGCAATGTTCGTAGAGACTGGCCATATCGTCGGATACGGCAGGTAGGAAGAAACGGTCATGCTCACCGGGCTCCAGGACCGCGCCCTCGAGGTATGGCAGGCGCTCGTCCAGCACCGCGCTGTCACCGGTGACATCGATATAGTGGCTGGTTGTCATCGCCAGCCATGCCCGGTCGTCGGAGATGCGGGTGCGCACCCCCTGGCCGGAATGCGGCAACCACCAGTGCTGCACATCCCCTTCAGGGAACTGGCGGGAGGCCGCACGCAGCAGCTGCGCCCGGGTCATCGCCGGTGCGATGCTGGCGAGCGACATGCCGTCCTGCAGCTGGTCGCGGAATCCATAAGCGCCCCCAGCCTGATAGAAGGCAGCGCGCGCCCAGATGCGGCAGGCAATCGTCTGGTACATCAACCAGCCGTTCAACATGATGTCCATGGCGCGGTCGGGTGTGCGCACCTGCACCTGGCCCAGGATACCGGACCAGTACTGTGCCACCTCGGCCAGAGCCAGATCCAGGTCGGCGGTGCGCCAGTGCCCGACGAGCGCACGGGCAGCGTCGGCATGTCCCGCTTGGCCAAGCAGACAAACGACCTCCACCTCTCCGCCTGGCGGCAGGAGAAGGGTGGTGCGCAAGGCACCGCAGGGATCAAGCCCGGCGCCGACCGTGCCCGGCAGAGGACCACTGCCAGCAAGCCCGGCAGGAGCGGCCATTGTGCCGTGGCGCCCCAGGAACGCGGTGCGATCTCCCGTCGCATCGGTTTGCGTGCCGCGCAGATCGAAGAAGGCTGTTTGGGCTCCGAAGTCCAGGCTCCACGGATTCCGGGCAAACAGGGCGCCGGTGGCGTCATCCATCGCGGTGACGACGAAGGGCAGGGTCGCCGCCCGGGACGGGCCGAGCACCCACTCGACATAGGCGACCACGCTGATTCGCCGCGGCTGCGCAGTCAGGTTGCGCAAGGTCAGCCAGGAAATCTTGACCGGCGCATCGAGCGGTACGAACTGCAAAAGGTGGCTTTCGATGCCATGGAGCGTGGTGTCGAACCGGCAGAAACCCCACCCGTGGCGCGCCGTGTAGGTCGCGCCGGGGTCGCGGATCGGCTGCGCAGTGGGGCTCCACAGCGCGCCGGTGTCGGCGTCGCGCAGGTAGAACGCCTCGCCTGGGCGATCGGTGACAGCGTCGTTGGACCAAGGAGTAATACCAAGGCCCGGAGAATGTGACTCGCGGGGCTTCCCAGGCTCGGTCCTGATCTGATTCTCTGCCTGGTGAACGCCGGAGGTTCGCCATGCCGCTTCCCCTTCGATCTGATTTTGACGCTTCTGCGCTGCGCGCGGCGGCACGACGGAGCAAGAATGCGGCGCAGGCGCGTCGCCTTCTGGCGCTC
>CAMCJI010000128.1 GCA_945874805.1 Asaia bogorensis | reverse complement strand
ACGAAGCCGTCGTCGTCTTCGGCGATGATGGCGCGGGCGATCTCCAGGACGGGGACGGCGGCGGGGCCGAAGGCGGCGGTGAGCGCGGGGGCGGAGAAGGTGAGGTCGCACATCAGGCGCTCGATCACCGCGCCGCGCAGGCGGTCGTCCGGCGAGAGGGCGATGCCGCGGGTGGTGGCGAGGCGGCCGGCGGAGACGGCGGTCTGGTAGATGCCGGTGGCGGCCTCGTTTTGGACGTGGCCTTGCGGGAGGCGGCCGATCGCAGAGGCGCCGAGGCCGATCAGGGCGTCCGCGGGGTCGAGCGTGTAGCCCTGGAAGTTGCGTTGCACGCTGCCGGTGGTGGCGGCCTGGGCGAGGGCGTCGTCCGGGCGGGCGAAGTGGTCGATGCCGACGCGGATGTAGCCGGCGTCTTTGAGGATGCGGGCGGCGGCCTCGGCCTGGGCGTGGCGCTCGACGACGCCGGGGAGGTCGTTGGCGGGGATGAGGGACTGGTGCTTCTTCATCCAGGGGACGTGGGCGTAGCCGAACAAAGCGATGCGGTCCGGTGCGAGGGCGATCACCTCGGCCAGGGTGCGGCTGAGCTGTTCGAGGTGCTGGCCGGGGAGGCCGTAAATCGCGTCGATGTTCAGCGAGCGGACGCCGCCGGCGCGGAAGGCGTCCACCACGGCGCGGGTTTCGGCGACGGTCTGCACGCGGTTGATGGCGCGCTGCACGTCGGGGTCGAAGTCCTGCACGCCGATGCTGACGCGGGTGAGGCCGGCTTCGACCAGCGCGTCGATGCGGTCCTGGCCCATGCCGCGGGGGTCGACCTCGACGGCGAAGTCGGCGTTGGGCGCGAGGGTGAAGCGCTGGCGCAGCAGGCTGGCGAGGCGGGTGATGTCGGAGGGCGAGAGGATGGTGGGGGAGCCGCCGCCCCAGTGGATGTGGTCGGCCACGGCGCCGGGGGGGATGAGGCTGGCGACCGTGTCGATCTCATGGGCCAGGGCGTCGAGATAGGTGGAGATGGGGGCGTAGCGGTGGGTGATCTTGGTGCTGCAGCCACAGAACCAGCAGAGCGTGTCGCAGAAGGGGATGTGGGCGTAGAGCGACAGGCGGGCCTGCGCGGGGAGGGCTGCGAGCCAGGAAGCGTAGGTGGCGGCGTCGATGCCGGGGTGGAAAGGCGGGGCGGTGGGGTAGCTGGTGTAGCGGGGCACCGGTTGGGCGGTGAGGCGGGTGATAGCCGCTGCATCGAGGGTGGTGGTGGTCATCGCCGTCGCTCCGGTTTGTCGTGCCGGCAGTTTCGGGTGTGGCGGCTGGGGTGGCTTTGATCTGCGTCAATGCAGGCTGACAGGGCGGTGTTGCGGAATAGGGGCAGCAGGGAGCAGACCGATGAGAAGCGCGTTGATGGTATCGCCGCCGCGCCGGTTACCACCGGCCTCCGCGAACCGAGGGCCGGTGGCGCGGCCCCGCAGTGAGGCCACGCGGGGGCGTATCGGCGCGACGGCCCTGACCCGGTTGGCGGAGGCGCTGACGGCCGGGCATGGCGCCTGCGTGTGCCACCGCGTGTTTGCCGCGGCCGGGCAGGCGCATCGCCTGGACCAACCGCCGCGCGGCATGATCGAGGACGCCGCCGTCGCCCGGCTGCATTGCGCGCTGGTCGATCGGCTGGGCGTGGCAGCCGCCGCGGCGGTGGGGGCGGAGGCGGGGCGGCTCGCGGCGGAGCATCTGCTGGCCAACCGCATCCCGCGCCCGGTGCAACGCCTGCTGCGGCTGCTGCCTGGGCGGATTTCGGCGGCGATCCTGGTGCGGGTGATCGCGCGGCAGGCCAGGAGTTTCGCCGGCAGCGGGCAGTTCAGCTTCCGCTTCGCGGACGGGCTGACGCTGCGGCTCGCGGGTGGGCCGGTGAGCCGGCTGCTGACGACGGGCGCGCCATCCTGCCATTTCTACGCGGCCAGTTTCGAGCGGGTGTTTGCCGCCATGCTCGGCCCGCTTGTGCGGGTGCGCGAGCTGCAATGCGAGGCGGCGGGGGCGCCGGCCTGCGTGTTCAGCGTGGCGTGGTGAGCCCCACTCGGGATTGACGCGCGGCGGGGCTGCGTCAGCATACCGGCAAACCGCAGGCAGGAGACTCCCACATGGCCGCATCGCCCGACTGGACCGGCGTTACCGACGCTATCGCCGCCGCCGAAGGGGAGGGGTGCATCCTCGGGGTGGCCGTTATCTCGCCGGCCGGCGCGCGGTTTTCGCATAACGGCGGGCGGGGGTTCATCGCCGCGAGCACGGTGAAGATCGCCATCATGATCGAACTGTTCCGCCAGGTGGAAGCGGGGCGGCACAGCTTGGATACGCGCGTGCCGTTGCGCATCGAGGACCGCACCGGCGGCAGCGGGGTGCTGATGCACATGGATCCCGGGGCGGCGCCGACGCTGCGCGACCTCGCCTACCTGATGATGGCGATTAGCGACAATATGGCAACGAACCTGCTGATCGACACAGTTGGGCAGGACGCCGTCAACACCGCTATGCGCAGCCTGGGCATGCCGGCCTCCGTCCTCGGGCGGAAAATGCGCGGGCGGCCGGTATTGGAAGGCGAAGTGGAAAACACCGCCGTGCCGGACGAATATGCGGACATGATCGCCGCCATCATGGGCCGCAGCGCAGCCTCCGCCGATTCTTGTGCTGCGATGGTGGCGCTGCTGGAAAAGCAGCAGAACGACCGGCGGCTGGCACGCTATCTGCCGCGGGTGGACCGGCCGCGCTGGGGATCGAAAACCGGCAGCCTCGTCGGCGTGGTCAACGACGTGGGATTCATCATGACCCCGACGGGGCCGCTGATACTCGCCGTGTTCAGCGAACACGTCGCCGACCCCCTCGCCGGCGAAGCCGTGATCGGCGCCATCGCCCGCGCGGCTTTGGCGGCGGTGGGGTAGGAAGGCAAGAAAAGGCGGGAGCTCCACCCCTGGTTCCCTTTTACCGAACTTAAGAACGCGGCGAGAACGGTTGCATCAACTGAGCTTGGGGTCCTGGGATCGTTCGGTCTGGCAGCGGTGATGAGCATCTGCGTAAGGTCGCCGACCAATTCGGTCTCCGGCGGATCGCCTTCGTGCTTCGGTGGGCTGACGATGATCTTGTCGATCAGCTTGCACGCCATCTCCAGGGCCTCGGGGTCGATGCCCTTGGTGAGTGCCGCATCGCGCGAGCGGTAGGTTTTCCTGGCGGTCCGCTCGATTTTCAGCGACGAGAAGAAGCTCTTCATAGCTGCATTGTCCCATACGTTGCCGGAGCGGCTCATCGGACAGATGACGCCGTTGTCGGCCATCAGGCGCTGGAATTGCTCGCTGGTATACTGGCTGCCTTGGTCGGAATGATGCAGCAGGGCATCCGGTTTTCCGCGGCGCCGGATGGCCATAACGAGCGCGTCGGTGACGAGCCGGGCCGTCATCTCCGGCTTCATTGACCAGCCGACCACGCGCCTGGAATACAAGTCGATCACCGCTGCGACGTAGAGCCAGCCTTTGGCTGTCCACAGATAGGTGAGGTCGGCGATCCACTTCTGGTTCGGGCGCGCTGCCGCAAACTGCCGGTCAAGCACATTGGGAGCAATGGCCGTCACAAGCCGCAAGCCGTCATCTTTGGGCAGCCCTCGCCGACGTGGCCGCGCACGCAATGCCTGCGCCACCGCCACGCGACTCTCCTTGAGCAGCCGAACTGCCTCAATCTTGAACTCTCTCGAAAACTTCCGCCGTTGCATCGCCATCCTCCAGCTCCTGTGAACAACCTATCTCGGTGTCCACCGAAGCGGCAGCAGGCCAGAGGCACGCTCAGGTCCTGGAGGGATTCTCCGCCACAGCCATCGGCTTGTGATAGATCAGCTTCACCCCCGCGGGCCGCGCTGATGCCGTACTGCAACGCGCCGAGCGGGCTGCAGGAATCGACAGGATTGTCGAAAGTGCCCTCCTCCGTAGGGCAGGACACCAAAGAAGTGCGCCGGATCCTGGGTCAGCAGAAAAACCCGCCGACGACCCGAAAGCCGAAGAGCGGCAGCACGCCAGGTTGCGCCACTACGGTTTGAATCGGTGATCCGTCGTGGTGGTCGCTCCTGGAGGGCTGTCGTGCGTAGCTACATGCGGCCCATGGCCGGCATGAGCAGCTCGTCGGCGGCCTTCTTCTGCGGGTCGGTCAGTATGGCATAGAGCGCGCGCGTGGCCGTCGCTGTCGCCTTCAGGCCCTCAAGCCTCGCGCTGAGCATGTGCACCTCGTGCTCGGCGCTGTCCGGGGCGGACAGCTGGGGCTTCGGCTGCATCATCGTCTTGCGGGTCTCCATCGTGGCTTTGGCATTGCCCCGCAGCGTCTCGGCGAAGGCCGCCCATTGCGGCTGCTGCGCCTCGTTGATCTTGAGCTCGGTGCGCAGGAAGGCGATGCGGCCCTCGATCCGTTCGGGGGCCATCATGCCCATCGGGCCGTCCATGCGCATCATGTCGCCGCGCGCCATCATCATGCGCATCATCGGCATCATGGACTCCATCATCTTTCCCATGTCACCGCCCATCGCCATGCCGGCGGCCGGCGCGGGTGTGGCTGGGGCCGCGGCACCGGCGGGATGATGCGGGTCGTTCGGCTTGGCGAGCGGAGCGGTCTGTGCGTGGGCCGCGCCGATGGTAGCGGCGAGCAGAGCGGCAGTGAGCAATGTACGGGTTTTGGTCATGGCGGTATCCTTTGGGTTGAAGCGGGAAGTCAGGCCGTTTCCGCATAGGTCAGCTCGGTCATCATACCGGTGGCCATGTGGAAAAGGTTGTGGCAGTGCAGCAGCCAGCGCCCGGGGTTGTCGGCGTCGAAGGCGATGCTGACGGTCGCGTTGATCGGCACCAGCACCGTGTCGCGCACCGCTCCGGTAAGGGCGCGGCCGTTCAGGCCGACCACCTGGAAGTGATGGCCGTGCAGGTGCATCGGATGGGCCATCGCGCTGGCGTTGCGGATGTCCAACACCACCCGCTGGCCCTTGCCGACGCGTAACGGGATGCGGTTCGACCAGGAACGGTCGTCGATCGACCAAGCGTAAGGCATCATGCTGCCGGACAGGGTGATCCGATGGGTGACATCGGCCGGGCGCGCAGCCAGGGCGGTGGCGCCGATGAGCCGCTGCTCCAGCGACAGGTCGATGGCCGGCACCGGCGCACTGGCGAGGTCACCTAGCCGTGCGACCGTGGCGCCGGGGGTGGCCAGGATCACACCTGTCCGCTGCCGGTCGCCCTCGCGCTGGGCCAGCACGGGGAAGGCGCCGCCACCGGCGGGCAGGCTGACCAGCAGGTCGAGCCGCTGCCCCTGGGCCAGCGGGAAGCGCTGGCCGGTGACGGGCCGCACCGGGTTGCCGTCCACCGCCAGGACGGTCGTGGTGAGCTGCCCCAGATCGATCCAGAACGCGGTCGAGGTGGCGCCATTGATCAGCCGCAGCCGCACCCGGCCGGACCCCTCGGTGCGGATCACCTGGGGATCGGCCAGGGTGCGATCATTGGCGAGATAGGCGTCGTAGTCGAAATCGTTGAGATCGGCAGCACCCGCCTTTGGTGCCATGCCCGCCATCGTGTGCCCGGCATGGCCGCCCGCCGTGCCGTGGTTCATCGCGGCACCGCCGGTGACGCGGGCGAGCACCTCCGCCGGCGCGGCGAAGGCGAAGTCGTGCAGCAGCACCGTCACCTCCTGCGCGTCCAGCCGCGCATCCTCGGCGCTGCGGACGATCAGCGGAGCGGCCATCAGCGCCTGCTCCTGCAGGCCGTGATGCGAATGCATCCAATGCGTGCCAGGCCGGGCGGCAAAGTCGTAGCGCTGGCGAGCGCCAGCCGCGATTGGACTGGCGTAGCCGGTGTCGGTCACGCCGTCCTGGTCGGGGGGTGGCGTCTGGCCGTGCCAGTGGACGATGCTGGCCTCGCCGCTGTCATTGGCGAGATCGACGAGGAAGCGTTCCCCCGGCTCGAAGACCAGGCCAGACACGCCGCCCGGCGCGGCCAGCCCGAAAACGCGCGCAGTCTTGCGGTTGACCTCGATCGTCCGGGTGCCGGCGACGAGGAGGCGTGGCGCCTGAGCGCTCGCCGGGACCGGAACGACGCCGGCAGCAGCCGCCGACAGCAGAGCGTGCCGGCGGGAAAGGCGAAGATTCATGATGCGGATGATCCATGCGATGCCAGCTCCGCCACAGGTCAAAGCCCGCGGTGGGAAGCCGGGATCAGAAAACGATAGAAGGTCGGGCCAGCGTGAACCGGACGGAGTCGTCCTTCAGAGTGCCGGATCAGGCGGATGCAGGTCGGGGGCGGAGGGCAACCCGTCAGGCACCGCCACCCGCGCAATGCTGTAGGAGGCCGTACCGAGCTGCCGAACCCTCTTGGACGGCGGGGCCACGGGCAAGGCTGCGGCGTCCGCCATGCATGCACCCATGAAGCAGCAAGCCAAGGTAGGGCCTGGCTTCTGCTCATCGCATGGCGGGGAATGGCGCTCCGGGGTGGCGTGATGATGGGCCGCGGCCCGTGGCGCGGTGGCAGGGTGCCGGGTCGCTTCGGCAATCGGCATCGCCAGCTGCGCTGACACGCGCGCGTTCGGGACAAGCAGCAATGCCAGAACAATTAGCCCCGACATCACCCGTCCGACCGTGGCGTTTCGCCAGCGTGGCACGTGCATCACCTCGTCATGCGTCCGACCGTCTCGACCAGTTCCTCGATCTTCCGGCGCTGGTCCGCCGGGTCGCCGCCCGTGAAGGCGTGAGAGACGCAATGCGAGACATGGTCCCGCAAAATCTCCACTTCAACCTTCTGCAAAGCCGCGCGCACTGCATTGATCTGGGTCAACACATCGATGCAGTAGCGATCGCCCTCGACCATACGCAGCAGACCACCGACCTGGCCCTCCACGCGGCGCAGACGGGTCAGGACGGACTTTTTTGCAGCTTCATTCATGCTTGATATTATACCCCCCCTGGGTATATCCCGCAAGATACAAATACCCCTAGGGGGTATAGGAATGTGGCGCAGGATTAGGATGAATCGATGGGACATGATCATGCGACTGCCGGGTCCGGCGAGGGCCCACACTCTCACAAACCCCCGGCCACCTCGGATACGCGCACGGCAATTGATCCGGTCTGCGGCATGAAGGTGGACCTGGAGGCCACACCCCACCACGCCGCGCTGAAGGGCACCGATTACCATTTCTGCTCGGCGAAATGCCGAACCAAATTCATCGCCGACCCCGCGCAGTATCTCGAGGCGAAACCATTGGCGAGCGCGCCGACGACGGCCGGGCAGATCTTCACCTGCCCGATGCACCCCGAAATCCGCCAGGAAGGGCCGGGAAGCTGCCCGATCTGCGGCATGGCACTGGAGCCGGTGGAGATCACCGCCGAAGCCCCGCCGAACGCAGAGCTTGCGGACATGACGCGGCGGTTCTGGATCGGCCTGGTTCTGTCGACTCCCGTAATCCTCCTGGAAATGGGCGGCCACGTGCCGGCTCTGGGCCTGCATGACCTTGTCAGCCCGGTGGTCTCGACATGGGTGCAGTTCGCCTTGGCCTCGCCTGTGGTGGTGTGGGCCGGATGGCCATTCTTCGTGCGTGCCTGGGCCTCGCTGCGCACGCGCAACCTCAACATGTTCACCCTGATCGCCCTCGGGACCTGGGCAGCCTGGACCTACAGCCTGGTGGCGACCTTCGCCCCCGGCGTGTTCCCCGCGGGTTTTCGGGGCATGGGCGGGGCGGTCGCGGTCTATTACGAGGCTGCGGCCGTCATCACCGTGCTGGTGCTGCTGGGTCAGGTGCTCGAGCTTCGGGCACGCGAGCAGACCGGCGGCGCCATCCGCGCCTTGCTCAACCTCGCGCCCAAGACGGCACGCCGGCTGGATGCCGCCGGCAATGATGCGGAAATCCCCCTCGCCGAGGTTCAGGTGGGCGACCGGCTGCGGGTGCGCCCTGGCGACGCCGTGCCGGTGGACGGCCTCGTGCTGGAAGGCCAGAGCGCCGTCGATGAATCGATGGTCACCGGCGAATCCATGCCGGCCGCCAAACAGGCGCAGGACCGGCTGATCGGCGGCACCATCAACGGCACTGGCGCCCTGGTGATGCAGGCCGAGAAGATCGGGTCTGACACCATGCTCGCGCGCATCGTCGCCATGGTCGCGGACGCCCAACGCAGCCGCGCGCCAATCCAGCGCATGGCCGATACCGTGGCGGGGTATTTTGTGCCGGCCGTGATGGCTGTTGCGGTGCTGGCATTTATTGGCTGGGCGATTTGGGGGCCGGCGCCGGCGCTGGCCTACGGGCTGATCGCCGCTGTCTCCGTGCTGATCATCGCCTGCCCCTGCGCGCTGGGCCTGGCCACGCCGATGTCGATCATGACCGGGGTGGGCAAGGGCGCCGGGGCGGGGGTGCTGATCAAGTCCGCCGAGGCGCTGGAGCGGATGGAGAAGGTCACCACCGTGGTGGTGGACAAGACCGGCACTCTGACCGAGGGCAAGCCGCGTGTGGTCGCCGTCCTGCCCGTCGGCGCGATCGCCGAGGCGGACCTGCTCGCACTCGCCGCCAGCCTGGAACGGTCGAGCGAGCATCCCCTCGCCGCCGCCATTGTTCATGCCGCCAAGGAGCGCGAGGTGGCGATCGGCGAACCAGCAGATTTCGCCTCCGTGACCGGCCAGGGCGTGACTGGGACCGTCGGCGGGCGCCGCGTGGCGCTCGGCAATGCAAAGTTGATGCACGCGGCTGGCGCCGATCCCGCAGCTGTCGAGGCTCAAGCGGACGGGTTGCGCGCCGACGGTGCCACCGCGCTATTCGTGGCGGTGGACGGGGCAATTGCCGGCATTATCGGCATCGCCGACCCGGTGAAAGCGAGCACCCCGGAGGCCCTGGCCGCGCTGCGCGCCGAAGGAATCCGGATCGTCATGCTCACCGGCGACAACAAAACGACAGCCGAGGCGGTGGCCCGTAAGCTCGGGATCGCCGACGTGCAGGCCGATGTGTCGCCCGAGGACAAGCACCGCATCGTCCGGGAACTTCGGGCCAGTGGCGCTGTGGTCGCCATGGCCGGAGACGGCGTGAACGACGCCCCGGCGCTTGCTGAGGCGGCTGTCGGCATAGCCATGGGAACCGGCACGGAGGTCGCAATGCAGAGCGCAGGCGTCACGCTGGTGAAGGGAGATCTCGCCGGCATCATGCGCGCCCGCACCCTCAGCCGGGCGACGATGCGCAACATCCGTCAGAACCTGACCTTCGCCTTCATCTACAACATCGCCGGCGTGCCGCTGGCGGCGGGCGTGCTCTACCCCGCGTTCGGCCTGCTACTCAGCCCGATCGTTGCGGCGCTGGCGATGGCGCTGAGCTCGGTTTCGGTCATTGGCAATGCGCTACGACTGCGCGGGCTGAAGCTGTGAGTGGCGGGGCAGGCGAGGCTTTACTGTGTTCGGCCGGCTGCCTCTATCGGGGTCGTGAAGCAATTGCGGTCGTCCGCAATCGCGACCGCATTTTGGCTTCTGACCGGGCTCGGCCTGCTGATGCTCGGCCCGGTGCCGGTACATGCCCATGCGGGCCATGCTGCCGATACTACGGAGATGCATGATGCCGGACCGCTCGACATGGTCCCGCTGGCCGCCAGCGTCGATCCGCTGATGCTTCAAGGGTTCGCCATGGCCAATCTGAGCCGTTCGGAGCAGTCCGGAGCGCCCTGCGCCGGCGCCTGCTGTGCCGGTTTGCAGTGCTGTGCCATGGCCCCGGCGGCGGATATCGCAGGGCTTCTGGCCCCATCGGCCACGCGCGAGCGGCATACCCGCCGGCCGTACGACTGGGCATCGCGCCACAGGAAAGCCCTGCCAGAACCGCCAAGACTCCCCGCCTGACACCCGCCCGCGTGGCCTCCGCCGCGCGGGCTGTCGTCAAATGTTCGGAGGTCTTCCCATGCGGGTTTTCGCCGTTCTTCTTCTTGTCGCCTGTCTTGCGATCCCAACCCTTCCGGCCGCGGCCCATGAAGGCCATGATCACGTCGCCCCGGCGCCGCCGCCGGCGAGCTTGGCACCCAGCACCGAGGCGGCGTCCGGCTTGTTCGAACTCGTCGCCGTCCGGCGCGATGCAAGGGCATGGCGATAGCGGCGGCTTGGCGCTGCATATCGGCAGTACGTAAAGCGCGGCCACAGGGCCGACCAGCCCCGGGCAGGACAGCCAGAACCCCAACCGGCTGGTCGTCACCCTGACTGGCTTTGATCCGCTGAAAGGCAGTGCTGTCGCCGACCCCGTGCCGATCCTTGTTCGCAACCATCTGGCGGAGAACGCGGCCGGCACACCGCCGGGCTGCATGTCCTTCCCGGGCGACACTGATTGCGGGCCCGTCATTTCCGTCCTCGGCTTGCCCTACGGCACCGCCCCTGCCGGCCAGTAGCAGTTGTTCCGGGCGCGATGAAGCGCCTGCTGCTGCTTGTGCTCGCAGCATACCCGGCCCTGGCACAGGGCTGGGACTGGCAGCGCGACGCCGGGCTGCCCGCCTGGATGCCGCCGCCGGTGGTGCCGGCCGACAACCCGATGAGCCTCGCCGAGCCTGAGATCGGCTACCACGACACTGGCGTGAGCCGCCGCGGCGGCATCGGCGAGGTTATCGGCGAGCCGATTCGCGCAGGCGCTGTCCGCACGCCCAGTCTGCGCAATGTGGCCCTGACCGCCCCCTACATGCATGACGGCTCGATCCCGGCGCTGGAGCGGGTGCTGGAACACTATGCCAAGGGCGGCCACAATCGCGGACCGGTCACCTCCGTCCTGTTGCGCGGATTCCGCTTGTCCAAGCAGGAACGCGCCAACGTGATCACTTTCCTCAACAGCCTCACCGACCGTGAACTGACGACAGATTCCAGATGGGCCGACCCCTGGCCGCAGATGCCCGCCAGGTAGCCGATTCCATGACCGCGACCTTGCATGTCTGCACCACTTGCAAGGACCGCAGCCCCACCCTCCGCCTCTACAGCCCCGGACGGGCAGGCTGCCCACCGCATCCGCAGAGCGGGCAGAGCAGCGGATCGGTCGGCGAGGGCGAGTCTGACTGCAACTGCTGTCGGTTGGCTGGCATCCAGCGATGACCCGTCTCGCCCCCGCAGCGGTTGGCATAGTCCACGGCGATCGGGCTGTCCGGCGGGAGGGTGACAACGGTCCAAGCCTGGCCAGTCCGCGGCGTCACCGCCAACGTGGCCCCGGCGAGGCCGAACACGGCTCGCAGCGCCTTGCGACGATTCATCGTCATCCTCCACTCTCTTGAGAAATCAGAATGCGCGATCGGGCCGCCTCCCGCCAAGCGGGAAATGGAGCGGGCAGGCGGCCCCAGGCGCACGCCTGCCCGCCACTCGGTTTTGGTGAGCGATCCTGCCTGGGGCACGGCGGCGAACCAGATCCCCGCCGCCGCGTGCCGACCGATGCTGCCGGCCTCCCGCGCGGGGGCTTGGGATAGACAAGATCGGCCGTGTTCAGGAGCAGCACATCGGCGAACGCTACCCGGGTGCTCAGCCGCGCCAGTCGCGTCTGGTCTTCATCGGCCGAAACCTCAACCGCCCCGCTCTTCGCCGGGGGTTTGAGGACTGCTCGGCATGAACGGCAAGGCTCCTGCCCGGACTGCTGGAATTGCGGCTGCCGCGCCGGCCAGACCCATCGCTTTGCACCTGACAAAGGATCTTCCATGACACGCTTCACCGCGTTTCCCCGCCGTGCCGTGCTCACCGCCTTCGGCGCGGCCGGCCTCACTCGCTTCAGCCCCGCCGCCGCCCAGCGTGGTGAGCCGGTGCTGCGGGTGGTGGCGCCCTCGGAATATACCTCGGACGAACCCATAGACACCGGCTTCATCCATACCCGCATGGGAATTGCCGAGACGCTGATCGGGGTGGAGCCGGATGGCCGGCTGGTCGGGCAGATCGCCGAAAGCTGGGCGGCCGACCCCGACCAGTTGACCTGGCGATTCCGCATCCGCCCCGGCATGCAGTTTCACGACGGCTCCCCGGTGACGGCGGCAGCAGTCGCGGCAAGTCTGCAAAAGGCCTTCAAAGGTGAGAGCCTCTCCAACCTCCCGTTGGACAGGCTGGCGACGAAGGGGGATGCGGTGGTCATCCGCACGCGCACGCCCTTCGGCTCCCTGCCCGCATTCCTGCTGGACTATGCGGCCATCATCCTCGCACCGGCCGCCTACGGCCAGGACGGGAAGATGCAATCGATCATCGCCACCGGGCCATACAAGATTGCCGCGGTGGATGGGCGGACCACGCTGGAACTCACGCGGTTCGACGGCTATTGGGGCCGCAAACCCGCGATCTCCCGCGCCCGCTACACCGCCGTTCCGAACGGGGAGACACGG
>CAMCJI010000127.1 GCA_945874805.1 Asaia bogorensis | reverse complement strand
GCCGCGATCCCCAGGCGGATCATGCAGTATTGGGATGAGGCCAGCCCGCCGGATGATGTCGCGCGGTTGATGCAGGGCTGGGCAGCGCTGCATCCCGGCTTCGCGCATGTTGTCTATGACGACGCGGCGGCGCGGGACTGGCTCGCGCGGTATGCCGCACCCGAGGTCGGGCTGGCCTATCGCCGCGCGCGGGAGCCGGCGGCGCGGTGCGACATCTTCCGCCTCGCCGTGCTGCAGGCCGAGGGCGGGATCTATGCCGATGCCGACGACCGGTGCGTGGCCCCCTTCGATCTCGATGGCGTGGGGTTCCTCGGCTACCAGGAGGAATATGCGACTTTGGGCAACAACATCCTCGCCTGCGTGCCGGGGCATCCGGTGATCGGGCTGGCGTTGGGCTGGGCGGTGGCGGCGGTGAACCGGGGGGATTCCGATATCCTCTGGCTGCGCACCGGGCCGGGCCTGCTCACCCGCGCGTTTGCCACCTGCATCGTGCGCGAGACGCCGCTGCCGGGGCGGCAGGTGATGCTGGAGCGGCATGAACTGCGCCGGCACGTCGCCGCCCACAGCCCGGCCGCCTACAAGCGCACGCCGCGGCACTGGGTGCGCAGCCTGTTCCGGGTGGCGGCGGGTTAGACCCGCAGCACCATCGTGCCGGACAGGTGCTCGCCGGGGGCGATGATCGTGTAGCCGGTGCCGGGGACGCCGGCGGGGCCGAGGTTGAAGGCGTCGATGGCGTGGCTCACCGGCTCGACGCAGAAGTAGTTCTGGCCCTGCGGCAGATGCACGATGCAATGGCGCAGGCCGGGCGAGGACTCCATCCGCAGGTGGCGGCCGGCTTCGGGCCAGGTGAAATCGGCCGTGCCGTCCCAGCCGTCGAAGCCGTGCGTGTAGCTGCGATCGCCGAGGGCCGGGCCGGCGGCGAGGTCCATCTCCGCCGGCACGGGGCTGCGTTCGGTGGGGGGCAGCGGGTTCTGGCCCATCCAGGCGCCGGTGAAGGCCATGCGCAGCCGCACGTCCGCGGTGCGGCGGAAGTAGGGGTGCAGGCCGATGCCGATGGGCATGTGGGTCGTGCCGGTGTTGGTCGCCGAGATGGTGATGCTCAGCGCGCCGGGGGTGAGTTCGATGCGCTGGCGGGCGGCGAAGGGGAAGGGCCAGTCCGGGAAGTCGGCGGTGAAGCCGATTTCCGCACTGTCGCCGTCCGAAGCGATCACGTCCCAGCCGCGGCGGTGGCCGTTGCCGTGCATGCGGTGGGGGTGGAGTTCCGGCGGGAAGACGGCGAGCTCGACCGTCTTGCCGTCGAACGGGAAGCGGGCGAACCCCATCCGGTTGGAGAAGGGGACGAGGGGGAAGCAGCCGGCGGGCAGGGTGACCAGCGGCTCCCGCCCCTCCGCCGGGGTGGGGGCCAGCCAGTCCCAGGCGGTGCCGTCCGCCTGGGTTTCCCAAAACCGCGTGACCCGGCCGCCATAGGCCGGATCGACCTCCGCCCGCAGGCGGCCGGCGGCCAGGGTGATCATGCCTGCCGGGCGGCGTGGGCGGTGATCGCGCGGTCGAGCGTATCGACGATGCGGTCGCATTCCGCGCGGGTGATGACCAGCGGGGGGGAGAGGGTGAGGGTGTTGGAGTAGTTCCGCCCGCCGCCGGAGCGGCCGATGATCACGCCGCTTTCGCGGCAGTGATCGACCAGTGCCGTGATCGTGGCGGCGTCGGCCTGGGCCTTGCTCGCCTTGTCCTTCACCATCTCGATGCCGATGAGCAGGCCCTTGCCGCGGACGTCGCCGACGGTGGGGTGGCGGAGCAGGGTCTTCAGGCCGTCCATCAGATATTTGCCGACGTCGGCGGCGCGCTCGGGCAGCTTCTCCTCGTGCATGATCTCGATGTTGCGGCTGGCGACCGCGGCGGCGGCGGGGTGGCCGCCGTAGGTGTTGACCTGCATGACCTGGCGGTTGGCAGCGACCTCGCCGAGGAAGCTTTCGAAGACGCTGTTCTTCACGATGGTCGCCGCGATCGGCAGGTAGGCGGATGAGATGCCCTTGGCGACTGCGATGATGTCCGGGCTGACGCCGTAGTGCTGGTGGGCGAACCATTTGCCGGTGCGGCCGAAGCCGTTGATGACCTCATCGATGTGCAGGAGGATGCCGTATTTGCGGCAGAGCTTCTCGACCTCGGGCAGGTACTCGTCCGGCGGGACGGCGATGCCGACGGCGCTCATGATCGGCTCGATCAGGATTTCGGCGACCGAATCCGGGCCTTCGCCAATGATCGTGTTTTCCATGTTCTTGACGCAGGCGAGCTGGCAGGTCGGGTATTCCAGGCCGAAGGGGCAGCGGTAGCAGGTGGGGGCGGCGACGTGGATGTTGCCGGCATCGCCGATGGGTTCGAACTTCGCCTTGCGCTCGCCCATGCCGCCGGCGGCCATCGTGGCGATGGTGGTGCCGTGATAGGCGTAGTAGCGGCTGATGGTTTTGAAGCGGGCTTCGCCCGGGCGCTCATGGCGCTGGTACTGGCGGGCGATCTTGAAGCCGGCCTCGTTCGCCTCGGAGCCTGAGTTCACGTAGTAGGTGTGATGGCCGCCGCCGACGAGCGCGTTGATCTGCTCCGCGAGACGGGCGGCGGGGACGTTCATGCCGGTGTGGGGGTAGTAGGCCAGAGCGCGCATCTGCTCGGCGGCGACGTCGGCGAGTTCCTGGCGGCCGTAGCCGATGTTAACGCACCAGAGGCCGGCCATGCCGTCCAGATACTCCGTGCCGTCCGCGTCGACGATGGTCGAGCCCTGGCCGCCGACGACGACCATCTGCTTTTCCTCCAGCGCGCGGTGCTGGACGATGGGGTGCAGCACGTTGTCGAGATCCTGGCGGACGACGGCTTTGCGGATTTCGGGGTCGGGGGCGTTGGTGAGGGACATGACGGCTCCTGCGTGCGATTGGGGAAGCGTAGCGGGGTTTTGCCGGGGCGTCACGCCGGGGGGTCAGACGATGGGCGGGCGGGTGTTCAGGGTTTCGCGGTCGAAGCCGGCGAGGCGCTTGTAGGCGCCGGCGGCTTCCTCCAGCTCGGTTTGGCTGAGGACGTCGGCGATGGCGGTGAAGCCTTCGGGCGCGCGCTGGTGGACGAGTTGCATGACCTGTTCGGGGCCCTGGCCGCGGTTGGCGTGGACGATCCGGGCGGTGGCGGGGTTGCGCTCGGCCTCGTAGGCGGCGAGGGCTTCGGGGGTTGGGCCGTGGCGGCGGAGTTCGCGGGTGAGGACGCGGGCGTCGAGGATGGCTTGCGAGGCGCCGTTCGAGCCGATGGGATACATCGGGTGGGCGGCGTCGCCCAGCAGGGTGGCGCGGCCGTGCGTCCAGCGGGGCAGGGGGTCGCGGTCGACCATTGGGAATTCGTAGATGTGTTCGGCGCCGGCGATGAGGGCGGGGATGTCCAGCCAGTCGAAGTGCCAGCCGGCGAAGGCGGGGAGGAAGTCGGCGCGGTTGGCTTCGCGGTTCCAGTCCTCCCGCCGCCAGGCGTGGTCGGGGGGGAATTTCAGTTCGGCGACCCAGTTGATGACGGCGCGGCCGGCGTAGCGGGCCTGGCGGGAGATGGGGTAGGCGACGAATTTCTGCGTTTCGTGTCCGGCCATGATCATGGTGCGGCCGCCGAGGAAGGGCGGTGCTTCGGTGATGCCGCGCCAGAGGATGGCGCCGTTCCACAGCGGCGGGCCTTCCTGCGGATGGAAGCGGGCGCGCAGGGCGGAGTGGATGCCGTCCGCACCGATGAGCAGGTCGGCGGCGATTGTTTCGGTGCTGCCGTCCGGGCGGAGGAAGCGGGCTTCGATGCCGTGCACGGTCTGGTCGTGATCGAGGTAGGCGTGGCCGGTGCGCACGGCGCCGGCGCCGAGGCGTTCGCGGACGGCGGTGAGCAGCAGCATCTGCAACTGGCCGCGATGGACGGAGAATTGCGGCCAAGCGTAGCCGGCGGCGCGGCCGCGGGGTTCCTGCCAGATCAACTGACCGTGGAGGGAGTAGTAGGCCAAGGCGGCGGTGGGGATGGCGGTGGCGCCGAGGCGCTCCTCCAGGCCGAGTTCGCACAGTTCGCGCACGGCGTGCGGCAGGACGTTGATGCCGACGCCGAGGGGGGCGATTTCGCGCACGGACTCGCAGAGGATCGGGGTGATGCCGATCTGGTGCAGGCTGAGCGCGAGGGTGAGGCCGCCGATGCCGGCGCCGGCGATGACAATACGCATGCCGGCAGGATAAGGGCGGAACGGGGGCGCGGGAAGTGGCCGATAGTTACGATAACGGAATAATATGGGCGTGCGTCGGGGTCAGACCTCGTCGGCGTATTTGAATTTCGGCAGGCCCTTGGGAGTCAGGCGGTGGCGCGAGGGGATGCGCCAGGGGTTGTTGTCCACCACGCGGGGGATCAGCGCCCAGAGCTGTTTGCGGGTGAGCTTGCGCGGCTTCGCCTCGCGCGGCTTGCGCGGGCGCGGGGGCAGTTTCAGGTGGTCTGGCAAAGGGATGCCGAACATGCGCGCCAAGGGCCGCAGCAGGCGGCCGGCCTGGGGGGCGGCGGCGGTGAGGGCGGCGATTTCGGGGTCGGCCAGGAGGGCCTGGACATGATCGTGATAGCTGCCGGTGTGCGGGATCAAATGGATCAGCCAGGCGCGGCGGGTGGGGGCTTTGACCGGCTGGCTGCCGGGGGGCATGCCGGGGGTGGGGCCAGGCTCGCGGCGGGCGCGGCCGGGGCGGGGGGCGCGGCGGCGGGGCAGGCGCCCGGCGTGGAAGCGGGCCAGCAGGGTATCGAGGCGCGAGAGGGTGCGGCCGAGGCGGCCCCAAAGCAGCGCGACGATGGGGGCGAGGCGGCGGTCGCGGCCGGCGTGGTGGGCGATGAGGGCGCGGAGTCCTTCCAGGATGGGCAGAAAGCTGCGGGTGAGGGAGGTGAGGAGCTGCATGATGGCGGAAGCATAACTAACAATTCCGCCGCTGTCCAGTACGATCAGGAAAACTATCCGGAATTTTTTGAGAGGCCTCAGCCCCGGCCGTAAACCGCCAGGGCGTTGCCGAGATAGAGGCCGTGGCGCTGTGTTTCACTCATGCGCAGCGGCAGGGCGGTGGCGGGGTCGTCGAAGTCCCAATGCGGGTAGTCCGACGCGTAGAGCAGACGGTCCCAGCCGATCCATTCGATGACGTCGGTGAGGTGATGGCGGGGCTCGGGCTCTTCCATCGGCTGGGTGGTGAACCAGACCTGGGATTTGATGTACTCACTCGGCAGGCGCGTGAGATGCGGGGTCTCGGCGCGCAACTGCTTCCAGGCGCGGTCCATCCGCCAGCACAGCGAAGGCACCCAGCCGAACCCGCCCTCGATCATCACATAGCGCAGGGTGGGGATCTCGGCGAACACGCCCTCCATCACCATGCTGGCGAGCTGGGCCATCGAACTTTGGGCGTGGCCCAGCATGTCCTCGATGTAGTAGCTCGCCCAGCCGCCGACAGTGTTGGGGTTGCCACCGAAGCCGAACGCGTGGACGGCAACCGGCAGGTTCGCCGCCGCCGCTGCCGCGAAAATGCGGCGGTAGCGGCGGGTGCCCATCGGCTCATTGGTGCGGCCGAACAGCAGCACATGCGCAAACGCCGGATCGCCGGCGCGGCGCTCGATCTCGGCCACCGACGCGTCCGCATCCTCGGCATTGACGACGACCGAAGCGCGCAGGCGCGGCTCGGGCTCGACGAGGCAATGCTTCTGGAAGTCGTTCATCGCTGAAGCGAGCGCGTTGCCGAGATCGGCATTGCGCGGGCTGTTCGACGGGGCCGGCGGGTTGATCAGGCCCAGCTGCACATTGAACGGGTCGAGATGCTGGCTGCGGATGAAGTCCAGATCAGTGCCAGGCGGCCGGCCACTCGGCGGCCAGGAATCGCGCCGTGCCGCATTGGGCTGGGCCTTCGGATAGTTCGGCAGGCCGTGCTGCATCGCCGTACGATGCGAGACGCCAAACGTGTCGATATGGGTCTGCCAACGCTGCGAGAGGAACGGGAAAAGCTCACGCATCGAAGCCGGGCCGAGATGCAGGTCACAATCGGCAATCGCCGTGCGGCTGGTGGCGTCGATGGTGGGGACGTCGCGGGTTTGCACGTTCATGACGGGCCTCGCAGGTTTTGCGGGGGATGGTAGTCGGTTTGAGTGGGACGGGGAAGGGAAGGGTCGGGGAGGCAGGGGGAAGCCAGGCAAGGGGAAGGCAAGGGTCTTCTTTTTTGAAAAAAAGAAGCAAAAAACTTTTGTTCGTTGGGTTGGGGCTTTGATGGCGTGGGAGGGGGTTGGCGTTGGTGGGGTTTTTGGGCTTCGCCGATTGGTCGGATGTTTGGTTCAAGTGGCGGCGAAGCCAGGAATCTGAGGTGGACAGCCGGGCTCTCGGGGGCCAGCCGCAACCCAACGAACAAAAGTTTTTTTGCTTCTTTTTGTTCACAAAAAGAAGATTCTTCCTGCCCTTTTCCTTCCTACCCCTTCACAGCCCCAAACGTCAGCCCGCGGATCAGGTGGCGTTGGACGAGCAGGGTGAAGATGACGGCGGGGAGCATGATGCCGATCGCGGCGGCGGCGGAGATGGACCAGTATTGGATGTCTTCTCCGCCGTATTCGGCGATGGCGACGGGCAGGGTTTTGGTGTTTTTGCCTGTCAGGATCAGGGCGAAGAGGAATTCGTTGTAGGCGAGGAGCATCGAGAAGAGCGAGGTGACGGCGAGGCCTGGGCGGACGGCGGGGAGGACGACGTGCCAGAAGGCTTGCCAGCGGTTGCAGCCGTCGATGGTGGCGGCTTCGTCGAGTTCGATGGGGACGTCGACGAAGAAGCTGCGCATGAGCCAGATGGTGAAGGGTTGGTTCACCGCGACCATGGCCAGGATCATCATGATGTAGGTGTCCACCAGGGAGAGGAACCGGGCCATCACGAAGAAGGGCAAAGCGAGCAGGATTTGCGGCAGCATGCGCACGGCAAGCAGGCCGAAGAGCAGGCTGGAGGCGTGGCGGGAGCGGGTGCGGGCCAGGCCGTAGGCGGCGAGGGTGCCGATGGGGACGGAGATGAGGACGGTGCCGGCGGCGATGACGAGGCTGTTCCAGAGGAAGGAGAGGAAGCCTTTTTCGACCCAGACTTCGCGGTGGAAGATCAGCGTCGGCTCGAAGATCAGGGTTGGGGGGATGGAGAAGGCGTCGCCTGGTTGTTTGAGGGAGATGATGAGGCCCCAGAGGATGGGGATGAGGTTGACCAGGGTGAAGGCGGACATCACCGCCAGCAGGAGCATCTGGTTGCGGAATTTGCTGCGCATCAGAAGGCTTCCCGGCCGCGGCGGGTCATGAACCAGATGAGGCCGGCGACCATCATCGCGACGATGACGAGGGTGAGCATGCCGAGGGCGCTGGCGCGGCCGATTTCAAGCATGCGGAAGCCGATCTGGTAGGTGTAGAGGGTGATGGTTTCGGTGGCGGTGCCGGGGCCGCCGTTGGTGAGGACGTAGACGAGGTCGAAGAAGCGGAAGGCGTCCATCGTGCGGATGGCGACGACGAACAATATCAGTGGCTTCATCATCGGCAGGATAACGTAGCGCAGGCGTTGCCACCAGTTGGCACCGTCGATGCTGGCGGCTTCGAGCAGGGCCGTGTCGAAGCTCTGCAGGCCGGCGTAGAGGACGAGCATGAGGAAGGGCATGAACTTCCAGGTGTCGGCCATCACCACGGTGAAGCGGGCCCAGAAGGGGTCGCCCAGCCAGTCCGGCGGGAAGATGTCGAAGGAGATGAGCGTCGCGTCGAGCAGGCCCCAGCGGCCGACGAAGAGCCATTTGAGGAAGATGCCGCCGACGACGGGGGTGACGACGTGGGGGAGGAAGTTGAGGATGGAGATGAGGCGGACGCCGCGCGTCATCGCGTAGAGGCCCAAAGCGAGGGCCATGCCGATGACGAGTTGCAGGGCGACCGAGGCGCCGACGAGGCCGATGGTGTTCAGCAGGTCCGCCCAGAAGCGCTGCTCGGTCAGCAGGCTGGTGTAGTTGTCCAGCCCGATGAAGCGGGTGGGCGGGCCGCCGAGGCGGTAGTCGGTAAAGCTGTAGTAGAGGGCTGACAGGAACGGGTAGAGCAGCACCAGCGCCATCACCAGCACGCTGGGCAACATGAACAGCCACATGAGTCATTTTCTCCCTGGGCGGAGTGTCCCTGCGGCGGGGGGAGGCGTCAACGCATAGCTCAGGCCTTCAGGGTTGCGACGAGGCGCTGGAGGTTTGTCGCGGAGTCGGAGAGGGCGGCGGGGTCGACCGGGCAGGCGAGGCGGATGAGCTCCATGGCGGCGCGGATTTCGCGGGTGGCGCCGACGCCCTCGGCGGCGATGACGGCGCCGGCGGCGTTGAGGTGGAAGGCGCAGAAGCTGGCGGTGGCCATGTCGCCGCGCAGGATGGTGTGGGTGCTGCCCTCGGCGAGGCCGGCGACCTGGAGGTTGATGCCGTGCTGGTCGGTCCAGAACCAGGGGATGTCGTCGTAGGGGCTGATGGTGCCGGCCATGCTGCGGCCGGTGGCGATGCCGTGGTTCATGGCGTGGCGCCACGTCTCCTGGCGGAGGCGGCGGCCGAGGCGGGGGTTCCAGAAGGCGGCGACGTCGCCGGCGGCGTAGATGTTGGGGGTGCCAGTCTGGCCGTATTCGTCGACGACGATGCCGTGGTCCAGCGCGAGGTCGGCGGCTTCGGCGAGTTCGGTGGCGCGGACCATACCGACGCCGGCGACGACGACGTCCGCCGGGAGGGACAGGCCGCCGGCGCAGTGGACGTGGGTGGCGTCCAGGCGCTCGACCCCGGCTGCGAAGTGCAGGGCGACGCCGTGGCGTGTGTGCAGGCCAGCGATCCAGGCGGCGAGCGGGGGGGTGAGGGAGCGGCCCATGGGGGCGGGCCCGGCCTCGACCACCGCGACCTCGCAGCCGCGGGTGCGGGCGGAGGCGGCGATCTCCAGGCCGATGACGCCGGCGCCGATGCAGACGACGCGGGTGCCGGGGGTGAGGGTGGCGCGCAGGCGCAGCGCGTCCTCACGGGTGCGGAGGTAGAGGATGCGCTCGCCGCCGGGGATGGGCAGGCGGCGGGCGGTGCCGCCGGTGGCGATCAGCAGCTTGTCGTAGGCGAGGGTTTCGCGGTCGGCCAGGCGGAGGCGGGCGGCGGCGGGGTCGATAGCTTCGACGCGGGTGGAGAGGCGGAGCTCGATTTCGCGTTCGGCGTAGCGGGCTTCGCTGTGGAAATAGGCGGGGGGCGGGGTTTCGGCGGCGAGCAGGACGTCTTTCGAGAGGGGGGGGCGTTCGTAGGGGCGCAGCGGCTCCTCGCCGAGGAGGAGGATGCGGCCGGTGAAGCCGGCTTCGCGCAGGGCCATCGCGGCATAGCCGCCGGCCTGGCCGGCGCCGATGATGACGTGGACGCTCATGGCCGGGCCCCGGAGACAGCAGGGAGGGGTTGGGGCATCATGACAGGGTCGGAATCGAAGAACGGGATGATCATGGGATGAGTGAAGCAGGAAACTGGGTGCGAGTCGCCAGTCTGGCGGATGTTGCCAAGGGCAGCGCCAAGCCGGTGAAGGTGCAGGGGATGGATCTGGCGATCTATCATCTGGAGGACGGCGGGCTGCATTGCACCGACAATATTTGCAGCCACGCCTTCGCGCTCCTGACGGACGGGTGGCTGGAGGGCTGCCTCATCGAATGCCCGCTGCATGCGGGGCAGTTCGATGTGCGGACCGGGAAGGGCCAGGGCGCGCCGATCGAGGAGGATATCAAGACCTTCCCGGTGAAGCTGGAGGGGGATGCGATTTTGGTTTTGATTCCCTAGGCTTTGAGCGGTTTCAGCCGGGTCGGCATCGCGCAGCGATACCGGCCGGCTGATACACCGCGCGCAGACTAGGCCTTGAGCCGGTCGGCGTAGAGTTTGCGGAACTTTGCCACTTTCGGGGCGACGACCGCGCGGCAGTAGCCGGCCCAGGGGTTGCGGTTGAAGTAGTCGTCGTGCTCCGCCTCCGCCGGCCAGACGGTGGTGGCGGGGACGACTTCCGTGACCAGCTTGCCGGGCCAGATGGCGGCGGTGGTGACCTCGGCCATGATGCGCTGGGCCGCTTCGGCCTGGGCGGGGCTGTGGGTGAGGATGATCGAGCGGTATTGCGGCCCGACGTCGTTGCCCTGGCGGTTCGGGGTGGTGGGGTCGTGGATGGTGAAGAAGACGCGCAGCAGGTCGTCGAAGCTGACCTCGTCGGCGTCGTAGGTGATCTGGACGATTTCGGCGTGGCCGGTGGTTTTGGCGCAGACCGCCTCATAGGTCGGGTGGTCGACATGGCCGCCGGCATAGCCGGATTTGACCGCGAGGACGCCGCGCAGGCCGAGGTAAACGGCCTCCAGGCACCAGAAGCATCCGCCGCCGAGTGTGGCAATTTCGCGCTGCACTGCTATCCCCTTGTGCTGAACTGAGAGCGGATATTGGGAGGATCGGGGGAAATGGCAATGCGCATCGGGGTTGCGATCGAGGAACGGGCGGAGGGGCTGGTGGCCACGGTGACGGTGGCCAATCCGGGCAAGCTCAATATCGTCGGCAGTGCGGCGGTGGCGGGGCTGGCGGAGACGTTCCAGCGGCTCTCCGCCGAGCCGCGGCTCCGGGTGGTGGTGCTGCGCGGCGAGGGGGATCGGGCGTTCATCGGCGGGGCCGATATCGTCGAGATGGCGACGCTGGACGTGGCGCGCGGGCGGGCGTTCATTTCCGGGCTGCATGGCGCGATGGCGGCGATCCGGGCCTGCCCGGTGCCGGTGATCGCCCGGTGCGAAGGCTGGGCGCTCGGCGGCGGCATGGAGATCGCCGCGGCCTGCGATCTGCGGGTGGCGCAGACGGGCGCGCGGTTCGGCATGCCGGAGGTGCGGATGGGCATTCCCAGCGTGATCGAGGCGGCGTTGCTGCCGATGCTGATCGGCTGGGGGCGGACGCGGCGGCTGCTGCTGACCGGCGAGATCATCGATGCGGCCACGGCACTTTCCTGGGGATTCGTGGAGGAGGTGGCCGAGGATGTGGATGCGGCGATCGCGCGCGTCGTCGGCGATATCCTGGCCGGCGGGCCGCAGGCGGTGCGCGCGCAGAAGGCGCTGATGGCGGCGTGGGAGGAGCTGACGCCGGCCGGCGCCATCCAGGCGGGGATCGACAGTTTCGCCGCGAGCTGGGCCTCGCCCGAGCCGGCGGAGCGGATGGCGGCGTTTCTCGCGGGCAGGCGGAAGCCGGCTACAACTGCCTGAGGTGTTTGAGGACTTCGTCCACGAGGGCGGGGATGGGCTCGCTGCCGTCGAGATGCAGGACGGGGCAGGGCAGGGTTTCCAGCCAGGCGAGGTGGCGGGTGAGGTTGCGGCCGGTTTGCGTGTCGTCATAAGCGGCGGCCCAGGCGATGAAGGCCTCATGCGCGTCGTGCATGACGCCGCCGGGGTCGAGTGCCAGGCCGAAGGCGGCGCGTTCGCGCCGGCGCAGGCGGGCGAGACGCAGGGGCGTGGGGGTGCGCAGGAAGACGACGAGGTCGAAGCGGGGGATCAGGCCGTCGCCCCAGCCGTCAAGCGAGCCGGCGAGGACCCAGGAGTGGCCGAGCTGCTGTTCGAGCAAGGCGAGGCGGTCGGGGATCGGGCGGGCTTCGACATAGGGGGGGTCCGTGGGGAGCCAGAAGACATCGTCGGTGTCGTGGCAGGGGGTGGCGATCACCTCGGCCAAGGCGCGGCCGAGCGTGCTGACTCCTGCGCCCGAGGCGCCGGTGATATGAATGCGCGCCATGGTCTGCCTCCCTCTCGCGGCTATCCATGCCATGCTGCACCTGCGAAGGAAAGGATGTTGGATGCCGGATGACAAGCAGGTGGCCGCGGTGCTGCTGGCCGGGGGGCGGGGGCAGCGGATGGGCGAGGGCGACAAGCCGCTGCGGATCTTGGGCGGGCGGACGCTGCTGGACCACGCAATCGGCCGGATCGGGCCGCAGGTGCGCGCGATGGTGCTGAACGCCAATGGCGATGCGGCGCGGTTTGCCGGGTACGGGCTGGAGGTGGTGGCCGATCCCTTGCCGGATTTCCCCGGGCCGTTGGTGGGCGTGCTGGCAGGCATGCGTTGGGCGGCGGCGCGGGGGTATGCGGATATCGTCTCCGTGCCGACGGATACGCCGTTTTTGCCGGATGATCTGGTGGCGCGGCTGCTGGCCGAGCGGGCGGCGGCGGGGGTGGCTTTGGCCTGCGCGGCCTCCGGCGGGTGGACGCATCCGGTGATCGGGCTTTGGCCTGTGGCGCTGGCGGACGCGCTGGAGGCGGCGCTGCGGACGGGGATGCGCAAGATCGACCGCTGGACGGCGGAGCATGGGGTGGTGGCGGTGGACTTTGCCGTCGCGCCGTTCGATCCGTTTTTCAATGTGAACACGCCGGAGGAGTTGGCGGCGGCGGAGGGGATGGTGGGTAGCG